>JAZQLC010000029.1:0-12620 GCA_045542485.1 Acutalibacteraceae bacterium
GAACCTGTTACGGCAATCATCTGACCTTTACGGAAATATGAAGTGATGAATTTTGCTGTCTGACGCCAAGCAACGCAGTTGATGAAATCAGTCTGTCTTTCTTCGCCCGGGCGAGTATATCCTCTGTCGATGGCGATAGAGAAAGATGTTACCTCAATACCTGTACTTGTCTGACGAAGTTCAGGGTCTGCGGTAAGTCTTCCCATAAGAACAACATTGTTAAGCATAATTCAATACCTTTCCTTTCTTGTCCTTATTTTCTTACTGTGAGAATACGAAGTACGCCATCAGTGATTTTTGCACGACGGTCGAGTTCAGCGATAAACTGGGGTTCTGCAGAGAAGTTTGTAACTACATAGAAACCTTCAGCTTCATCATCAATGAGGTAAGCGAGCTTACGTGTGCCCCACTCATCCACAGAGTTGATTGTGCCGTTCTTTTCAATGAGAGCATTAAACTTTTCGTAGAGAGCCTTTGCGCTTTCTTCACCGTTTGCAACTGAGAAAACCAACATAGCTTCATAGCTGTTTGCTGCCATTATCAAGCACCTCCTTCTGGTCATTATGGCCCCCTTACTCAGGGAGCAAGGATTATCGCACTTTTTCTTATGCGACAGTTTAATATTATAGCAGTAAAACGCGCCTTTGTCAAGCCAATTCATATTACGTTCATTTATAATTTTCAAATAAGACTTGTATTTTTACTGTGAATATTGTACAATAATTACCAATAAATATATCTTTAGGAGATGAGTCAATGGATTCAGGTAATTTCAGTATGCCTAAGGGTTTCAGCCGCGTCTACACAAAAGACGAAGTTGTTATCCCTCCCGAAAAAGCAGGTAAAAAGGTTGCAATCAATGTCATCCTTTCAGTTATCGTAGCAGCAGTAGGATATTATGTAATGCTCCCCGCTTTCAATCTGAAGGATATCAAGCTCTATTTCTGGCTTGGTCTTGCAGCATTTGCATATCCCGTATTTTCTTTCTTTACAAGCAGGGCTCTTATGCGCCCCGAGTATATGCCCTATGTAAAACGCAGTTCGCTTGTGCCCGGTGCCATCATCTGTGTGCTGGTTGTTTTTGTTGTGGGCGGCTCACTTGTATCATCAGTTTTCTTCAGAGCTAAGGACTTCAGTGAAATCATCACTGTTGAAGAAGGCGAATTCTCGGAAAAATTTGCAGAGCTTGACTTCGATTCCGTGCCTATGCTTGACGAACAGTCTGCAAAGAAGCTCGGCGGCAGACAGCTCGGTGAACTTTCAGAATACGTTTCACAGTACGAAGACGCTGAGTATTACACACAGATCAACTACAAAGAAAGCCCCGTCCGTGTTACAACACTCAGATACGCAAACATCATCAAGTGGTTTACAAACCGTTCTCAGGGTATTCCCGCTTATATGATTGTTGATATGACAACACAGAAGGTTGACGTGGTAAAGCTCAAGGATATCGGAATGGAAAACATCAAATATTCTCCCTCCGAGCACTTCAGCAGATACCTTATGAGACACCTTCGTTTCCAGTATCCCACATACCTCTTTGAAGAAGCTACATTTGAAATCGACGACACAGGCAGACCTTACTGGATTTGTCCCAGAATGGACAAAACAATCGGTCTCTTCGGTGGCGACGATGTAATCGGCGTTGTTCTTGTTGACGCAACAACAGGTGTGTGTGAATATTACGACATCGAAACTGCAAAGACAGACAAGAGTCTTCAGTGGATTGACAGAATTTATTCTTCGACTCTTATTTCTCAGCAGTATGACTATTACGGTCAGTACAGCGGCGGTTTCTGGAACTCAATCCTCGGCCAGAAAGATGTTAAGATCACAACACAGGGCAGCAACTACATCGCAATCGACGATGATGTTTATATGTACACAGGCGTAACATCAGTTACTTCCGACGACTCAATCATCGGTTTCATTCTCAGCAACCAGAGAACGAAAGAAACAACATTCTTCAAGCAGTCAGGTGCTACTGAATATTCTGCACAGCTTTCTGCTGAAGGTAAGGTTCAGCAATACGGCTACGACGCAACATTCCCACTTCTTCTCAACATTCAGGGTGAGCCCACATTCTTTATGGCACTTAAAGATACAGAAGGTCTTGTAAAGATGTATTCACTCGTTAATGTTGAACAGTTCCAGAAGGTTGTTGTCGGCACAAAACTTGTTGATTGTCTTCAGTCTTACTATGACGAGATGGGAATCAAAAGAGACGCAGCTGCCGACCTTGATGAACACGTAACAGACACAGACATTGACGGAACAGGAACACCTGCAGAAAAGGTAGTTGCTGAAGGTACAATCGAAGACATCCGTTCAGCAGTTCTTGACGGTAACACAATCTACTATATCAAGCTGGACACCTATGATGCTTATTTCTCAATCTCAGCACAGAAATCAAGTCTTGCAGTAATCCTCAACAAGGGTGACAAGGTGAAAATCACCGTTCCCACAACAGAGGGCAGAATCATCGAAGCCTCATCAATTGAGCAGTAAATTTTCAGGATATCAAAAGCCACACGATTACATAGTGATCGTGTGGCTTTTTTCAATTGTTGCACATCCTGTATTTTTGTGTTAGAATAGAACAATAAATTATCAGAAAGAAGTGACATTATGATGCGTATTTTCAGAGCTCTTGTTGCGCCTTTTCTTGTGGTATATTACTTTTTCTCCGCAGTTACGGCAGGTACTGCTTCTGCTGAAGAAAATATCAGATATCAGCAGGAAAGAATGGCATACCTTGAAAATGAATACTATGAAAATTATACTCCCGGTGATGAAAACCGATTCACTTCATTCGACATTGATGAAGCAATCCGTGACGGAGTAAAATACAATCAGCTGCAGTTTCTCGCGACTCACAACAGTTATCAGCTTCTCCCCACCGAGGAAAGCGGAAAGCTTTACGGTGCTATCAGCGACCTGACCTTCGGTTTAGTGGGAGACACTTCACAGTTTGAAAACGATACGCTGACCGACCAGTTTGAAGTCGGTATACGAAGTATTGAAATAGATATTGAAACGGTAGACGACGGAGAAAATGTCAGCTTCATTGTTACACACAACCCACTCTATGATAACACATCAAGCTGCTACGATTTTTCAATGGCGCTTGAAGAAATAAAAATGTGGTCAGATAATAACCCCGGTCATCTTCCGGTTACGGTTATTGTGGAGCCTAAAAAATTAGTTCCGCCCGTAAACAATATGAAAAACTTCAGTCTTGAGTACGCAAAAATCTGCGATGAGCTTATAAGAGAAAAAATGGGCAACACTCTTCTTACTCCCGATGATATGATGGGAGAATATGAAAGCCTTAAGGAAATGCGTGAAAATGACGGATGGCTCACTCTTGAGCAGACTATGGGCAAGGTGATTTTCCTTCTCCACGACAACTCAGCCATCTCAGATTACATTTCTCTCGATAAAACACTCAGGTCTCAGGCTATGTTCCCGATGCTGAGATATAACGATCGGAACAAACCGTATACAGCCTTTATTATTGACAACAACTCCGGTGAAGCTCTCAGACACGAGGAAGAGACAATCGGAAAATGCAACCTTGTTGTAAGAGTACGCGCCGATGCCTTCCCCACCTATAACGAAAAAAATTATGAACGGATAAATTCACTGTCTGCACAGATAATTTCAACAGATTTCCCCGTCAGAAAAGGTGAAACTCAATTCCATCAGTATTCCTTTGACGGATACACAGTAAAACTTCAGAAATAAAGAAACGCTTACACTCCCCGAAAATCTCATACGGAGTGTAAGCTTTTTTATTAGTTCTGATAACATATAACCTGATTTTTATTGAGGGGATAAAGAAATAATTGGTCACTACTTAAATCACGTTCCTGCAGCTTGACTGCAGAAATACATCTGTTTCCGTAGGTTGTGTAATAATAAATTCCCTTGTCAAGATTTATGCAGGAAGTATATACTGTAATCACATTTCCACCGTCAGGCAATCTCACCGTACCCCTCACCTGCTCCACTGAGCCCAGGATGTGAAAAAACTGACTTACGCTCTCATTTTCATTTCCGTCAGAAAGTGAGTTGAGCTTAGTGAAGACTGCACGGACAAATCTCGATGTTGACGACAAATCTCCCGGCAGACCTTTGGCACCCAGCCCTCTGCTGTAAGATACAAGCTCGTTTTCACCGAATGTATTTTCAGCAACACCCGATGTGAGATTTGCAAAGTCGGCAAGATGTATCATATGGTAATCAAACGTGGGGTTATTTGTCAGCACACCTATCGTATTTCTGTAAATTTTCATTCCGTCTTCAACGGCTTCAACTGTTATGGCTCTTTCTCTGTCGGCAATTATCCAATGAAGTGGCGACACGGGCATACTTTCGCTGAAATTTATATGGCACAGATTGATTTTTTTCAGAAGAGCTTCTGCTTCATCAAGATTTTTACACTGAGAGAGAACCCACGGAATAAATTCGAAAGGAGAGATATTATCCATCCCCTCTTTTTCTTCGCCGTAAAAGGCATTACCCGGAAAATTCAGACCAGCCATTCCGAGACCCCATTCATTCGCCGCCTCATAGTAAAGAGGATAATTTTCCGTAACAGTGGCCATACCGATAATTGCGTAGTGGGACGATATACTTTCCTTTCTCCTGAATGAAAAAACAAAATTTCTCGGGGTCACCGTGACGGTTTCATTGTAAGAATATTCAAGGTCAAGAGTTCGTCCGAAATATGAATTTTCTGTTTTATAAGTTATTGCGGTACACATAAAATCACCTCACACTTATTATGCCACCTGATTATGAAATTTTTTATAACTTACAAAAAAACAAAAATGGCTGATGCATTGTACATCAGCCATCATATTTTTATTGCTTATTATTCAATTCCGTTGCGTTCTTTGTAGATACGGATAACTTCCTGAAGGTCTTCTTCAGTGTCGACGCTTACTGCCTCATACTGTGCAGGTGCAGGAACAATCTTGATTTTATAGCCGTGTTCAAGAACCTTAAGCTGTTCAAGTGATTCTGCCTCTGAGAGAGGTGTGGGAGCAAGTTTTGTGTATGTGTTGAGGAATTCGTGTGTGTAAGCATAAATTCCCACATGCTCAAAATATTTTGCGTGTTCTGCGTGACGGGGATAAGGAATGGGTGAACGGGAGAAATAAATTGCGTTACCGTTCACATCTGTAACAACCTTAACCACACAGTTGTTGTTGATGTAGTCTTCGCCGTCGATGGGCACACTGCCTGTTGCCATTACGCATTCGGGACTATTGATGAGTGCGTTTCCGATATCGTCGATGATTTCGGGAGGAACGAGAGGCTCGTCACCCTGAATGTTGATAACATAATCACACTCATATGCGTTTGCTGCTTCTGCAACACGGTCAGAGCCTGTGGGGTGGTTTACGCTTGTCATAACTGCTTCACCGCCGAAAGCGATAACTGCATCGTAAACGCGCTGGTCGTCTGTTGCAACAACAACTCTGTCAAGAACTTTTGCCTTACTTGCGTTTTCGTAAACGTGCTGAATCATGGGCTTACCGCAGATATCCTTGAGAGGCTTTCCGGGAAGGCGTGATGAACCGTAACGTGCAGGAATAACACCTAAAACTTTAACACTCATTTTTAACACTCCTTAAAATTTATATTTTTCACTGAGAGCATTACGCATCTTCTTAAGTGAGAAGGGTTTGACTTCGTTTACAATGCGTTCACGCATTTCCTTGCCCTCTTCTGTATTCTGAGGAGCAGAAGAGAAATCAAGGCTGATACCCAGTTCTTTGCAGATTTTGTCAACAAAGATGGGCCAGAGCTCACCGATATCGCCGATAACAGGAATACTGTTTTCAAGACGGGTGAATGCTGACATTTCCATACGGAAAGGAATCTTTGTAAGCTTTGTCTTGGGAAGACCCTCATTGATTGCTTTCTGGATAAGCTCACTCTGTTTATTAAGGTCCCATGAACGCTTGTGGTTTTCGTCAAGGTCAAAACGGATAAGAGTCTTATCCTTAAGGCTGTATGTGGGCATACCGTTCATAGCACCCCAGATACCGTGACCTGTGTATGTTTCGAAGGGACCATCGTGAATTTCCTGAGTAAGAGCAACTGCAGACTCGATGATAACATCTGCATCTGAAAGCATTTTTGCAATTTTCTGGCAACGCTGACTTACGGGGATACTGTCAGAAATACAGAGACCTACCTGTCCGCCACCGATAAGCTGAGGAACACTTACAAGAACGGGAACGTTTTTGATTGCACCTGCACCTATCATTGTTCTGGGGTCAGAGCCGAGACCTGCAACATATTCAAAGCTTTCGCCCAATGACTGAGCTGCAACCATAATCTCAGTTGAAACTGTTTCATTGAAATAGCCTACGGGATAAGCCATATTACCTGCAGCCTTGATGATAACCTTGCCATCTGCTTTTTCACTGATTTCAATCAGTTCTTCATCGAGAGGCATTTCTGAACGGATTCTTGCCCATTCTTCCTTATCAAGCTGAGTCAGTTCGAAAATATTTCCGCGAGGACGAAGGTCTTCAGGGAATTTTTCACCCAGTACATCGGCGTCAAAACGCTTTACTTTGTCCAGAGTACCGCCCATTTCGTGTGAGATAACAGCTGAGCTTGTTGTAACGCCGTCAATAAGTCCTGCGTGAATAAGTGTAGCGATAAGCGTTGTAACACCCTCGTGCAGGTTAGGACCGCTGCCGATAACTGCCGCTACCTTTCCTCCACGCTTTTTAACCTCAACAACGCGCTCAATGGCTGTTGCGAGAAATTCTTTTGTTTCATCAGGAAGTGCCTGATAGAGTTCTTCAACCAGAGCAGGTGATGCCATAATAATCTCTCCTATTCTTATTCATTTGTTCTTTCATACTGAACGCTTCCGCGCACGTATAAAATATTATTTTACTTTAATGACTAAAGCACATTTATAACATACCACTTCAAAAAATTTCTGTCAACCGATTACCTGCACATTTTAAAAAATTCATCATTGTTGAACATCGAATAAATATTGATGAATTTTTTAAAAAATTGTCTCCGGTGACAAAGTAAAAGATTGACATCAAAAAAAGCTACTGTTATAATCGTAATAAGAAGTAAAAATACACATTTTTCAGGAATGGAGATGTAACAAATGATAAAGGCTGAGCTTTTATACCAGGAATACCTTTCAACAGAAGGTATCAACGAAGAAACAGGCGAATGTCACGCTGCAACCGTCGCAATCTGTGACGGGAAACCTACTGCCGCATGGTTTGGCGGAATCAAAGAGAAGAACCCCAATGTGCGCATCTGGTTTACACGCCGTGACGGTCAGTGGAGTACACCAAAGGCAATCACTCCGGATGACGGAGAAGCAGACTGGAATCCCACTCTTTTTGCTGAAAACGGTGTTATAACACTGATTTACAAAAGCGGCATCGATGAAGGACACTGGTATTCAATGAAATCAGTATCTGCCGATGGCGGCGAAACATGGTCAGCTCCCGAGGAGCTTGTTCCCGGTGATGTAGGCGGAAGAGGTCCCGTAAAGAATCAGATGATTCGTCTTTCTGACGGTGCACTTCTTGCTCCCGGCTCAACGGAAGACCTTGTTGACCGTTGGGAGTCATGGACAGACCGCAGTGAAGACGAGGGTAAAACATGGCGTCTTTCAGCACCCGTTGCTTTCACTCTCCCCGACGGCACAATCTGCAACCGTAAAGAAGAGCTTCCCAAAGACGGCGAGGGACTTATTCAACCTGCAATCTGGGAAGACCCCTCCCACGACGGCAGAGTTTATATGTTGGCACGAACAAATCTCAACTGGATTTATCGCAGTGAATCAACAGACTTCGGCAAAACCTGGTCAGTTGCACGTCCTACCGATATGCCCAACAACAACAGCGGTATTGGTGCTGCACTGACAGACTGCGGTGTTCTTGGTCTTATTTGTAACCCCGTCAGCGAAAACTGGGGCGACAGAACTCCCCTTTGTCTCTTCCTTTCTGAAGACAACGGTGCTACTTACCCTGTAAGAATAGACCTTGAAACAGAAGAAGGCGTAGAATTCTCCTATCCCTCAATCGTAGCTGAAGGCAATCTTCTTCATATGGTTTACACCTGCGGACGAAAGAAAATCGGCTATGCACTTGTCCGCGTAGAACGCTGACAAAGGAGAATCACAATGGAGGAAAAGCAAGTAAAAGTCAAGTCTCTCCAGAAAGCGATACAGCTACTCTCCTGCTTCACAATAGAAGAACCGAAGCTCGGTGTTTCCGAACTTGCAAAAAGAACGGGACTTCTCAAAAGCTCCGTACATAATATGCTCACAACGCTTGAAAGCTGTTCAATGATCGAGCGTACATCAGACGGCAAATACACCTTAGGTGTGCGTTGTCTGTGTCTGGGAAATGTTTACAGAATGACCCGCGACAGTAACAAGCTTATCAGGTCGGCGTTGGGAGAATTATCTGAAATCACGGGCGAAACAGTCAATCTTGCCGTCTGCCGTGAGCAGGATGTTATATACCTTGAAAACATCTGCACAAAAGCATCACATCTGACGCTTGATTACAGCGGTGAAACGGCACCCCTTTACTGCACGGGTGTAGGCAAATCAATTCTCGCTTATCTTCCCCGACATCAGCAGGAAAAGGTTCTCTCTTCAAAGCTTGTGCCTTTTACCCAGAACACAATCACTGACCCTGCGGAGTTGGCAAAGGAACTTCAGCTGATAAGGGAAAGAGGCTATGCTCTTGACCGGGCTGAACACGAATATGACATCGCCTGTGTGGCTATGGCAATTCTCAACGAGTTCGGTGTACCTGTTGCATCTGTCAGCATTTCAGGTCTCGAGGCTCATTTCACTGACGAAAAAATCAAAGAATTCTGCAACTATCTGGCAAAGACCGCAGAATTGGTAAGAATGTATCTCTGATACATATTTAATAGAAAGAGGTGTTTTTATGACAACACAGAATGAATTGGTATTTATTGCCATAAGTATGCTCACCCTTTGTTTTGGTTGGGGTATGCGCGGCTCTGCAATCGGCGGAGAAAAAGGCGCGATGCTCCCCGGCGCACTGATGGGTATCCTCTGCGTATGGTACACCGGCTCACAGCTTCTTATGGATAATGTTTTCCTTTTTGCTGCCGCATGTGCTCTCGGTTACTTCTACGGCGGTATGGAGCCCTACGCTTCAACAATGGGACTTATCCTTCATCACGACGAGCCCCGCTACAATCCGCCTCTCGGATATCTGGCACTGGCTTTCAAAGGCTCAATCTGGAGCGGTCTCGGCTCTGCTTTCCTGGGAATCAGCTTCTCAGCTATGAGCGGAACAGTTTACAAATGGTATGATTTCGTAATTTTCTTCGCTCTTGTTCCTCTTTCTCAGGAAATCGGATACAAGATTTTCAACACTCCCTATGACCCTGACCACGGCAAAATGCCAAAAATCTGCTTCTCAGAAACCAGCCGTGAAGAATGGGGCAGAAATGTGGTTATTGTGGCAGAACTTCTTGTTATGATGGCTATACGCCGCGACCTTTTCGGTATCATTATGTGGATGGGCGGCGCTCTCGCAGGTTCTATCGGTTGGGTTATCGCTATTACATTCTATGACAAGCAGTGTCATCCCCTTAAAAACGGCAAATGGCTCTTCGGCAGACTTGAAAAGAAAAAAGTTATCGACGGCTGGAAAATTATGGAGTTCGTTCAGGGTGCATTTATCGGTCTCGGTATCAGCACTGCATTTATTCTCGGTTGGCCTCTTGCAGAAAAGAATCTTGCAAAAGCCGAAGCTGCCGGTGAACTCTGGTATATGATTCCCCCGAAAGTTGACACAATCCTTTCATGGGTATTCTGTGCACTTATCGTGCTCACAATATTCCTCTTCATTATCCCCTATCGCAGAAACGGCAACAAAATCACCCGTGCATTCGGCGAAGTTGATATGAACATCGTTGAGGTTCTGGAGCGTCCCTGCTATATGGTTATGCCCTTTGCACTTGTTATGCTGGGTTCAAACACAATGGCATCTATTATCTGTTTCTTTGTTATGTACTATGTCATCGCTCAGCACGATGGTCTTGAGCGTTACTTCGACTTCAAGAATATAACCCTTATCCGTATAATCATTATTCTTGTAGGTGTTGCAATTATTATCGGTCATATTTTCAGAGGCTATACACTCTGGGAAACATGGGTATTCTATTGCCTCAGCTACATTCTCTTTGACGCAGTTTACTTCCTCCGTCCCAAGAGAGTTATCGAAAACTACAAGAAATCAAAATCTGTTTCACAGTTCCTTGAATCCTTCGGTGGAGACGCCACAGTTCTTCCTTTCTTCTATGTACTTGTGGCAGTCATGCTCGTTTTCGGTTACTATAATTTCAGATAATTTCATCAAGTAAGCCACCACCCACCCGTGGTGGCTTTATTTCATCATAGTGCAAACAAAGGAGTTGAAAAAATGACTGAAAATCCCGTTCTGTTTATCGTTTTCAGTATGCTCGCTATGTGCTTCGGCTGGGGCATACGAGGCTCTGCAATCGGCGGAGAAAAGGGTGCTATGCTCCCCGGTGCATTTATGGGCGTTATGTGTGTATGGTACACCGGCTCACAGCTTCTTATGGACAATGTTTTCCTTTTTGCAGGTGCTTGTGCCCTCGGCTATTTCTACGGCGGTATGGAGCCCTATGCATCAACAATGGAACTTATCCTTCATCACAAAAAAGCAAGATACAATCCGCCTATGGGTTACCTTGCCCTTGCTTTCAAAGGAACTCTCTGGAGCGGTCTCGGCTCAGCATTTCTCGGCATCAGCTTCTCTGCTATGAGCGGTGTCGTTTACAAATGGTATGACTTTGTTATTTTCTTCGCTCTTGTTCCCCTTTCTCAGGAAATCGGATACAGAATTTTCAACACCCCCTATGACCCCGAAAACGGCAGAATGCCCAAAATCGGATTTTCCGCAGACAGCCGTGAAGAGTGGGGCAGAAATGTGGTTATCGTGACAGAACTGCTTGTTATGATGATTGTACGCCGTGATATTTTCTCAATCATTATGTGGATTGGCGGTATGCTCTTCGGCGCAATCGGATGGGTTATCGGCATCGGGCTTTATGACAGAGAATGTCATCCCCTTAAAAACGGAAAGCGTATGTTCGGCAGACTTGATGAGCTGGGAATGATTGACGGCTGGAAAATGATGGAGCTCGTTCAGGGTCTTGCTCAGGGATTCGGCATCTCTGTTGCATTTATCCTCGGTTGGCCTCTTGCTCAGGAAAAGTTGGCAACTGCTGAGGCAAATGGTGCACTGTGGCATCCCATCCCGCAGAATGTGGATACAATCCTTTCCTGGGTTTTCTGTGCACTCATTATTCTCACAATTTTCCTTTTCATTATCCCCTATCGCAGAAACGGTAACAAAATCACACGCGCATTCGGCGAAGTTGATATGAACATCGTTGAAGTTCTGGAGCGTCCCTGCTATATGGTTTTCCCCCTTGCTCTCATTATGCTGGGTTCAAATACAATGGCAAATATCATCTGCTGTTTCACAATGTATTATGTTATCGCTCAGCACGATGGTCTTGAGCGTTACTGGGACTATAAAGGCATAAAATTTATCCGTATTTTCCTTATACTCGTGGGTGCCGTATTGCTTGTATTCCAGGCAATCAGAGGCTACACGCTCTGGGAAACATGGATTTTCTACTGCGTCGGATATCTTATTTTTGAACTGTTCTTTATGTTCCGACCCAAGCTTGTTATTGAAAACCGAAAGAAGACGAAAACAGCAGGACAGTTTATCGCATCCTTTCAATGTTCATCAACGGTTTACCCCACATATCTTGTTATGATGACTGCCCTCTTAATCTTTGGCGCATTGAATTTCAGATAAATCAAAGTCTTCGGCTGAAACCGAGGCTTAACAAGCCCATCAAGGGCATTTATACAGACCTTACCCCTTAAGAGGTGCTGAATGTTTGCTACGTGCATTCTTTTTCAGCAACCCCTCAAGGGGTTTTCTTATGCGTTCTTTTTTCATCACCCATAAACGGGTCTGCATATTCTTTCAGCCTCATCCGCTCTGCTATTTGAGCATAGTACAGACATCTTTGACTTGCATCACTTACACTACTACCGCAAATGCGGTAAAAGTCCTCCTTGTGTAAAGGAGAGTGACAGCCGTAGGCCGACGGGTGGATTGTGTTATAACAACAATCCCTCAGTCAAAACCATTGGTTTTGACTGCTACCTTAACACGGGAAACCACTACTGTGACGGGACTTGGTATAGCCAAAGCCTTTTATCCACCGTCAGAGCGGTGGTTGTCATATCACAATTCAAAGGGGCAGATGCCGTATGGCATCTGCCCCCTCCCTTTTCAGGGATTAAGAATTAAGTTCAGAGCTTTAAGAATCAAAGACCAAGGTCAAAGATTACTGCATATTCGTGAACTGTACCGTCTGCAAGTGTAACTACCATTGTGCCTTCAACATTTGCTGTATTAGTGCTGATGTAAGCTACATATGCGTCTGTTCTGTCTGCGAACACACCGTTTGCATCCTTGATTTCTACTGTTGCACCGCTTGCTGTTGTTGTG
>JAZQLC010000030.1:0-34600 GCA_045542485.1 Acutalibacteraceae bacterium
CCGATGCTGGAATTAGGTGCTGGATTTGATATGCAGTATACAGGAAGGGAAAATGTATTCCTTTACGGTTCTGTTCTTGGATTTAGTAGAGATTTTATGAGAAAGCATTATAGAGAAATAGTTGATTTTTCAGAACTTAATGAATTTATGAATGTACCTTTAAAGAACTATTCATCAGGTATGAGAGCAAGACTCGGCTTCTCAATTGCAACGGCAGTTGAGCCTGAGGTGCTCATCCTTGACGAGGTTTTGTCAGTTGGTGACGCGAAGTTCAAGGCTAAGAGCGAAAAGAAAGTCAAGTCAATGTTTGCAAAGGGCGTTACAGTTCTTTTCGTTTCACATAACACTCCTCAGGTCAGAAGACTCTGCGACAAAGCAATCATTCTTGACCACGGAAAGGTTATCGCTTACGGTGAAGTAAATGAAGTCTGCGATAAGTATGACGAGCTTGTTGCAGGTGGTAAAAAATAAAGAATCGGGACTGACTCATATGAAAGGTTTATTTTATTTTCTCTATTCGGTATTCTTTCATCTGTTCAGGATTTTCCCCGTAAAGGAAAACAGAGTTGTTCTCCTGTCTCCCCACAACGCAAATTTTAAAGATAGCTTAATGTACATCAGAGAGGAATTTGCAAAAAGGGGAGATTTTGTCTTTGATGAGATAAGCAGCAGGGAACTGGACAGTGTGAAAACGGCGTTTAAGTTTTTCACTCTCAAGGCGTATCGTCTTGCAACTGCAAAGTACATATTCCTTAACGACACATTTATGCCTATGGCTAAGCTGAATTTTTCAAAGAAAGCAGTGATTGTTCAGCTCTGGCACGGTCAGGGAATTCTGAAAAAGTTCATTATGGATACAAGCCTTACAGACGAAGTGAGAAAAAATGCTCAGAAATGCGCAGACAAATATTCTTATGTGGTTGTGTCCTCCAGGAAGGCACTTCCCATCTGCGCAGGTGCTTTCGGCGTTGAAGAAGAAAAATGTCTGCCCTTCGGACAACCTGCTTCTGACGCACTTTATAAAGATACAAAAACGCATTTTTACGATACATATCCTGAACTCAGGGGAAGAAAAACAGTGCTCTATGCACCAACATTCCGCGATGACCCTGAGGCTGACAAGGAAATTCTGAAGAATTTCAATATAGAAAAATTCAACCGTGAATTGGGTGACGAATATTCACTTCTTATCCGTCTTCATCCGCAGATTCACACATCTGTCCCCGAAGAAGGCGTTTTCAACGCAACGGGCTATGACGATGTCAATGAGCTTATCCGTGAATGTGACATACTCATTACGGACTACTCTTCAATCTGTATGGAATTTTCAATGCTTGGCAAACCTATGCTCTTTTTCGCTTATGACCTTGAAAAATACAAGGATGACAGAGATTTGTATTTTGACTACGAGGTTTATGTGCCGGGCAAGGTTGTAAAGACAAGCGATGAAATGATAAACGCAATCAGAAACAAGGATTTTGACAGTGAAAAAAATGCTGCGTTCAGAGAATTCAATTTCGACTACTTTGACGGAAAATCCTCTGAACGACTGGCAGATTTTCTTCTTAACGGGGAGGTTTAACAATGGAAAATAAGCTTTCTAAAAAACTGTGGTTCAATATTCTTCTGTTCAACTTTATGGGCGGTATTGCATGGAATCTTGAAAATATGTATTTCAACACATTCCTCTACGGCTCAATTTACGAGGGTGTTTCAGAGAGTGCTCTCGCAGGAGTAATGGCACCTACAACGGCAATCAGCAGAATGGTTGCTCTTTCAGCAGTTACTGCAGTTGTGACAACATTCATTATGGGCACACTCAGTGAAAAGATGAAAAAGCGTAAGGCCTTCATCTCAATCGGCTACATAGTATGGGGTGTTATCACAGCAGCTTTCGGCTTTATTTCAAAAGAAAACATCGCATCACTTTTCGGACTTTCAGACGAAGTGAAAATTCTCGCTTTTTCCGTATGGGCAGTTATCCTTATGGATATGCTTATGACATTTATGGGCTCAACAAGTAACGACTCTGCTTTCAATGCCTGGGTAACAGACGTGACAAATCCCGCCGTGCGTCCCAAGGTTGAAACTGCATTCCTTTTTGTAGGACTTGTCTCAATGGGCGCAGTTATGGGCGTGGGCTCACTTGCTCAGGGCGGAGTGATTTCCTATAAGAGCTTCTTCCTTGGCGTGGGTGCCGTGGTTACTCTCTGCGGTGTTCTCGGTCTGTTTACTCTCGAAGAGCCTCAGATTAAGGGCGAAAAGACAAACTCAAATTACTGGAGCGACCTTTTCTACGGTTTCAGACCCTCTGTTGTGAAAGAGAATTCAAAGCTTTATCTGGTTCTTGCTGCAGTCTGTCTTTACAATGTTGCAGTGCAGGTATTCTTCCCTTACCTCTTCGTTTATATTGAAAAGGTTGTACTTCCCGGTGTATCTTTTGATGCAAAGACAATTATTACGGCAGTTCTTGCAGTTGCAGGAATCGTAGCGGGTATTGTAGTTCTTCTCAAGGTTGCAAACAAGAAGAAGCTTCCGGCCTATGTTGCAACGGTAATTCTCTTCGCTATCGGTCTTCTTGTTCTTTCAACATCAACAAATATCATCGTTGTGCTCATCGGCATCGCACCTACACTCATCGGTTATGTAGTTCTTCAGATTCAGCTCAGCGCAGCTGTCCGTGACTTCATCCCCGAGGATAAGGTTGGTCTTTTCCAGGGTATCAGAATGATTTTCGTTGTTCTTATTCCTATGGTTGTGGGTCCTGCAATCGGCGATATCGCTTGTCGTATATCAAATCTTACAATCATCGAATACGGCGTTGAAAAGCTTGTTCCTTCAACAAGTATGTTCCTGTTCGCATCAATCGTGGGTGTGCTTGTTCTTATTCCTCTTTTCCTGCTTTCAAAGAAAAAAGCATTCCAGACTATTGACAAATAATTTTTTTAGGGTTATAATTCCCACATAAGGTACCTTAAAACTAAACAGAACTTAAGGGGTGCTGATGAAATTCGGCTGAGAGTAAGGATAGTTTTCCTTTGACCCTGATAACCTGATACGGATAATGCCGACGTAGGGAATAAGTAGATTTTGTCCTTTATCCGTATAGCTGACGCTATACGGATTTTCTTTTTGGATATGTTTTCGGTTTATCTTTCTCACACGCCTTTTGTTCGGAAAGAAGGAATAATTTTTATGTCAGATACTTTAAAAAGAACAAGAAAATTAACAGAGTGTGCAATTATGATTGCCCTTTCCTGTGTGCTTGGTGTAATCACAATTTACACTCTGCCTCAGGGCGGGTCAATCACTGCTTTTTCTCAGGTGCCCATAGTTGTACTTTCTTACCGTCACGGTCTGAAGTGGGGCGCATTTTCAGGCTTTGTTGTGTCGGTTTTTCAGCTGATAATGGGTATTGCAAACTTCAGCTATGTGAAAACTGTCTGGGCGTATATCGCCGTGGCTTTTCTCGACTATCTGATCCCGTACACTGTTCTGGGACTTGGCGGAATGTTCAGAGGAAAACGCGACAGTCAGTCGCTTTCTGCAGGATGGGGTGCAGGTATCGTTTCGGTGATAAGATTCCTCTGCCACTTCATTTCAGGTGTTACCGTATGGGGCTCCTATGCAGAGGGCTGGAAGAATGTGTGGATTTATTCTCTTACTTATAACGGCGCATATATGGGACTGGAAACAGCCATAACTATCCTCGGCGTAGTGCTTCTCAGTGCCGTTCTTGATTTCCGCAGTCCTGATTTGATGAGAAAAAGAAAATAAATGTTGAAAACTCCGATAAAATAGTGTATAATGTATTTTTGATAATGCAATCAATACTATTAACATAAAAGAGAGGTTTTTCAAGTGGCTAACCAGAAGAAAATGGTAGAAGAAATCACTTCAATGGATACCGACTTTGCTAAGTGGTATACCGACGTTGTTAAAAAGGCAGAACTTGCATCTTACTCAAGCGTAAGAGGTTGTATGGTTGTGCGTCCCTATGGTACTGCACTGTGGGAAAACATCCGTAACGAGCTTGACAGAAGATTCAAGGCAACAGGACACGAAAACGTAATGATGCCTATGTTCATCCCCGAAAGCCTTCTTCAGAAGGAGAAGGACCACGTTGCAGGTTTCGCACCTGAGGTTGCGTGGGTAACACACGGCGGTGAAGAAAAGCTTACAGAGCGTCTTTGCGTCAGACCTACATCTGAAACACTTTTCTGCGACCATTATGCAGAAGTTATTCACTCATACAGAGATTTGCCCAAGCTTTACAACCAGTGGTGTTCAGTAGTGCGTTGGGAAAAGACAACAAGACCCTTCCTCAGAACAATGGAGTTCTTCTGGCAGGAAGGTCATACAATGCACGAAACTGCTGAAGAGGCAATCGAAGAGACAGAAAGAATGCTCAATGTTTACGCTGACTTCTGCGAAGAATGTCTTGCAATCCCCGTAGTAAAGGGTAAGAAGACAGACAAAGAGAAGTTTGCAGGTGCAGAGTCTACATACACAATCGAGGCACTTATGCACGACGGTAAAGCACTTCAGAGTGGTACAAGCCACTATTTCGGCGACGGCTTCTCAAAGGCTTTTAATGTTTCATTCACAGGCAGAGATAACACACAGCAGTTCCCTCACGAAACGTCATGGGGTATGTCAAGCCGTATCATCGGTGCAGTTATTATGACTCACGGTGATGATAACGGTCTTGTGCTTCCTCCCTTTGTTGCCCCCACACAGGTCGTAGTTCTTCCCATCGCTCAGCACAAAGCAGGTGTTCTCGATAAGGCTAGAGAGCTTACAGAGAGAATTTCATCATTCTGCCGTGCGAAGATTGACGACAGTGACAACTCAGCAGGTTGGAAGTTTGCAGAATACGAGATGAAAGGTGTGCCCCTGCGTCTTGAAATCGGTCCCAAGGACATCGAAAACAATCAGTGTGTTCTTGTCCGCCGTGACAACAGAGAAAAGGTATTTGTTTCTCTTGACGAGCTTGAAACAAAGATTCCCGAGCTTCTCAAGGCAGTTCACGACGGTCTCTATGAAAAGGCACTCAAACGCCGTGAAGAGATGACATACAGCGTTAAAGACCTTGACGAGATGATTAAAAATGCAGACGAGCGCCCCGGCTTCATCAAGGCTATGTGGTGTGGAGAGCTTGCTTGTGAAGAAAAACTCAAAGAGGTTGCAGGTGTTACATCAAGATGTATCCCCTTTGAGCAGGAGGAAATCACAGACACTTGTGTCTGCTGCGGCAAAAAAGCAAAGCATATGCTCTATTGGGGCAAAGCATATTAATATAAGCCAAAACAAAAACCACTTCAGGAGAAAACCTGAAGTGGTTAATTTTTTTATATTCACTTTATTTCACAAGCATCGTTTTAACCCAGTAGGTTATTGTGTCGGTGAAGATTTTTATAAACTCTGCGATTGCCCTTGTGACGGGGTCAGTGATTGAGGAGAGGGGATTTGTTTTGCCCTGAGGCATATGAGCGTCGGTGAATGAGCCGTCATATTCTGCCTTTTCTCCGCTTGTGACAGTGTAGCTGAATGTTCTCTGACCGAATGGTGTGATTGAATCGAGAGAAATATATGTAACTGTGGCAGTGATGAGAGTTTTACTCTTTTCGGGGAGTGCTCCGGTAATTTCCAGTTCAAGCTTTTCGCCGGGATTCAGAGTTTTTGCACCGTTCAGATTTACTTTCAGGTCACAGCCGTCAAAATTCACTGCGATGATTTTCACTCTGTCTTCTTTACACTCGTTGCTGATGGTGAGCTTTGTATCATCGTTGCTGACGAAGCCCTCAACGGATGAATCAAAAGCTGCGTGAACAGTGTTTGAGGGGTTTGATGTGTAGTGGAACTGAGGGTGCTCAAGAGAAGAGTAAACATTATCATATTTATCATTGAGCACACCGTTGATGATGATTTCCCTTGTGAAATCGTCTTTGTAGACCATACCGTGGTAAAGTCCGCTTATAACCCAGGTGTCGTCGGGCAGATATGCTGTTGAAAGGTCACAGGTCATATCGGGTGAAACTTTATTTTTGCCACCCCATTCATTAACCTGAACATAGCCGTCAGAAAATCTTTTGCCGTAGGGGGCGCAGGTTGCACCCGTTGAAGCAGCCAGAGTGATAATGGCGTCAGAACTCTCGTTCATACCTGTGATGATGGGGATATCGGAACCTGCAACGATTGTGAGATTCATACCGTGTTCGTTCTGACAAGCCTGAAGCTTTTCTGCCATTGTGGGGAGAATTTCATAGTGGAAACGGTCGCTGATTGCGATAAGACCTGCGTGTTCGGTGGGATCAAGAAACTGTTTTTTAGCGTCTTCGTAATATGCAGTGGGAATAAAATCCCAGAGACTTACCCAATTTCCCAGATAATCACGGACAAGTGGGAGAAGAACATCATTTACAAGGTCGTCGAGGAAATCAAGAGCTTCTGCTTTCAGAAGCCAGTCGTAGTCGTCCTCCCACATAAAGCCGTGCTGGATAAAGGTAAGGAGGATTTCTTCTCTGAAAGAGAGCTGCTCGGTGAGCATATCGTATGCGATTCCTGCACCGCCGATTGCAGGGATTGCCATAACGGCGTTGTCAACGTCCTCTTTGTAGCCGTAAAGTGCAAGATATGTGGCAGTGACCTGACCGCCGTGGCTGAGAGAGTAGATGTTTACCTTGTCTTTGCCCGTATATGCTTTGACCTGCTGGATATATTCATCAAGCTTTCCTGCACAGTATTCTGCACCGTAACGGAAATCATTGTAGAAGTTGAAAATGTTCTCATAGCCTACATATTCTGCAAGTTTGTCCTGAATTTCAACCTCATGACGGTACTGACCGTCGGGATGAAGCTTCATAACATTTGCTGAACAGCCCTCTTCGGCAGTTTCATAGTAGTTGCGCAGAGGATACAGGCTTGTGCCGTCAGGCTTCATCTTCATTTTTCTGAGCCATTCTTTAAGGTCAGTGCCGATTGCGTCCTGAAGCACCTCTTCGGGAGGGGTGTCCTTGCCGATATTTTTTATGGTGTTTTCAAGAATTCCCATAATCATATCGCCTGTGAAGCCCCAGATGTGCTCTTCGTTTCCGTTTTCGTCAACATATCTGAGAGCAGAGCCGCTGTAACCGGGAACAATGATTATAGGATAATCCGTGATTTCATCGTTTGCGGAAGCTCCGATTGCGATTGTGGTGAAAACAATAACTAATGACAATATCAAGGAAATGATTTTTTTCATAATAAATCCCTCCAATGGAATAATTATATCATAGAGGAAAATAAAAGTAAAGAAAAAACAGACAAACGAAATTCTTGGGGAAAACCGTCTGTCTGTTTTTCTGAACTCATAAAAAATGAAAAAAATGAGTCCGGAGGGGGAAAATATATAGAAAAAATAAGGAGTTTGCTCTCTCGAGCATCTTAATAATACATCAAATTTGTGGCGTATTTTGGAAAAATAAATGACTATTCGGTAAACATTTTATGAATTTCCTGACTCCATTTTGTTGACAAATTATTACCTTTGTTATAAAATTTGTATACACAAAAAATGTGAGGTGTAGTTATGTCAGGTGTTTCATCAAGAGAAGTAAAACTTACGGGCGGTTTCTGGAAAGACAAACAGGAGCTGGTGAAAAATGTTACAATCGGGAGCGTTTATGACCGTTTCTTCGACACGGGCAGGGTTGAAGCTTTTGAAATGAAATGGAAAAAAGGCGACTCAAAGCAGCCCCATGTTTTCTGGGATTCGGATATTGCCAAGTGGATTGAGGGTGTAAGCCTTTTTGACGCAATTACACCTGAAAACGAAGAGAGAATAGAGAAAATAATTGACTGTATTGAAAACGGTCAGGATGAAAGCGGTTATTTCAACATTTTCTTTACCGTTGTGGAGCCTGAAAACAGATTTAAAAAGAGGACTGAGCACGAGCTTTACTGTGCAGGTCATCTTATGGAAGCGGCAGTTGAATATTACCGTCTTACGGGTAAGGACAGATTCCTGAAAATTATGTGCAGATACGCTGACTGCATCGAAAAGGTTTTCAAAATTGACAGAAGCGCAGAGTTTTCCACACCGGGTCACGAGGAAATCGAACTTGCACTTGTGAAGCTTTATTCTGTAACAGACGAAAAGAGATATCTTGAACTTGCAAAATTCTTCATTGACGAGCGCGGAAAAAGTCTTGAGCACACCTACGGCTTTTTTGCTGACGGTATTTATGACCAGTGCTTCCTCCCCGTGCGTCAGCAGGAAACTGCTGAGGGTCACTGCGTCAGAGCCTGTTACCTTTACAGCGGTATGGCAGATATTGCAAGAATTTATGATGACGAGGAATTGAAGAATGCTTGTGAAAAGATTTTCGATGACATCGTCAATCAGAAAATGTATATTACCGGCGGCATAGGCTCAAGCCACGTGGGCGAAGCCTTTACAATTCCCTATGACCTTCCCAATATGACTGCTTACACTGAAACCTGTGCTGCCATTTCACTTGCATTTTTTGCTCACAGACTTCAGCTCATTTCTCCCAGGGCGATTTATGCCGAGGTTATTGAGAAGGTAATTTATAACGGATTTTTAAGCGGTCTGTCCCTTGACGGAAAATCATTCTTCTACGAAAATCCTCTTGAAATTATCCCTGAGCTGAGAGAGCGTGATGTGTGTGCAAGAGAAAAGCCTCATTATCCCATAACTGAAAGACTTGAGGTTTTCAGCTGCTCTTGCTGTCCTCCCAATGTTATCAGATTCATAGGGGCAATCGGTGAGAATATTTTCACATATAATGAAAACACCGTTTTTGTTCATCAGTTTATGTCCTGTCTGGCTGAAACTGACGGAATGAAAATTGAGATTGAAACAGACTATCCTCTTTCAGGTAAGGTTACGGTGAAATATGAGGGTAAGCCTATGCGTCTTGCAGTGAGAGTTCCCTCATTCTGCGAGGATATGGAAAACGAAGAGGGCTATGTTTACTTTGATGTTACTGACGGAATGATAACCGAGATTGATTTCGGTATGCCCGTGTGCTTTATGGAGTCCAATCCTCTCGTTCACGAAAACTGCGGAAGATATGCAGTTATGCGCGGACCTGTTGTTTATTGCGCAGAGGAAATGGATAACGGAAAATGTCTTCGTGATATCTGTATTGACACATCTTCTGAAATAAAAGAAGAATACGATGAGAAATATTCTCTTCCCGTTCTTTCTCTCAGAGGTACAAGAAGAGAGAAAAAATCACAGCTTTATTATAAGAAATCAGACGCAAGGGAAGAAACAGAAGTAAAGCTCATTCCTTATTTTGCTTTTGCTAACAGAGGCGAGAGCGAAATGCTTGTGTGGTTACAAGCCAAATAAAATTGCTGAGAGGTTTTTAATATGAGAAAACAGGACGAAATCAAGAAACTTTTTGAAGAAGCATACCCTTACAGAACAGAGCTTCACGCTCATACGAAGCCCGTCAGCACCTGCAGTGACGTGCCTCCTGAGGATGCAGTAAGGCTCTACAAGGAGAAAGGTTATACCTCGCTTGTTATAGCAAACCATTTCACATATGACTACTTTTATAAAAGAGTCGGCACGAGAGACACAAAAACTGCAGTGGAATTTTATCTTGACGGCTATCGCAGAGCAAAGGCTGAGGGCGAAAAGGTGGGACTGAATGTAATTCTCGCCGCAGAGCTTCGCTTTTCTCAGGGAGAGGGGAATGACTATCTTCTTTTCGGCATAGACGAAGAGGACCTGCCTGAAATTTTTGAGATGCTTACGGGTACGGTTGAAGAATTTTATGAGAAATATTGTGATGAAACAAAGCTTCTTATTCAGGCTCATCCTATGCGTAACGGTCAGGTTGTAAAACCGCCCGAAACCGTTGACGGATATGAAAGCTGGAATCTTCACCCAAATCATAACTCCCGTCCCGCACTTGCAGCCAGATATGCAAAGAAAGCGGGAAAGGTCTATGTGGCAGGAACAGACTTCCACGAATACGGCCACGAGGGACTCTCAGCATTCAGGACAAAGGAGCCTCTGCTCAATTCTCACGATGTTGTAAAGGCAGTGAGAGAGAATGATTTTATAATGGATTCTGACGGTATCTTAATCATTCCTTAATTTTTCTTTATTGACATACGGATTTTATATATGTATAATATCTATATAAAAAATAAAACAAGGAGATGTACTCGTATGAACAAAAAATTTATCCGTGTAATCAGCCTTCTTCTTTCCGTTATGGTGATTTTCACTTGTGCAGTTTCAGCCAGTGCAGAGGAGCCGGAAAAGATTGAGGTTTCAATCAGAGTCGAAGGTCTCGATAAGACTCTTGCAAACAAAGAAGTAAAAGTTGCCAAGGACAGCACAGTCAAAGATGTTCTTGAAACTGCAGCTCTTGATGTAACTTACACTGCAGAGGGTAAGGTTGCATCAGTAAAGGGCGAAGCTGTTGTTACATCATCACAGTGGCAGTACGCAGTTGACGGTGTAATCAAGTCAGAGGATGTAAGCGCTTGTAAGGTTGCAGACGACGCAGATATCGTTCTTTTCAACGCAACTTCTGATGCAGTTATCCCTTCTTTCAATGCAGATGAAATTGAGCTTTCAGGTGTTATCACATTTGTAGGCACAAACAAATCAGGTGCAAAGGCTCCCATCGTCGGTGCAGAAATCAAATGGGAAACAAAGTCAGGCTTCGCTACATACACAACTGACAAGGACGGCAAGATTTTCCTTGCACAGGATGTTCTCACAGAGGGCGACCACACAGTGGAAATTATGAAGAAGAATGCTTACGGCGTTCCTCAGATTGTGCGCCTTGAGGCAGGTACAGAAATCGAAGTAGACGAAATTGAAGAAGGTGAAAAGGAAGTTACAACACTTTTCGACGATATCTACAATTTCTTCTATTCAATCTTCAAGGGTATTGTTGAAGTATGGGGCTTCTATCTTAACGCAATCCTCGGACTTTTCGGAGTTCAGATGGGCGAATAAGAAATAACAAAATACACATAACCTCATAAGGTCAGCCTTATGAGGTTTTTTGCGTTTTTCTGTTGATTTTTAGGTGAGAAAAAGATATAATCTAATAGTAAAGGAGTGTTTATAATGTACAGTTACAGAAAGGTAAAAGACGATATTTATATGATAGGGGCAAGTGACAGAAGACTTGCACTTTTTGAGAATGTTTATCCTATCAGCGACGGTGTTTCATATAACTCATATTTTGTGGATGATGAAAAAACAGTTGTTCTTGATACTGTTGACAAGTCAGTGAGCGGTGTTTTCTTTGAGAATATCGAGCATCTTCTGGGTGGCAGAGACCTTGACTATCTTGTTGTCAACCATATGGAGCCTGACCACTGCGCCGAGATTAAAGAGCTTCTTCTCCGCTATCCCGGAATGTCTGTTGTGGGCAACGCAAAGACATTTACGATGATTGAAAATTTCTTCGGCAAAGTGAATAAAGAAAACTTCATCACCGTAGGCGAGGGCGATGAGCTTGTGACAGGAAGACACACTTTCACATTTGTTATGGCACCTATGGTCCATTGGCCCGAGGTAATGGTGGCTTATGACAAGACAGACAAAATCCTCTTCTCAGCAGACGCTTTCGGCTCATTCGGTGCTCTTGACGGCAACATTTTTGCAGACGAAATCAGCTACGACAATGAAAAAATAAACGAAGCCAGAAGATATTACACAAACATCGTGGGCAAATACGGCACTCAGGTACAGGCTGTTCTGAAAAAAGCGGCAGCTCTTGAAATAGATATGATCTGTCCTCTTCACGGTCACATTTTCAGAAAGGATTTTTCACTTCTTCTTGACAAATACGATAAGTGGAGCAGATATGAAGCAGAGGATAAGGCTGTTGTGATCGCCTATGCTTCAATTTACGGCAACACTGAGAACGCAGTGTCAGTCCTTGCAAATATGCTGGGTGACAAGGGCGTCAGAAATATCAGAGTTTACGATGTTTCCGTAACAGACCCCTCGTTCATTCTTTCCGAGTGCTTCAGAGCAAGTCACCTTGTTTTTGCTTCTTCAACCTATAACGGAGGAATTTTCCCGAAAATGGAAACTCTTCTCCTTGAACTGAAGGCTCACGCTCTTCAGAACAGAAAAGCATATATTATTGACAACGGCTCCTGGGGTGCGGTTGCAGGAAGAAAAATGGAAGAAATTCTCTCTTCTCTCAAAGGCTTTGATTTGTATGATGAAAAAATCAGCCTGAAATCTGCTCTTAAAGAAGAACAGCTTTCTCTTCTTGACGCACTTGCAGAAAAAATTGCAACGGAACTGAGGTAATCTTATGAAAAAAACAGTCAGCATCGTTTTATTGATTTGCGTTATCTGTTCATCATTTTTGGTATCCGGTGTAACTTCTTTTGCAGGAGACTATGCAACCGAAATACCTGAACAGAAGGAATACGGCTTTGTTACTGTAGATGACGGAGTAAATATTGAATATGGCATTTACGGAGATTTAAACGCAGAACCTATTGTTCTGCTCCCCTGCAACGGCGCTGAAATGCATAATCTGGATTCTAATATCCTTCCTGAGCTTTCACGTCACTTCAAAGTTATTACAGTGTCACCAAGGGGTACCGGTAATTCAGGAAGAGGAGAATGTGAACTCACTTTTGAAAGAGAGGCGCAGGACCTTGCTTGTATGCTTGACGAACTCGGCATTGCAAAAGCCCATTTTTTCGGCTACAGTGACGGCGGAAACCTTGCAATTGTTTTTGCAGTAAATTATCCTGACAGAGTTCTCTCTCTTGTTCCCGTAGGTGCAAATATCAGCCCGTGGGGTACTAAAATCAACAGTCAGATTCCCATTGTTACAAAATATATAAAGTACGCGGTTGAAGCATGGATAACAAAAGACCCTGAAATTGAACTCAAACGTGATATTCAGAAAATGATGGTTACTCAACCGTCGCTCAAATTCAAAGATCTGGAAAAAATCACTGCACCAACACTTAACATCTACGCAGAAGACGATATGATGTGGCCATGGCATTCACAGAGAATTACCTCTTCAATTCCCGGTGCTGCAGAACTGAGGGTCCCGGATTCAGGTCACTCAGATATTCTTGAATTCAAGGATGAACTTTTCACAGCTATGTTTAATTTATACAGAGAGATAGGAGCAATGTAAAATGAAAAGAGTTATTAGTCTGTTTCTTTCTTTGACTGTTATGATGACAGTTTTTTTCGTGTGCGGCATTTCTCCATCTGCAGAAGAATATGCAACTCAGATGCCTGAACAAAAACAACACGGCTTTATCACTGCCCGTGACGGTGCGAAAATTGAATATGCAATTTACGGCGATATGGAAAAAGAGCCTCTTGTGATGCTTCCCTGCAACGGAAACGATATGCACAATTTTGATGACACACTTCTTCCCGAAATGGCAAAGCATTTTATGGTTATCACCGTTTCTCCCAGAGGCACGGGCGCATCTGAAAGGGGAGAGGGTAAGCTGACTTTTGATGTTGAAAGTGACGACCTTCTCTGTATGCTCGATGAACTGGGTATTGAAAAAACTCACCTTTTCGGATTCAGTGACGGAGGAAATCTTGCCCTTGTCTTCACTGTTCAGCACGGGGACAGAGTTCTTTCACTTATCCCTATGGGCGCAAACATCAACGCGTGGGGCACAAAAATCACAAATCAGATCGGCATTGTTTTTGAATACTGGATTCTGTGCATCCGTGCATACTTCTCCGACGACCCGGCAGTGGCGCTGAAAAGAGATATTCAGGGAATGATGGTGGGTCAGCCCAATCTCACATTCAAAGACCTTGAAAAGATAAATGTTCCCACACTGAACATCTACGGTCAGGGCGATATGATGTACCGTACCCACTCGAAACTGATTACAGCCTCAATCCCCGGCGCAAAGGAATTGATGGTAAAGGGCGGCGGTCACTCAAGCTGCTTTGACTACACACACGAAATTCTTCTCCCCGAAATTCTCAGCTTTTACGAAAATCTTTAAAGAGAAATGCAGACAAACTTAACTGTTTGTCTGCATTTTTATCTTTACTTATTCATATAATTTCCTGAGGTGGTAATTTTGTCAGGATTATTGAAATTCGGCGTTTTCGCGTCACTTATTCTTGCTTCAGTGATTATAGTTGTTTCTGCTGTCAGGACAAAGCGTTTTTTCTCCTGCATTTTTCTGAGCTTTCTTCAGGGAGTTGCGGCACTTTTTGCCGTCAATGCGCTGGGGCTTGTGACGGGACTGCATCTTTCGCTAAATCCCTATACACTGGTGTCTTCTGCAATCGGCGGCACACCTGCGGTAATCGGTATGGTCTTTGCAGAAATTTTGTTCCTTTAATCATCCACGACTATCAGGCTGTATTTCTTGTCTTTGCCGGTTTCGGTATCGGTGAGAATGAGTGTGTTTTCCTCGATTTCGTATGTATAGAGGCTTGTGATTTCCTTGGAGTAAATTTTAAGAGTGATTGAAATTTCTTTCTCGCCCTTGTCGTAAGCGTAGGTGCCTTCCACGGTGCCCTTGAACGCGGTTTCAAGGACGGGAACTTTTTCGCCGCCGAAATGAGCCTTCATACTTCCGTCTTCATAGAAGGTGTAGCTGCCGCTTGTTGAGGCAGAGACCCATGTTCCCTCAAAGGGGTTTGCAGTTACCTTGTTCACAATGAGAACAATTGACACAATCAGCCCCACAATAAATGCGCATATAAGAGAAAGCACTACGATGCCTTTAGTTTTCCTTGTCATAGGGATAACCACCTTTCACCTGTCTATTATACCAACATCTCTTACGGAATACAAGTTTAAAAAATATTAAAAAAAGAAAAAACTATTGAATTTCCCCACAAAAATAGTATAATTGTTGTGGTGATAATATTGGGAAAGCTCCACGAATTATATAAAGAAACATATCGTCTGTCCGAAGAGCGTGACAGTGAATATTTCGAGTGCGTAAGAGACTACTATTTTACTGAAGAATTTCAGAGTATGAACGGATATATCCAGCACGGCTCAATTGACAGAATCCAGCACATAAACAGCGTTTCATATATGTCGTATGTTCTTGCGAAAAGGCTGAAGCTTGACTATTACAGGACGGCGAGAGGTGCTCTTCTTCACGATTTGTTTTATTATGACTGGCACGACCCGGACCCGTCACACAGACTTCACGGTTATTTTCATCCCGGCTTTGCCCTTAAGAATGCAAGGGAGCTCAGCAGGAAAAATGACCTTGAATTGTCGCTTCTGGAGGAGAATATCATCAAGAGGCATATGTTTCCGCTGACGGTCATACCGCCTAAATTCAAGGAGTCAGTCCTTGTGTGCCTTGTGGACAAGTATGTTGCCACCAAGGAGATAGTTATCTGCTCTTCCAAAAGAAGGAGCGAAAAGTTTTTCAATGAAATAGACAGAGGGTGAAACGATGGAAAAGGTTGTAGAATATATACTTTTCTTTTTCTTTTACAGTGTAGTCGGTTGGATTTCTGAGGTAATCTATTGTTATATAAAGGATAAAAAGTTCACAAACAGAGGCTTCCTCTTCGGACCTCTCTGCCCCATCTACGGCACGGGTGCACTGAGTATGTTGCTGACTTTATCCTGGTGTAAGGATATCTGGTTCGGCAAATTCTATGCAGGACCGCTTATGGTGCTTTTAATCGGCGTTGTTGTCTGCGACATTGTGGAATATCTTACAAGCTACCTTATGGAAAAGCTTTTCCACGCAAGATGGTGGGATTACAGTAAAAAGAAATTCAATCTTCACGGCAGAATCTGTCTTGAACACAGCACCTATTGGGGAATTTTCTCTGTGCTCCTGATTTATCTTGTTCACCCGTTCGGTGCAGCAAAACTTGCTCTGCTTATTCCCTATGAGTGGAAAGTCAGAATAATGTGCATCGCTCTCACAGCCTTTGCCATTGACCTTGCAAGAGCAGTGAAAAACGCAGTGGATGTTAAGAAAATCGCAGACAAATACAAAGCCATCAAGGAAAAAATCTCTTCTTACACATCAAAGCTTTCGGAAAACATCAAGGACAGCTCCCTTGCTTCTTTCAAAGAGGAGATTGCACAACAGCTCAAGGAACTGAAAAAGCAGGTTACGGGCGAACGCACAAACAAAAAAGGTAAAAAGAAATTTAACCGTATGTTCAGAAATAACCCTGCACTGATGGATTCCCTGAAAGAAAAAGTGGATAAAATCGAAAAAACAATCTCAGAAATTTTCAAATAATTTCAGACGCAGAGCCTCCGTTGATTTTAAAACGGAGGTTTTTCTTTTTTCTTTGCATAATTTTTCTGTGGCTTTTCCCTTTATATTGCACCGATGCAGTTTTTGTGATATAATTAAGGATAATTTCATATCATTGATACGGAGGTGTTCTTTTATGAACTGCTGTGTCACTGATTTAAGGTACAAGGAAGTTATCAACAACTCTGACGGATGCCGTCTGGGCTGTGTGAACGATGTGGAAATCGATACCTGCTCAGGAAGCGTTGTTGCAATAGTTATCTACGGTCAGGCCAAATGCTTCGGTCTCTTCGGCAGAACGCCCGACGTGAAGATTTGCTGGAATGATATCTGCGTTATCGGAGAGGATACCATTCTTGTGAAATTCTGTCCTCCTCCCGTGTGCGAGGTAAGGCAGAGAAAAAAAGGCAGACTGTTTGATTCTTTTTTCAATTGAGGTGTAAATAAAGGATGTTAAAAAAACTTATTTCGGTTATTCTCGCGTTCAGTTTTCTTTTTGCACTGTCCTCCTGCGGTGATGACACTGAGGCTTCTCCTCTTAAGGAGTCGGAGTTTATTTCTTCAAAGGTGGACGACACAACAAGGCTGACATACGACGAATATGAGGACTATGTTATCGTGACGGGAATAAACAAAACTCCCGATGAAATCATAATTCCGGAAACTCTGGGAGGCAAAGAAGTAAAGGCGATTTCTGACGGTGCGTTCAGAAGTATGGGATGGGTGCTTGAAATCTCCGTTCCCGATACTGTTGTGTCAATCGGCGAAAGTGCATTCTACGGCTCTGTCAGCTGCAAAAAAATTTCTTTGTCGGACAACCTCTATGAAATCGGCGCTTACGCTTTCTATGGTGCAGGAAAGGTGGAGAAAATCCGTCTGCCCCTGGGTCTTGAAATCATCGGCGGATATGCTTTTGCAGACTGCACAAAGCTTGAGGGTATCTCGATTCCCAAAGGCGCATCTTTCATCGGCGGTGGCGCATTCCAGAATACAAAGTGGCTGTCTGAGAAAAAAGGCGAATTTATTATTGAGGGCGACGGAGTTCTCGTTCACTATGCGGGAGACAAAGAAAAGGTGACAATTCCCGAGGAAGTAAAGGCAGTTTCGGGATTTTCAGACAGCTTCTTCACAAAAGAGGTTGTTCTTACGAAAAATGTCACTGCAGTCTGCGAGTACGCCTTTGCAAACTCTGGTGTGACAAAGGTGCTTTCAGGGGACAAGGTTGAAACAGTCGGCAACAATGCTTTTGACTCCTGCCTGAATCTGGAAAGCGTGGAGCTTGGCAAAAAGCTTACCTCTATCGGCCACTTCGCTTTTGCAGGATGTCAGAAAATTACCGACTTTACAGTCACTGATAAAGTGAAAACCGTTGGCGACGGTGCTTTTGCAAGATGCGAAAATCTTGAAACTCTTATCTTCAGTTCGAAAAAAACCGTTATCGGTGAAAATATATGCGAAAGCTGTAATAAAAATCTCAGAATCGTATGCCCGAAGGATTCTCAGGCAGTTTCCTACGCAAAGGAAAACGGTTTCGTTCTTGATGTGGAATAAGGTGATTTACATTGAAAAGGATAGCAACAATTCAGGATATTTCCTGCTTCGGAAAATGCTCACTTACGGTGGCACTGCCCGTTATCTCAGCTTGTGGGGTTGAGGCGTGTCCCATTCCCACTGCAGTTCTGTCAACCCATACGGGTGGTTTTCAGGGCTTTACTTTCTGTGACCTGACAAAAGAAATCACTGCCGTTTCAGACCACTGGGAGAAGCTGAATCTCAGCTTTGACGGCATTTATACCGGATATCTGGGCTCAAAGGAGCAACTTAAAATTGTGTCCGATTTTATCGACACCTTCAAGAAGGATAACACCCTTGTCTTTATCGACCCGGTTATGGGTGACCACGGAAAGCTTTATGCAGGTTTCGACGAGAGCTTCGCAAAAGAAATGGTGTCACTTGTGAAGAAAGCTGACATAATTGCCCCTAATCTTACTGAAGCATCATATCTTCTCGGCGAAAAATACAGCGATGACTACACTGACGATGAAATCAGGGCGATGCTTAAAAAGCTTTCCCTTATGGGTGCGAAAACCGTCATCATCACAGGTGTCAGACACGGCGATAAGCTTGGGGTTTTCGCCTATGAAAGTGAAAAGGACGAATATACACACTACTTCCGTGAAAGAATCAACGACACCTTCCACGGTACGGGAGATGTATTTGCATCTGTCTGCTCTTCAGCCCTTGTGAAAGGCTTCAGCGTGAAAGAGGCAATTGCCGCTGCCACCGATTTTGTTGTGGAGTGTATTCTTCACACTGCCCCCGATAAGGAAAACCACTGGTACAGCGTGAAGTTTGAAGAGTGTATCCCCAATCTTGTGAAAAGGATGTTTCAATGAAAAGTTTTACAATAAAACCTAACGATGCAAATCAGAGGCTGGACAAGTTTCTCACAAAAAGTGTACCTAATCTGCCTCAGAGCCTTATGTACAAATACATAAGAACAAAGCGAATCAAGGTCAATTCAAAACGCGCCGAAATTTCAACCAGACTGAATACGGGCGACATTGTTGACCTGTATATAAACGATGAGTTTTTCGTTAAGAGCGAAACAAGATACGATTTTATGTCTGCGTCGAAGAAGCTTTCCATCGTCTACGAGGACGAAAATATTATGCTTCTCAACAAAAGCACGGGACTTCTCTGCCATCCTGACGATAAAGAGTATAACGATACACTCATCACACGAATCAAGCGTTACCTTTACGAGAAAGGCGAGTTCCATCCCGATGAGGAAAGCTCGTTCACTCCGTCTCTTGTAAACAGAATTGACAGAAACACATCGGGAATCGTAATTGCAGCAAAAAACGCAGAGTCATTGCGCATTCTCAATCAGAAAATGAAAGACAGAGAGCTTCACAAATACTACTGCCTTATCATTCACGGCTCACCTAAAAAGAAAAAAGACATCCTTGAGGGATATCTTGAAAAGGATGAAAAGAAGAATCTTGTTACCGTTACAAAAAAAGGCGGTGCAGGTAAAAAGGAAATCAGGACAAAGTATGAGGTGCTGGAAACCAGAGGAAATCTGAGCCTTGTTGAAGTGGAGCTTCTCACCGGCAGAACCCATCAGATACGCTCTCACTTTGCCTCAATCGGACATCCTCTTTTGGGTGACGGAAAATACGGCACAAACAAGCTCAACAAAGAAAAAGGCTATAAAAAACAGTGCCTTTGCTCGTACAAGCTGACCTTCGATTTCACAACTGACGGAGGTATTTTAAACTACCTGAACGGTAAAAGCTTTGAAATTGACGACATCTGGTTCAGAGACGAATTCCTTAAAGGCACACTCTGAGGGGACGATAAAATGAAAAACATAGTTTTAATCGGTATGCCCGGTGCAGGGAAGAGTACTGTGGGTGTGCTTCTTGCAAAAACCCGTCTTATGTCCTTTGTGGACACGGATTTGCTTATTCAGGAGAAATTCCGTAAGAGTCTTTCTGACATTATCAGAGAAGAGGGTACAGAAAAGTTTCTTGCCATTGAAAACGATGTGGTCTGTGAAAACGACTTTGTAAATACTGTTGTGGCAACAGGAGGCAGTGTGGTTTTCGGCAAAGAGGCTATGGAAAAGCTGAAGAAAAACGGAACGGTTGTTTACCTTAAGGTCAGTGTGTCCGAGCTTGAAAAGAGGGTGAACAATATCCACACAAGAGGCATCGCTATGAAAGAGGGCTCGAGTCTTGGCGAAATTTACCTTGAGCGAAAGGAGCTCTATGAAAAGTATGCGGATTTTGTTCTGGACAGCACTGACCTGACTGCTGAGGAATGTGTTGACCGCATTGACAGAATGATGATGTAAAAAACGGCTTATCGTAAGTGTGCGATAAGCCGTTTTTTTATGGCTGTCTGACATATGCGTCGGGGATTTTGCCTACGATAATCGTTTCGCCGATGACAACAGTGTTTTCCACGGTTGCACCGAAATGCTTTCCGGACATCACAATGCTCACATCAACCTGAAAGTGAATCTGAATCTGATGTCTTGTCTGGTTAATGCCCGAGCTTTCAAAAAGGTTTTCGGTTGAGCTTTTTGCGTTGCTTGTAAGGTTTATGTAGAAAGTCAGAGGGGGACCCCGTCCCGTCAGCAGGTCACTGCCCGTCAGCGTACCGACAGGTATTTTTATGGGATACCGTGAAGATGAGTCGATTCTGCTGACAACACCGTCAAGAATCAGTCCTTCAACGGTGTTTGTAAGAGTGGTGTTGGTGTCTGCAGAAATTATGTTGCCCTCTTCGTCATAGGTAAATATCACCAGGTTATTACAGATATCCTTATTTTTGTCGAGAACCTCACTTACTGCGTTGTTTATTGCCTGGATTGCAATAGTTTTTGCCTTGTCCTCAGCCATAGCATAAATAATTGACGGAGCCTTTGATTCCACAAAGAACGCAGCAAGAACAAGTGGAAAAACAACAAAAAAAATAAGTAGAAAGCTTCTCTTCCTTTTCCGTGCGGAACGGGGATTTCTCAAGAAGAAAAATCCTTTGTGCTTTTTCACGCTCATCACCCATATTTATTATATGTTATAGTTGAATTTTGCGTTTATGTGTGATAAAATCAAATCAGCATATAAAAGGGAAACTTTAAAACTCTGCACGGAGTTTTCGGAGATTTCCTGAAAATCACACACGAAAGGAAATCTGATAATGAAGGTTAGAGAATTGACGGAAATACTGGAAGGTAATGTTATTTACGGCATAGACTTTCTTGACAGAGATGTTTACACAGCATGTGGCAGTGATATGATGAGTGACGTACTTGCCTTCGTGAAAGAACAGGCAGTTATGCTTACAGGTCTTGTGAATCCTCAGGTAGTGAGAACTGCAGAGATGATGGATATGAAATGCATCGTTTTTGTAAGAGGTAAAAAGCCTGACCTTGGAATGATTGAACTTGCAGAGGAAAGAGAAATTGTTCTCATTCAGACCGATCTTGAAATGTTCACTGCCTGCGGTAAGCTTTACGCAGCAGGTCTTCGTGGAGGCAGCGGAAAATAATGGGTGAATTGAATTTAAAGTACGATGTTCTGAAGGATGATTTTACCTGCGCAGGTGAAGCCTCGGGGAAAATCAAGCGTACGCTCAAGGACTTAGGCTTCGATTCAAACTTAATAAGAAATATTGCAATTGCCGTTTATGAGGGCGAAATCAATATGGTAATCCACGCAGACGGCGGTGTTATCACCTGTGATATTGCCCCCGAGTGCATTACTGTTATTCTCGACGACAAGGGCCCGGGTATCCCCGATATTGACCTTGCTATGCAGGCAGGTTATTCAACTGCACCTGATAATGTCAGACAGCTTGGCTTCGGTGCAGGTATGGGTCTTCCCAATATCAAAAAATATGCTGACGATATGAACATTGAAACAAAACTGGGTGTAGGTACTAAGATTACACTTAAATTTCTTGTGAAATAAACTGTCAGAAAAAACACCATAAGGGGTGAATCTCTATGGATAAATATGCTCATTCCGTACGCCTTGACACTACAAAGTGTGTTGGTTGTATGAACTGTATAAAAAGATGCCCTACCGAAGCTATCCGTGTGAGAAAAGGTAAGGCGAAAATGATTCACGAAAGATGTATCGACTGCGGCGAATGTATCAGGGTCTGTCCCCATCGCGCAAAGTATGCAGAGCGTGAATCTCTCACCAGTATTGTAAATTACAAATACAGAATAGCAGTCCCTGCACCTGCCCTTTACGGACAGTTTGCAAACCTTGACGACATCAACATCGTTCTCAGTGTGCTGAAAAGAATGGGATTTGATGAGGTCGCCGAGGTATCAAAGGGTGCAGAGCTTGTTTCTCACGCAACAAGAAAGCTGATGGCTGACGGGGCTTTCAGAAAGCCTGTGATTTCATCGGCCTGTCCCGTTGTGTGCAGACTTATCAGAATCTCTTTCCCTGAACTGATTGACAATGTGGTCAACCTTAATGCGCCTTTTGAAGAGGCTGCCAGACTGGCAAGGGAAAAGGCGATGAAAGAACAGAATCTGAAATCCGAGGACATCGGTGTGTTCTTTATCACACCTTGCCCTGCGAAAATCACTGCAATCAAACAGCCTCTGTTTAGTGAAAAATCAAACCTTGACGGGGCTGTGGCTATCAGCGACATTTATCCCGTAATGCTCCAGCAGATGAAGAAGGTTACGGAGATTGAAAATCTTCAGCACTCAGGCAGAATCGGAGTGGGTTGGGCTGTCAGCGGCGGCGAGGCTTCCGCACTTCTTCTCGATAACAGTCTTCACGTTGACGGCATCGAAAATGTAATGAAAATTCTCGAGGAAATCGAGGATGAAAAGCTCAACAATGTTGATTTTATTGAACTTAACGCTTGTACTGAGGGCTGTGTGGGCGGTTGCCTTACGGCTGAAAATCCCTATATAGCCAAGAACAGACTTCAGACTCTGAGAAAATATCTTCCTGTTGCCTGTAACAGAATCGGCGACGACAGAGTGCCCCGTGAAATGTTCTGGCAGAGACCTCTTGAGGAGCTTCCCGTTATGCGTCTTTCAGGCAACATTGTTGACGCTATGCGTATGATGAACGATATAAACGAGATACAGAAAAAGCTTCCTAACCTTGACTGCGGTACTTGCGGTGCACCGTCCTGCAAAGCACTTGCCGAGGATGTTGTAAAGGGATATGCAAGTATCAACGACTGTATGTTCCTGCTTCGCAAACAGCTTGACGAAAAGGATATGGAAGATCTTATCCCTGCACCTTTCCAGAAAGAGCAGTAATAAAAAGCACAACGCAGATTTATATAATAAAACCTGCTTCAACCCCGGCTCCCTTGTGTAAAGGGAGTTGTCACGAAGTGACTGAGGGATTGTAAAGATAAAGAAAGGATTTTCCTTATGAAAGTCAAAGATTTAGCAGAAAAATATTCAATGAAAATTCTCAATGCTGCGGACATTGAAACGAGAGAGGCTCACGGCTGTTATTGTGGTGACCTTTTAAGCTGGGTAATGTCCAGAGCAAACGCAGACGATGTGTGGCTTACCGTTATGGGTAATATTAACTCAATCGGTGTTGCCGTTCTTGCAGATGTTGCCTGTATCGTGCTGACGGAAAACGCAGCCTTTGATGCTGACGCTATGAAGAGAGCAAATGAAAACGGTGTGATTGTTCTGCAGACTGAGATGAACACATACGAAACGGCAGTAAAAGTTTACGAAGAACTGAAGTAAGGAGTGAGGAGAATGGAACTGAAATATGATTTCCATTTACATTCCTGTCTTTCTCCCTGCGGAGACAACGATATGACGCCCTATAATCTTGTCAATATGGCAAAGATTATGGGGCTTGATGTTGTTGCTCTGACAGACCACAACACCTGTCTCAATTGTGAAGCTGCCATGAAAGCGGGGCAGGAGGCAGGTCTTCTTGTTATACCCGGAATGGAGCTTTGTACAGACGAGGAAGTGCACGTTGTATGCCTTTTTCCCCGTCTTGAAAACGCTATGGCTTTCTCTGAATATGTAAGAGGAAAAATGCCGTCTGTTGAAAACAGACCTGACATTTTCGGTGACCAGTTCATTATGGACCACAGAGACAACATCATCGGCAGCGAGAAGCTTCTTCTGACAACCGCCGCCAACGTTTCTCTTGACAAGGTGCCGGAGATAATGAAGGAATTTTCAGGCTTTGCCTTTCCGGCTCATATTGACCGTTCGTCTTACAGCGTTATTTCCAATCTTGGTATGATAGACGAGTATATGGGCTTTTCGGCAGCGGAAATTACCCGTGATGCAGATAAGAATGAGTACATAAAAAAGTATCCGGTTCTTGAAAAAATGACACTTCTGACAAGCTCTGATGCTCATTATCTGGAAAATATCGGAGAGGGCTGTGGCAAAATCTGTACAGATGGTTTGGGAATTGACAAAATTTTGTCAATTTTAGCAAAATCGTAAGGAAATTAAGGTTTTCGTATTGATTTTTTATAACTCGCGTGATATAATGTCACTGTATGTTTTAGCAAATTATTCATCAAATTACATTGATTATTTGCTTTGATTTATAATTTGTGAAAAGGAGGAACAGTAATGGACAAAAAAATCAGCAAAAATCCTTTCAACGGCACTCCTGAGCAGGAAGCAAAGCTTATGGCTGTCATTGAGGAAAGCAAGCATGACAAAAGTCTTCTTATGCACGTAATGCAGGAAGCACAAGGCATTTATGGATATCTTCCGATTGAGGTTCAGAAGATGATTGCTGACGGAATGAATGTGCCGGTCGAAAAGGTTTACGGCGTTTCAACATTCTACGCTCAGTTCTCACTTTCACCCAAGGGCGAATATAATTTCTCAGTATGCCTCGGTACAGCTTGTTACGTTAAGGGCGCACAGGAACTTATCGACAAACTCGAAGAGGTTCTCGGAATCAGCGCTAAGGAATGCACACCTGACGGTAGATTCTCACTTGAAGACTGTCGTTGTATCGGTGCTTGCGGTCTTGCTCCCGTTATCACTGTAAACGATGAAGTTTACGGTAAACTTGAAGCAAAGGATATCCCCGGTATCGTAGCAAAATATCAGGCATAAGATATGCGCGAATTATCACTTAATATTCTTGATATTACCGAAAATTCAGTTTCTGCAGGTGCAAGTCTGATTAAGATTGATGTTCTCGAAAATACAGAGGAGAAAACCCTTTCGGTAATAATTCGTGATAACGGCAGGGGAATGGATGAGGAAACTCTCAGAAATGTGAGGGACCCCTTCTACACCACAAGGACAACAAGAAAAGTCGGAATGGGAATTCCCTTGTTCAAAATGGCGGCGGAGATGACGGGCGGAAGCCTTACTCTTACTTCTGAGGTAGGCAAAGGCACTGAAATCGGCGGTCATTTCAAAACAGACAGCATCGATTTCACCCCTTTGGGTGACATTGATGAGACAATTTTAACGCTGATAACTATGCACGAAGACATTGATTTTATCTATCGCTTCAGAATCGACGAGAACGAATTCGTTCTGAAAACATCAGAGCTTAAGGCGATTCTCGGAGAAGTGAGCTTCAATGACATTGATGTCAGAATGTGGCTTAAGGGATATATCAGCGAACAAACCCAGAATATTCGTGGAGGTGTAACATAATGAAAACTCTTGAAGAATTACTTGCTATCAAAGCAAAGGCTCAGGCAAACATCACAACAAGAGAATCAGCAGACGGCAGCGCAGAAGTTACAAGAATCGTTGTAGGTATGGCAACTTGCGGTATCGCAGCAGGTGCTCGTCCCGTTCTCAACGGCTTCGTTGAAGAAGTTTCAAAGAGAAATCTTAAAAATGTTACTGTTTCTCAGACAGGCTGTATCGGTATGTGCCAGTATGAGCCCATCGTTGAGGTCTTCGCACCCGGCAAAGAAAAAGTAACTTATATCAAAATGACTCCCGATAAAATCGCAAGAGTCGTTGCAGACCACATTGTAAACGGAAACCCTGTTACTGAATACACAGTAGCATCACTTAAAGACTAAGGAGGAAAAAGCATGTATCGTTCACATGTCCTTGTTTGCGGCGGTACCGGTTGTACCTCCTCAAACAGCGGTGCAATTATCGAAGCTCTCGAAAAAGAGTTAGCAGATAAAGGTCTCGCTGAGGAAATCAAGGTTATCAAAACAGGTTGTTTCGGCCTTTGTGCATTAGGCCCGATTATGATTGTTTATCCCGAAGGTTCATTTTACAGCGAAGTTAAGGTTGAGGATATCCCTGAAATCGTTGAAGAGCACCTTCTCAAAGGCCGTATTGTTACTCGTCTTCTCTATGATGAGACAGTAGTAAATGAGGCTGAGGTCAAATCACTTAACGAAACAAACTTCTATAAGAAACAGAAGAGAATTGCTCTTCGTAACTGCGGTGTTATCGACCCCGAAAACATCGAAGAGTATATTGCATACGACGGCTACCAGGCTCTTGCAAAGTGTCTTACAGAAATGACACCTGAAGAGGTTATCAAGGTAGTTAAGGATTCAGGTCTTCGCGGCAGAGGCGGCGGCGGTTTCCCCACAGGTATGAAATGGGAATTCACATCAAAGAATGCTGCAGACCAGAAATATGTTGTTTGTAACGCTGACGAAGGTGACCCGGGTGCATTCATGGACCGTTCAGTTCTTGAAGGTGACCCCCACTGCATCATCGAAGCTATGGCAATCTGCGGTTACGCAACAGGCGCAACAGAAGGTTACGTTTATGTCCGTGCAGAGTATCCCATCGCTGTTGAGCGTCTCCAGATAGCTATCGACCAGGCAAGAGAACACGGCCTTCTTGGTAAAAACATCTTCGGCTCAGGCTTCGATTTTGACCTCTTCATCCGTCTCGGTGCAGGTGCATTCGTATGCGGTGAAGAAACAGCTCTTATGACATCAATCGAAGGTAACAGAGGCGAACCCAGACCCAGACCTCCCTATCCCGCAGTAAAAGGTCTCTTTGCAAAGCCCACAACTGAAAACAACGTTGAAACATTTGCAAACATTCCCCAGATTATTCTCCACGGTGCAGACTTCTTCAAGTCAATGGGCACAGAGCGTTCAGCAGGTACAAAGGTATTTGCTCTCGGTGGTAAAATCAAGAATACAGGTCTTGTTGAAATCCCCATGGGTACAACACTTCGCGAAATCATCGAAGATATCGGTGGCGGCGTACCTAACGGCAAAAAGTTCAAGGCTGCTCAGACAGGTGGTCCTTCAGGTGGTTGTATCCCTGCATCACTTATGGACACAGAAATCGACTACGACAACCTTACAGCTATCGGCTGTATGATGGGTTCAGGCGGTCTTATCGTAATGGACGAAGACAACTGTATGGTTGACATCGCTAAGTTCTTCCTCGACTTCACAGTTGACGAATCCTGCGGTAAGTGTGCTCCCTGCCGTATCGGTACAAAGAGACTCAGAGAGCTCCTCGAGCAGGTTACAGACGGTAAGGCAACAATGGAAACTCTTGATGAGATTGAAAAACTTGCTTACTATATCAAAGAAAACTCACTTTGCGGTCTTGGTCAGACAGCTCCCAACCCTGTTCTTGCTACACTCAAATTCTTCAAGGATGAGTATATTGCTCACGTTGTTGATAAGAAGTGTCCTGCAGGTGTATGTAAAGCACTCCTCAACTACTCAATCGTAGCTGACAAGTGTAAGGGATGTACTCTCTGCGCAAGAAAGTGCCCCGTAGGTGCAATTTCAGGTAACGTTAAAGAAGTTCATACAATCGATACAGCAAAATGTATCAAGTGCGGCGTTTGCGAATCCAACTGTAAGTTCGGCGCAATCGTTAAAGGCTAATTGAAAGGAGTGTGCCAATAATGGAAATGGTAAATATTAAAATCAACGGCATGCCCTTCAGCGTGCCCGGCGGAATCACAATTCTCGAAGCTGCAAGATATGCAGGTATCGAAATCCCCACTCTCTGCTACCTTAAGGAAATCAACGAAATCGGCGCTTGTCGTTTCTGTATGGTTGAGCTTGTAGGTCCCAGAGGCAATCGTCTTGTTTCATCATGTGTGTTCCCCGTAAACGAGGGTATGGAAATCCTTACAAACACACAGAAAATTCACGATTCACGCAGAACAACACTTGAGCTTCTTCTTTCAGCTCATGACAGAAAATGTCTCTCTTGTGTTCGTAGCGGTTCTTGTGAACTTCAGAAGCTCTGCCTTGAGTATGGCGTAGAAAACGAAAGCCGTTTCGACGGTGAAAAACCCCAGTGGGAAATCGACACTACTGCAACTCATATGGTAAGAGACAACAACAAATGTATCCTCTGCCGTCGTTGCGTTGCTGCTTGTGACAATCAGGCAGTTTCAGTAATCGGCGCTAACGCAAGAGGCTTTGATACACACATCGGCTCAGCTTTTGAATTAGGTCTTGCATCATATTCTTGCGTAGAATGTGGTCAGTGTATTGTAAACTGCCCCACAGGTGCTCTTTACGAGAAAGACGATACAAAGGCAGTATTCGATGCAATCAATGACCCCGATAAATTTGTTATCGTTAACACAGCTCCCTCAATCCGTGTTACACTCGGTGAATGCTTCGGTTACAAGGTAGGCACAAATGTAACAGGCAAGATGGCAGCAGCTCTTCACAGACTCGGCTTTAACAAAGTATTCGATACAGACTTCTCAGCTGACCTTACAATTCTTGAAGAAGGCACAGAACTTCTCCACAGAATCAAGGAAGGCGGAGCTCTTCCCCTTATCACATCATGCTCACCCGGTTGGGTTAACTACTGTGAACACTACTTCCCCGAGCAGATTGAAAACCTTTCAAGCTGTAAATCACCTCAGCAGATGTTCGGCGCAGTAATGAAGACATGGTATGCTCAGAAGATGAACATCGACCCTGCAAATATTGTTGTAGTTGCAGTTATGCCCTGTACAGCTAAGAAGGGTGAAAATAAGCGTGACGACCAGGCAGCATCAGGCTATGCAGATGTTGACTACTCAATCACAACACGCGAACTTGCAAGTATGATCAAAACAGCAGGTATCAACTTTGACCTTCTTCCTGACGAGCAGTTCGACAATCCTCTCGGCGAAGGCACAGGCGCCGGTGTTATCTTCGGTGCAACAGGCGGCGTTATGGAAGCTGCACTCCGTTATGCAGCAGAAGTTCTCACAGGCAAAGAGCTTGAAAGCGTTGACTTCACAGAAGTCAGAGGTACAGAAGGTATCAAGGAAGCAACTTACACAGTTGGCGGCGTAGAGCTTAAAGTTGCAGCAGTCAGCGGTCTTAAGAACGCTCAGGCAGTTATGGAAAAGGTTAAGGCAGGAACTTGCGATTATCACTTTGTTGAAATTATGGCATGTCCCGGCGGTTGCGTAAACGGTGGCGGTCAGCCCATTCAGCCCGCATCAGTTCGTAACTTCGTTGACCTTAAAGGACTTCGTGCACAGGCTATTTACGAGGCAGATAAGAATCTTCCCCTCAGAAAGAGCCAGGATAACCCTGCAATCAAGATGGTTTATGATGAGTTCTTCGGTGAACCCGGCAGCCACAAGGCACACGAGATTCTCCACACATCATACAAGAAAAAGTCACTTTATAACGACTAATTACTGATTCCTCAGAACACCCTTGTCGGGAAACCGGCAAGGGTGTTTTTGCTGTGATATGACAACCATCGGCTCTGCCTGTGGATAAAAGGCTCTAACTATACCAAGTCCCGCCGCAGTAGGGCAAGTGATGTAAGTGCAAGAATTTTCAGTGCGTCTTCAGATGCTTGTCGGTATAACGCCCTTGAAGGGCTTGTTCAAGCCTTCGGCTTAGTCGCAGGTTCTGACTCCTGAGAGTACACCGTATTACTAAAGGCAACAAAAAGCCTCCCCTTGAAAACGTAAGGGGAGGTGGCAGAATCTGTGATTTTGACGGAGGGGATTTTTCGCTTAAATTATCCTTCGATAATCAATATTTCTTTAACTTCTTTTGTTTCTCTGTCGATGGCGATTGTTTTGATTTCCTGAGGCTTCCACTGGAAAGCACATTTTACGCCGAGGATTTTCATATCAATTTCTGCTTCTGTTTCTTTCCCTGCACATTCAAATGTACGAAGAACAATGCTCTTTCCGTCTTCCGAATACTTCATCGCCTGAATGAGTATATTATCCTTATTCACTGAAAGTCCGCTGTAAACGGGAGGAAGGTCGCCTTTGTGATGTGTTTCAAGATAAAGTCTGAGAGGCATATTGAGAACTTCGCTTGTTTTTACAACATTTGTGAATTCGCCGTCACAGGGAGTGATGATATATTCAAATTCCTGCTCACCCTGGTCAAGGAACTCCATTTCGTTATCGCGACTTCCCTGACCGTAATGGTCAAGGTAAGCACTGCCTCTTGCCATAACCATTCTCATTTCATTACCTTTTACACAGAAACTGTATTTTGAGTCGTTCACAAGTGCAAAGCCGTTGTTGGTGCCTTCCTCACAGACAGCAATCCATCCGTGGGCAGGTTCTTCAAGGCCGTCTGCGGGTTTTCTTACGAATCCGAAAGGCATTGAGTAAACGGCTTCAGGCTTTTCGATACTCATCGGGAATGAAAGCTTTGCAATTTTGTAATGCTCATTAAAATCAAGCTTACATCTGACCTGGATGTTCTTGCTTCCTCTCCACAGTGAAAAATACTGAGTGAGAGTGGATTTGTTATATGTACTTGTAACCTTGATTGTTGCACGGAGATATCCGGTCTCGATGATTTCAAATTTCGCGTCGGAGAATCGGCCGATATCCTTGTTGAAATCAAAGATTCTGTGAGCCCATGTGTCAGTGTGGTAATCGTCTTCAATGATTGCGTTTGCCATAGGTCCGGATGACATCTCTTTGTCGGTTTCTTTGTCGAGGTAACTTTCAATTGCGCCGGTGTGTTTGTTGATTACGATTTTGACCTTACTGTTCTCAATAGTGTTTTCGGTAACAACAAATTCGTTTTCAACGGGCTTAGGCTGATAATTCTGCTCTTCCTTGAAAATGAAATATGTTCCGTAACCGTAAGGCTCAAGCTCCACTTCAAACATACACTGCATAAAGTGACCGCCGTCTGTGTACGGCGCACGGATAATCTGGAAAGGTACTTCGTTGTCTTCTGAATCGAGGACACCTGAAACCCATCCGATTCCGAAGCAGACCTTCGCCTTGACGGGGAAAGAGTGGGGGTTGAAAACAACCATAGGACAGCCCTCGCCCTCTCTTATCCAGAGTCTGTCACGCTTGATTGACGGTCTGTACTCAAGGAATTTTGTGGTGTTCACTCTCCAGGAAATTCTCTCAGCACCGAATGTGCCTACCTGCAGTGCAGTTTCACTTGCGTATCCGAATGCGTTGTAAGCGTCAATGTAAGCGGGTTTGATTGAGCAACCTGCAAGGATATCGTGGAACTGGTTGAACATCACGCTTTCCCAGGCTCTCTCGATAGACTTTGTTTTTGGCTCGGAATTTGTAAGAAGAGTTGACATAAGGTCGATTTTTTCAGCATAAACCAAGTCATTCTCTGCACGACGGTTGAGAGATTTTATCTTGCTGTTTGCACTGTAACAGCCACTTGCGTGATGCTGAAGGTCCTCTGTAACAACGGGGATGTCAATTTCATCCTTGTGCTCGTTTATGTAGTCGAAATAATCGTCTGTCTTGGAGTAAATGAAAACATCCTTACCTTCTTCGCGGCGAAGCTTTTCTGCTTCTTCAAGATGCTCGATTGAGGGACCGCCACCGTGGTTGCCGATGCCGTAGAAAATCATCTGAGGCTGTTCGAGAGATGAGATATAATCCCATCTTCCGTCCTGCACACCGCCGCCGTATCCCATAGGAATTCTGAAAGCAAGAACTGATGAGCCGTCGGGACTTTCCCAGTGATGAAGATTTTTCTTGGGAAGATTGGGCTTTTCCTCACAGTCGTTGGGACGGTGATAGATGTAGTTGTCAATTCCTGATTTTTTCAGAAGCTGAGGCAACATTCCGTTGTGACCGAAAGAGTCAACATTGTAGCCGGTTTTTACGATTGAGCCGAACTTCTCTTTGAAATATTTCTGTGAATAAAGGAAGTGTCTGGCGAAAGATTCACCTGAGGGAATGTTGCAGTCAGGCTGCACCCACATTCCTCCCGTAACACACCAGCGACCTTCTTTGTATCTCTCTTTGATTTCCTCAAACATTTCAGGTTCGCTGAGCTCTATCCATTTATAATAGGAAGCACAGGCAGATGTAAATATGTAATCGGGGTATTCTTTCATTCTGTCGAGGGCAGCTCTGTAAGTGGATTTTACAAGAGAAAGACCCTCGGGAACACGCCACTGCCATACGGGGTCAAGGTGAGCGTTACCGATAAGATGATAAGTTTTTTTCATATTAACAACTCCTTGTGATGAATTTTGTTGTTTATGGTTTTATTATACTCTGTACAAAACTCTAATGCAATCTTTTTGATATATTTATTGAAAAAAGAAGTCTCAGTGCACAAAAACACTGAGACTCATTTTTATCTTAGGTTGTCGGGTTATCCTTCAACTGTTCCTGCTTTAACTGCTTCGAAGTCTTCTTCGATTTCCTGTGAAGGTTTCTTTGTAAGAAGTGAAACAACGATAATGCAGATTGCTGAGAAGATGAATGCGGGGAGAAGTTCGTAGATGCCGAACATACCGCCAAGGGGTTTGAGTACGAGCTTCCAGAGGAATACCATTCCTGCACCGCCTACCATACCTGCAACGGCACCTGCTCTTGTTGTTCTCTTCCAAAAGAGTGAGAGAACCATAAGAGGTCCGAATGTTGCACCGAAACCTGCCCATGCAAATGAAACGATGCTGAAGATAACGCTGTTTTCATCCAAAGCAATCACGATGCCGATAAGTGCAATAATAAGAAGTGTGACTCTTGTAACGAGCATAACCTGCTTGTCTGTTGCCTTTTTCTTAACAACACCCTGGAAGATGTTTTTAGCAAATGCTGAAGCAGCGATAAGAAGGTATGAGTCTGAAGAACTGATTGTTGCAGCAAGGATACCTGCCATAACGAAACCTGCGATGATGGGAGGCAGGAAGCTTGTTGAAAGTGTAATGAAAATGCTTTCTGCACTTGAAGATGTAAGGTGAGCAACGGGGAAGAGCTGTCTGCCGACGATGCCGATGAAAACTGCAACTGCAAGAGAAATAACAACCCAGATCATTGCGATTCTTCTTGATGATTTGAGTTCTTTTTCCTTACGGATAGCCATAAATCTCAGGAGAACCTGAGGCATACCGAAGTAACCGAGACCCCATGCCATACATGAAGCTACTGAGAGCCAACCGTATTCGAGAGCATCACCGAAAACGGGTTTACCAGCTTCTACAAGCTGCTCGCCGGCTTCGTTGAGAGTGGGACTTGCAAGTCCGAAGAATTCGAGGAAACCGGGGATGGTTTCTGCGTTTTCAATAACTGCGTTAATGCCACCTGCTTTTACAACACAGATAATAACGATAACAGTAAGTGCTACAACCATAACGATAGCCTGCATGAAGTCTGATGCGCTTTCTGCAAGGAATCCGCCGAGGATTGTATATGCAAGAACGAACACTGCACCGAGAATCATCATAAGCTTGTAATCAAGACCGAAAAGTGTTGAGAAAAGTTTTCCGCAGGTTACGAAACAACTTGCTGCGTAAACTGTGAAGAAGATGAGAATGAAGAGAGCTGAGATTGTCATAATAACTTTCTTATTCTCACGGAAACGGTTTGAGAAGAATTCGGGGAGAGTGATTGAATTGTTGGCTCTGATACTGTAACGGCGAAGACGCTTTGAAACGATAAGCCAGTTGAAGTATGTGCCGATTGCGAGACCGATTGCAGTCCATGCAGCGTCAGCGAGGCCGCACCAGTATGCAACACCGGGAAGACCCATAAGAAGCCAACCGCTCATGTCGGATGCCTCTGCACTCATTGCGGTAACCCAGGGACCCAGAGAACGGCCGCCCAGATAATAGTTTTCTGAACTCTTGTTTGCTTTTTTTGCGTAAACGATACCGATTCCGATAACAGCAGCCATATAAATGACCATTGCAATAAGAATCTGAATAGTATTGTTACCCATAAAAACAACTCCTTTCATAACATTACAAATATTTACCTGAGCAGTATAACACACTTTTCCATAGAATGCAATACAGAACAAGGTACAGAATATAAAATGTACTTTTACAATAAATCACTAAAACACCCCTGAAATATCAAGGAAAATTACCAGAACACAGTCTATACTTAAAATAATACGATTTATTAAATTTCAACGGATTCATCTGCAAATGCCGTTGAAGAAGGGGAAAATATGCGTATACATATTATATAAGGCTGAAAAAACGGTGCCAAAATGCAGAAACGCATTGTCCTCAGCTTCTGAAATGCCCACACGGAACGAGAGACGGACAGAAGGGTTAATATAATATGTATGTCAGCTCACAGTAAAAGCGAAAAGAAAGTCAGAGAATCATATGAACTGAAATGTAATTATCAGGGTCGGTTTATTGGGCCAACCTTAATATTTTTTTCTGAAAGTTTTTTCGTTGACATTCAAATTATATGAATGGAATCCGTGTCGGAAAAAGTAAAATTTTCAAAAAATGAAAAACATATGGTCAAAAATCACAAAATAAAGATATGCAAGCGGAATAAAAGTGTAGGTATAGTGGTGAACGCGCGGTAGGGTTGAGGAAGACGAAAAAGTTTTAAAAAAAGTGTTGACAAAAGGGGAATGATTTGGTATTATATATGAGCGTTCTGCGAGAGCAAACGCTGGAGACGGA
>JAZQLC010000031.1:0-13723 GCA_045542485.1 Acutalibacteraceae bacterium
GTGTTCACTCTGTTCTGAGCCTGAGTTGTGAATACCACAGCCTGCAACGATTAAAACGTCTGCATCGTCACCTATATAAAAATCGTTGTAGGTCAGGTCCTTCACACCGCTTGCGGTAACAATAACGGGGATATGAACACTTTCATTTTTTGTGCCGGGTTTAACAATGATATCTATTCCCGGTTTATCTTTTTTCGGCTCGATAATAATATTCTTTGTTGAATTTCTTGCCATACCTTCGCCGTTTTTTCTGATGTTATATGCTCCCATAGGAACGTCGTGCAAATCAGCAACGGCAGAGAGCAAATCTTTATCTACTTTATTTTCAATCATTTTTATTCCCTCCTGCCTTATTATTTGCCTCTGAAATTACACGCACCGTCAAATTCTCCCAGAAGTTTGGGGAAAATTTCATCACGTGAGCCTTCTTCACGAATTTTTCCGTTTGCAATAACAATAATTTTATCTGCAACAGACATAATTCTCTCCTGATGTGAAATGAGAACTATTGACTGATTGCGTTTGTTTTTCATAACTTTGAAAGTTTCAACAAGCATTGTGAAGCTCCACAGGTCAATACCTGCTTCGGGCTCATCGAAGATTGCCATATTCAGCTCTCTCGCCATAATTGAAGCAATTTCAACACGCTTTACTTCACCGCCTGAAAGAGACATATCAACTTCGCGGTTAAGGTATTCCTTTGAGCAGAGGCCCACATTTGTAAGATAAGAGCAGCACACATCCTCGGGAAGCTCACTTCCGTGCGCAAGGCTGAGAAGTCTTCTTACAGTAATACCCTTGAAACGGGGAGGCTGCTGGAAAGCGTAACCGATGCCAAGCTTTGCCCTCTCTGTTATCGACAAATCTGTAATATCCTGACCGTTAAAGAGAATCTGACCTGATGTGGGCTTTTCAATACCCATAATAAGCTTTGCAAGTGTTGATTTACCGCCGCCGTTAGGTCCGGTGATAACAACGAACTCGCCGTCATCAATTTTCAGACTCACATTGTTAATAATTTCAAGTTTTTCCTTCTGACCGTCTACGATAAAGGAAACATTTTTTAATTCAAGCATTTTTTATCATTCCTTTTGCATTAAAACGCGCCAACTTTTGCATTAACAAAATATGCAATACCGGTGCTTGTAACATAATAATTTTCAATTCTGTCTGAGGCAAAATAGCCTTCTTTATAATGATAAAGGGGACAGATTACCCAGTTATCAAGAAGTATTTTTTCAGCCTTGTGAGCAAGGTTAGTTTTATTCTCGCCCTGACTGTTTATCATTTGCGAAACAACTTTATCATATTCTGCGTTTTTCCACGAGCAGAAATTGTTTCCGGTAGTGAACTTATCGAGCATAAACAAAGTATCATTGTAAGGAGCAATAAGTCCGCCCTTTGCCACGGTGAAATTTCCGTCCTCACGCATTTCGTCAAGCTTCTGCCAACTTACGCTTTTCAGAGTACACTTGATTCCCAGATTTTCTTCCCACATTTTTTTGAGAATTTCTGCAGTTTCTCTGCTGTATGTATTATCATTAAAAAGATATTCAAATGTGGGGAAGCCCTTTCCGTTTTCATATCCTGCGTCCTTGAGAAGAGCCTTCGCCTTTTCAATATTCGCCGCAGTTTCCGTAGCATCAAAGAATGTCTCACCTGCCTGACGGAAATTTCCGAAGCCGTCAGTAATCAGTCCCGATGCAGGAGTGCCCCTGACAGATGCTGTTTCTTTTATGAGCGATTCTCTGTCAATGGCAAGAGTAAGCGCCTGTCTCACTCTCACATCATCAAAAGGTGTCTGGTTGACATTGAAATAGAGGAAATATGTTCCCATACTTTCATACGATATATAGTCTTTATCCTTGGCTGCCCTTTCGGGATTATCCTCAGGAAGAACAGTTGAAAAAAGGATTGACGACCTGTCAAACATTTTCTTTGCCTCTGTGCCGTCTTCGATAAAGAGGAATTTAAGCTGCTTGAGCTTTACATTCTCCTTGTCTCTGTAAAAGGGATTAGGAACAAACTGAGCAAAGTTGCCGTCCATCCATGTTTCAAGCACAAACGCACCGTTACAGGAGAATCTGTCTTTATCTGTACTCCAGATTCTTGAGAAAGGCTTTACCTTATCCTCGTGCAACGGAAAAAACGCAGCACTTGCACATTTGTTGAGAAAGGCAGGGTCTTTTTCCTTGAGTCTGACAACGAGAATTTTTTCTCCCGCCGCTTTCACCGATAAGTCGGACATCTGTATATTTATGTAGCTGCCGTCTTCATTGGTAAGCCCTTGCTGTTCTTTTTCAAAGTCCTCCATAATCTTATCGTATCCTGCTATTGTTTCAAAATAGTAAGCGTAAGCCGACGAGTTATAGGGGTTTGCCGTTCTTCGCCAGGCATAAACAAAGTCCGATGCTTTCACGGAAGTGCCGTCACTCCATCTTGAATTTTCGTCAATAGTAAAAGTATATACAAGACCGTTTTCGCTGATTGTATAGTCACTGGCTGCTGCCTTTACGGGATTGCCGGTTTCGTCAATTTTCATAAGCCCCTCAAAGCAGTTGGCAAGTATTGTTTCCGTTTCGGCATTATCACAGAAAGTCGGGTCAAGATTGTCAGGCACAACAGAAATTGCAGCAGTAACCTTTCCTATATTACCGAAATATACTGCAAGTAATGATGCGACAATAATAGTCAGAACAAGCAGAAGTAAACCTGTAATTGTAGAAAGCGCTCTGAATTTTTTGCTGTGTTCAAAGTGATAATCAAAGGTACTTTTCAGTCTGTGCATTATTTTCATAAATTTCGATTGTTTTATTGCATTTATTATCTTTTTTGCTTTCTTTATCATGAAAAAAACCTCATATATCGTGAAAAAACTGGATTTTCGCCTATTTTACTTCACTATATATAATAACAAATTCTGCTCAAAAAGGCAACAAAAAATATAAAATTATTTTCCCTTTTCAGGGGTTTAATTCTGTGTCAATCGGGCAAAATACAGATACGCACCGTAAATTATAATTCAAACAAAAGGTTCCTTTAGTCAAAGCAAAAGATTATACAGTCTTCTCTCGCATTTTCAAGGGGATGATATTCAATTAAAAGGATGTGTTTTTATGTCCACAAATAAAAAACAATACGATAAAATGACAAAAAAAGCCTCTCCACCGTCACCTTTGCTCAAAAACTGTCTCAATGCATTCTGGATCGGAGGACTTGTCTGCACTCTGGGGGAAGCTTTTTCAATGCTCTATGAATTTTTCGGTTTCAGCGAAATTGAAACAAAATCAGCCGTTACGGTAACGCTCGTTGTAATCACTGCAGTCCTTACCGGCATTGGCATTTTTGACAGAATCGCAAAGGTTGCAGGTGCCGGTACAATCGTACCCATCACAGGCTTTGCAAACTCCGTCGTCTCCCCTGCCATGGAGTTCAAATCAGAGGGAAACATCCTGGGCACTGCCGCAAATATCTTCAAACTTGCAGGTCCCGTTATTGTCTATTCCCTGGCAGGAACATTTCTGTACGGATTGATTTATTGGTTGTCGCAGACTTTATGATATCAAAAAGGGAGTTGTGAAAACAACTCCCTTTTCCTTTTGTCAACAATATGAAATTATTAATCTGTTCTGTAAAACATCCAACACTCTTTCAATCATCTTTTCTTTATCACAATCTGAAAGAGACGCGTAATGGCGATTTATGATTTCTGATACATACTTTCGATTTATCAGTGTTTTCAAGGTGTTTCTGTATAATTTAAGTTCTTTTGATGTGAATCGTCTTTCAGCATCGGGGTCGAAGTCGTCATCCGCATCCATTTCAAGAATCATTTTTGCCGTGTCATAGGCCGTTGTTGTATTTGTGGGGAAGTCTACAATGTGCAGTTCATCTCCCTCAAAATAACAATCGAAATCTGCCGGTCTGCTTCTTGCAGTAGGCACAGATGCCTTCAGTAAACCATCACGGGAAAACTTTGTACTGTCTTCTGACGGCAGTTTAATATGCACAAAAACATTTTCCGGAGAAACTCTGATTACTCTGCCATCAATGTGAATATCATCATCTATATGCTCAAGTGTCCTGCATAAGAAATTTGATACATAACCACAGGCAGTAGATGACGCTGCACCGATAACAACCTGATGAGTGGTATCAGATGACATTTTTATATATTCATCAATTTCCTCTCCGATTCTTTCGCCATTGAGTGTGCCGTTTTCGTCACAAAACTCTGCATTTTCCGAGCCCAGTAAAATTTTTGTTACTGCAGATTGTCCGTTTACCCCTATAAGATCTTCAGGAAGGCGTACTTCATCATCTGCCACGATAATTGTCTTATCAAAACCAAGCGCCATTGTGCAAAGTCCTATTTCAAAAAGAACATTGTCACGCATAGTCCTTACATTTTCTTTTGCACCGTTACGCACCATCTCCGTCACATCGTGACCCTCGCAAATAAGCACAGCATAATCAAATGTGGGGATTTTTTTAATGAGCATCGGCAGCAGTGCTATTTTGTCTGCATTATGAGCTGTTGAAAACAAATCTCTCCATATGGAGCAGGAATAGCCTCTTTTTCTGAGCGATGAAGAAATCTCGTCCAGTGTGCCGTTTTTTTCACTGACACCTGAAGAAAACAAAACAATGTTAGTCATTATTTCACCTTATGCTTTTTGAAATAACTCTTGATAATGAACAGAACGCCTATACCCAGCAAGGGGAAAATCATCGCTACGAGCATACCTGCTTTCATTCCCACCTGCTCTGCTGTCAGGCTGAATGTTTCGCCAAGGTCTGCGGCAAAGCTTGTGGCTGCTACCCTGTCGGCTACTGCGCCGAGGAGCTGAGGTGAAACAGAAGCGCCGAAATCTCCGCCGGCTGCCATAAGAGCGTATGCTGCAACGCCGGGATTGGGAATCTTTTCTTCCATAAGAATCAGTGTGCCGGGCCAGAGCATCGATGTGCAGAAGCCTGTGAATACACACGCAATCATTGAAACCACGGGAATAGTGGAAACAGCTGCCACAAGGTAACAGATTGTTGCACCAATCATTCCCAGAAGAAGTACATTGGAAATATTTTTGCCGTATTTTGCATAGAGCGTTCTTGCTACGCCGAGAAGAATTGCAAAAAATGTAAGTCCCAGCACGTCACCCATTGTCTTTGATATATTCAGAGCGTTTTCAACATAGCTGGAAATCCAGTTTGTCATTGAGTTTTCTGCTGCACTGCCCAGGAAAATACAGAGCACACACAAGGTCATAGCCATACCTTTTTTGCTTGTTTTTCCGCCGCTTTCACTATTTGAAAGATTCATTTCGGGAATAGGTGAAATGCAGAAAAGTACGCACGAGCCGATAGCGAGAAGTCCGAAGAATCCCGCAAGGTACATCCAGTTTTCAGTGCCGAAAATGTTGAAGAAAATTGTACTTACAACAACCACCATAACAATACCGTAAGCATAGAGTGAATGGAGAATACTCATATCCTTTTCGGGAGTTTCAGAGGGAATTGCCGCAATAACGGGGCTGAGAAGAACCTCACTGAGTCCTGCCGAAATCGAGAAAATTATCGTTCCCGTAAGAAGTCCTGCGTAAGCATACTGCGGGAAGAGAGAGGGCAGAACTGCATAAGTGACAAGGCCCAGACAAGTAATAAGAGGCATAACCCTGATTACTTTTTTTATGTTGAAATATTTTGTGAAAAAAGTAAAAGCCAGGTCAACAAGAAGCTGTGTGCAGAAGTTTGTCAGCACAAGTGTTCCGAGAAGCGTGTATGAAATACCGTATGTTTCCCTGAATGTTACAAAAAGCATTGATGGCAGACAGAAAACTGCCGACATAGACAGATATGTTGAATAACAAGCGAGTTTTGTTCTTTTGAAATTCATAGTCTTTCTCCTTTAAAATTTATGCTTTATGCATTATAACACACCGACCCAAAAAAGTAAATATATAAGAATTTTTACAAGGTAAAAAGCAAATAATATAACAAAAATTTTCAGGGTGATAAAATGAACAGAGTTATAAAATTCAAAACTCCTCCCACAATTTCCTGCACTGCGTCAATTGTGGGAAAAGAAGAGGGTGCAGGACCTCTCGGAAATGAGTTTGATGAAGTGTGCGAAGATGCAACCTTAGGTGAAAATTCCTGGGAAAAAGCAGAGAGCACTCTGCAGAAAAAGGCAATCAAAAAAGTTCTTGAAAAATCAGGACGAAAAAATGACGAAATTGATTTACTTTTCGCAGGTGACCTTCTGAGCCAGTGTATCGGCTCCACTTTCGGAATCAGGGATTTGTCCATCCCCTTTGCCGGAATGTACGGTGCTTGTTCCACTATGGCACTGACTCTCGCCACTGCCTCGGTTTTTGTGGCAAGTGGTGCATCCTCAGTGGCAATAGCAGCCACATCCTCCCATTTTTGCTCATCCGAAAAGCAGTTCCGTTATCCCCTTGAATACGGCGGACAGCGAACTCCCACTGCACAGAGGACCTGCACTGCCTCAGGTGCTGCACTGGTTGAAAAAGACAGTGGTCAGGTTTTGGTTGACAGTGTAATTTTCGGCAAAATTCAGGATTTAGGCGTTACCGATGCCAACAATATGGGCGCAGCTATGGCACCTGTAGATGTTAAAATAGAACCATAAATTAAGCGAAAAGCAACACAAAATCTTACACAAATTTCGACACGAAAGGTGGTGAAAAAGCCCTATTTTACTGGGGCTGCGGGTGTTTTAGGGTTAGCAAATTTACCATAAGCAAAATTTGAAAAAATTGCTCGTTTACAATTTGTTTACAATCAGTTTTTGACACAAAAATCAGCACTATTATTACGACAAAGAAAAATGAAAGGATGAATCAAATGAAAATTACATATCGTGAAGTAAACGGTTATCTTATTCCGAATCTCAAATTACCGCCTGAAGAGGCAAATGTCAGACTCGGTAAATGGGGAATGATTTATAAGGACTATCTTCTCAAGCACAAGAAAGCAGTATTTTCTTCTCTTCTTGCGGAAGGTAAGCTTTATCAGCATTGTGCCGATGTTGAGAAACAGGCAAATGAAATGTACGACCGTCTGATTGAACAGATGAAAGAGGCTGAAGGTATAACCGAACAACTAAAAGAGGAAAATCAAATGGAGTGGGTGCAGAGAATGGAGAATGTTGAAGCAAGGGCGAGGGAGGTTATGTGTGAGGACCTTATTTACGAATAAAATCCGAGGTCTAAAAACCTCGGATTTTTATCGTATAGAGTTCACATACCATAAAGATTATTATTAATCTCTAAAAGGTGCAGCTGACATCGAAATTAATATGTTATTATCAGTGGTGTATGTAATTCTGTTGTTATATATACCTATCTTATTGTTGTTAAGTTGAATATCGTTTTTAATTATTAAATCGAGTTCCTCGTCTGTATAAAACTTTACAATAGACTTGTTTGTCTCAAGCATATTAATTATTGAATTAAAAACCAAACGTTGATTATCACCAGGGCCTACCATAATTGATTTTATTGGAGCTTTTTTTTGCGCCTGGTTTTCATCAGCATAAGCAACCTTACATTTAAACTGAGGAATTATTTTTCCTTTTGAAACTCGATAATCTATTGCAGTAAATAGCGTTTCGCCATTGGCGATTTCACTTTTTATTGGATAAAGAATGATTCTTGATTCATTTTCTTCTGAAAAATACTTGTTTTTGCAGTGAGGTACAAACAAATTAGCTGCATCTTTGTCAGCAATATCTTTGAACATATTTCCATTTATAACTTCTTTTTTTATGTTATCAAAAATATTTTGATGATTATCATAAATCACACTATGAGGACTAATTACAGGCCAATATTTAAAAGAGGGAGTGTGTTTTGTTTTTTTGTCTATTGACTCAAACCAACACAATTTTGTTTGTTCACTAAAATCAAATTCAATAGAAATACCACACTTTTTTCCGTAATATTTCCATTGAGATAGTAAATCTTCGGTTCCACAAAAGCATACAATAAATATTGATTCAAAAAGTTCACTAGTGTCTATGTTTGAATTTTGTATTATTTTTACACCCTCAATAAATTCTTGTTTATCATTTAAATATTGCATTTGGCTAGCAAATATGTTAATGAATTTAATGTTGTTTCCATTGAGCCCTTCTAGAGAAATGTCTTCTATATAATCTTTAAACATAGCAAAAAAACTTTCTTGACTTGTATAATGAAAAAACCTCATATTGTGATTGTTTTTTGGAAAGTTTTTCTCTAATATTTCGTAGTTCGTTGTTATTTTGTCAATTTTATATTTCATCTTTTTCATCCTCCAATAATTTATATAATACAATGTTTCTGAAAGCGATAGAATATTTACGAGACAAATATTTTTCGGGTAATTTATCTGTATATTGAGGAATAGGTGATAAACCAGTGTCTATGTCTCCAGAATCTACAATAGGTTTTCTTATTACGGCATAAAAATTGTTTGTCTCATTTTCAGAAAAATCTATAAAAGGATTATATGAATCAAGTTGGGTAATAAAAAAACGAGACATAAGCGAAATTATAAAACTACAATTATTATTCCTTAATGTTAAAACTATTGACTCAGCGCATTCCACTCCAGATAACTTGACATTACTCTCTAATTCTGAACGTTCTTGGTCTTCCTCAGACAAACATGCATCTATGACTATATGGAAATACGCATCGGGATCAAGATTAATTAACTCGTTAATTCTTTCTATAACTATTTCATGTAATGCATTTTCATCATACTCTTCTATAAATATATCAACTATCTTAATTGTTTCCTTAGTTTCATCTTGGGTAATTAAACTTTTTAATTTATTTAATTCCTCCTGATCATTATCCACTAACACAAGAATTTTATTCATATTCATTCTCCTCATTCATATCTTATAATAAATTTTTTGAATTTTATTTGAAATATATTATTATCTATTTCTTTCGCATCAAAAACCACCTCATTATGTCCTGAACAGTCAGTTTTATTGAAAATATATTTTAATGCTTCAATAGTTATTCCTTTGTCTGAAGGTAAATTCTTCTTTTGGTTTATTGTGTTTTCTATAATCAGATCAAAAGAATCGTTGTTGTCCGCTAAATACAAATTGATTGTTGGATTACTACAATGTCTATATGCATTTTCTATCCCGGTTTTTAATAACATATATGCTTCACATTGTTCAATTGATCTTCTAAATCTAACTATTGCATAATTGTTTTTAAAAGCTTCTTTCAAATTATTTTGTACCGATTCGTTATATTCTATAAAATTATTGTCACTGAATTTTCCAAGCTTTAATTTTATTGCACCATTATATTCATCAACCAACTGATTTTCAATATAATCTATTGCTCCTCCTACTGGACAATAATCAAAGCAAAACATAGAATTTTCATTTTTTAAAGAAGAGAATTTATATACCTCAAATCGCAATTGTTCTCTATATGCCATAGATATAACGGTATTCATATAAAGTGTTAGAAACTTTCTTTGTGTTTCCAACGGTATTTTGTGAAAACATAAATCATTGAATACAGTTTCATATGAAGATAAAGGGTTATTGTTATGTGTTACTGTTTTAGCTTCTGATAACACTTCTGCTTGACCTCTAGTTACGCGAAGTTTAGGAATTGCATCATTTTTAAAATCTGATTCTACCATTTGTAAAATTTCTCTTCGATATTGAAGGATTTTGGTAATCAAACTAAAATTCGATGTATTAATCCCTAATATAATTTTAGCGTTTTTTACTATTTTTAATTCGTTTTCCAACGTTTTAGAATCATATTTTTCTTTTAATAATCCGTAGTTGTTTCCGATACTTATAAAAGAAACTCCCGATTCTTCGTCAAAATAAAAATCGTTTATGTTGTTAGGTGCACTGATATTCCCCTCGGAAATGTCGATTACTTTATATGAATTCTCGTCATTAGTAACAGTGAAAAATCGTATCTCAACTTCTTCTTGACTAAAGTTAGCGATTTCTTTTTCTATAATATTGGCTAATATGGTATATTTTTTTGTTATGTCAGTATTGCTTTTATCGAGGTTTATTATTTCATTAATAAAACACTGACTTTTAATCAATTCGGGTGCTCTTGTGTTTTCTAAATATAATTTTTTATAAAAATTATCAGAACAATCTATCTTATTTAAAATATTTGTCTGTAATACCTCGGCTTTCGATTTTCCTTTATCATAACATAACAGTTTTTTTATAGAATTTAATAAGAATGATTCAAAGTCATTTCTATTACATTTCTTAGCCAAAATATTTCCAATGTTTCGACAAACATTTAATCTTTCTAAATCCAACAAAACACACGAACCAATATCGCACAAGCATGAAACAACAATACAAAATAAATCATATTGTAATTTAACATCTTTATCTTCGTTTAGATTTAAATTGATAAAGTTATCACCTATTGGAAAGTTGTTAGAAAAGTGTAATAAAAAATCGGGGTTACAAATTAACACACTTGTACAGTAATAATCAAATATTTTTAATAAAATATATAGTGTCGCTTTTTTTACATCCTCCTGATAATATAGTAGTGCTCTTGACATCGCTTTTATATAAGAAATTAAATATTCTATTTTATCTTCATCTGAAACAAGTTCTGAAAATCTTAGATTTATCGTTTCAAAGAAACTATCGATTATGCAATCTCTTTTATTGAATTTTTCTGCAAAACCATTATCCTGAATATAAAAATCGGAAATTAATTTGTATGCTCGCTTAACCGATATCCATAAATCATTTTCACAAGAAAGTCTTCTAAAGTGACGCTCCTTAATATTTACTCTTGTTTTGCTCTTTCGAACTTCATTAACATTTTTTAGTCTATGATGAACAATTTTTTCCTGCCAATAAAATACCGTGCTGTCTAATGCACACTCTTTTATTATTTCTAAAGACTTATTCTTATTAAAGCAAATAGGGCAGGAATCATCGTGATTCCTAAAAGAAGGAATATCCAAATTTAAGTAACTAAAATATGGTAAATACTCAATTTCGCTTTCATCACGTTTTAATTTAAGTACATTAACATAGTTTTTTCTTGTATCAAAAGAATTTCTGTTGAATAATACAAATACACCTTGAAAAACATTTAATTTATCTTTAACATTTAAATTTTTGAACAAAGACATAACTAGAGATTTCGATCTGTTAAAAGTATTGCCTGAAACAATTTGATCATTCACGTAATAAAAATTAATTGAATAATCCTTCAATTCTGATACAATTTTTTCTAATTCAAAATAGTTGTTATATTTTGCTCTAAAATTACTTCTATACTCTTTATTTATGTCAAACTCAATTATATGTGCTGTACCATTAAAAATAATACGATTAACAGAATTTACATATCCAGTATTACTGTAATGTTGGGGGGCTATTATTATATTAATTGTTTTTTTACTTGTAAAAGGATAATTATCCTTTATTTTATTCAACCAATTTTCAATATCATTTTTCTTATCGTGATATAATCTTGAAAGGCGAAGGTAATATCTAAAATGATTTTCGTTGCGTTCAATATGTCCATAACGAAGATATTTTGAATTGTTTGAATCTTTAAAAAATAATTTTGAGTTTTCCATAGAAAACGCTTCAATAGGATCTTCAACTAAATTATTATGTTCAAAAACATTTAAACGAATCATTTGGGTTGGAACAACTGAAGCTTCGTCAACTTCTATAAGAGGATATTCATTAATGTAGTTTTTAGGCATACACAATTTACAGTTTTCCGGTTTATGCCATGTTGCCTCAACTGAAACATAATAATAAGCCTTTCTTTCATCAGTATTTATAAAATTTAAATACTGTTCTCCAGTAGAACATTTAACATATGGCCCATATTCATCACAACACATTTCTATAAAATCATTTGAACAATCACTATCATCAGAGTTATTATTTCCCGTAACCTGAATTATAGATGTGCAGAATTTGCTTATTTCTGAATACTTATTATTTAATTCCGTTATAGCAGAATTCATATAATTAAAAGTAGACAAAGTAGAGCTTATACCTATAAACAAAAACATTATAGGATTTTGTGATAAAAGTGATTCGTCAACAGATGAATCAATAGATTCATCACAATAACGAACCCGTTTTTCTTTTATTTCAAAAACTCTTAAATTAACACTATAACCATCTCTTTCTAAAAAAGTTATTGTTTTATTAAGTGTAAGAGTAGAATAAGTTTCGTATCCATATAAAATAATAGGTCTTTTTTTATCAATTTTTTGAGATTCATCTAGTTTCGAAATAATGAAATCATAAAAATAGCAAGCAAAAATATCAGTCCAATATGCATTACCAAACAACAATTGGGCCTCGTAAAAAGTATTTAAATGCACCTTGCCTATTCGAATATGTGTTTCAGGTATTTTGCATCCCAATGAATTCTCATGAATATCTTTATTTAATATAGTTTCTAATTGTTTTTGCGCTAAAGTTTTTTCGCCATCTTTAACTAAATATTTTATTAATGCGGTAGAGATATTATTTTCCATATTATATTTCATCTTCCTTTATCCTATCTTTTAAAGCAAATAAAATATGTTTATAAAAGTGTTCAGGTAAACTTTGTAACAACCTTTGTCTATCAATATTTTCAATTACCGATTTTATGTTGTTTCCTGTAAACAAAATGTCATATTGATTGTTTACAGATGATAAATAAATACCTTTATTTTTGACAAAATTGCAGTGTCCTGTTTTGTCAAAAAACAGGGCAATTATTCTTAATGCATCTAAAAGTTTGTGTTTGTCTTGTATGTTCAACAGACAAATTATCGTCCTGTTTTCTCCTTCATCATTTGAAATAATTGAAATGACAGCCTTGCATAATAGTTCTAATTTATATCTAGATTTGCTAATTTCTTGTACATCAAGTGAAATAATACCGTTGTTATCAGAACGTATTTTTTCAATAACTAACTCTTTATACTCTTCAACAGCAGCTTCTTTTGTGCCACCTTTTGTTGCTATTGGCTCTAACTTATAAGTTCTAGCAATTTTCAAGTTCTTGTCTAATTGTAATGGAATATTACTTAAAGAAATATCAGATGATATGTGCTTTTTTTTATTTCTATCAATGGGTAAAATAATAGTATAATGAGTTCCTTTAAAATGTTCTGTTAATAATTCATTGTCTGCATTGCAGTCATTATACACTAATTCACCATTATAATAAATTTTATTAGCATTAGTGTATATTTCAGCTTCTGAGGTTATTCCGCTTTGCACAATAAACAACCCATTATTTGATGTTAAAATTGTATCAAATATTTGCAAACCATAATGATTTGCTATATTGCTAGCATTGCTATAAAACTTATCAAGAGATAAGGAAGTAGGCTTTGGATGCATAAAGATTTCACTCAATGAACTAATTGGTTCTATATCTAATTCTTTTAATGCTTGGTTATATTTTTCGGTTATACTATAATAATTCAAGTCATCTGTACAGTCTAGTACTGATAACTCTAAATAATATTTAAGGTTATTGTAATAATCATTTCTAACATATTTACTCATTGCACCTTTTTTGTGATGCATAATAACACTAAAAAAGGCACAACTATTTTTATATTTCATAGTAACATGTTTTATTGAATTCTCTATTAATTGTAATAATCCATGAGCATAGTCATAACTCTTTTCTACTAATGATTCAACTGA
>JAZQLC010000032.1:0-7793 GCA_045542485.1 Acutalibacteraceae bacterium
TCAAGTTCCTCGTTGTCGAGAAGTTCTTTGTGTGAAAGATATGTTCTTGCACCTTTAACACCCCATTTTTCAAGGAATGCGTCAGCCTTACCGGGGATAAGGTCAGCTGCACCGACAAACTCGATATCAGGCATTTTAAGATATTCTTCCATATGTGCATCTGCAATCCAGCCTGTACCGATGATGCCGACTTTAAGCTTTTTGCTTGTATCGATTTCGTTCTTTTCGTGCTTGACTTTGAATTCGTCAAGAATGCTTACTTTTTCTTCTGTTGCCATTTTATGTACCTCATTTCTTTAATTAAGGGTTTTTGTTTATATACCAAAATTATCTTTAAGATAATTACGGCTCATTTCAGCGCTTTCAAGGGGTGTTTTGCCCATTGTAGCATCATCCTGCTCAACTACTACCCACTGTGCACCTGCTTTTTCAGCAGCTTCAAGGATAGCTCTGAAGTCCTGACAGCCATAACCGACGGGTCTGAACGCAAAGCCTTCTTCTTCAGAGGATCCTTCTTCGTTGTCGTCGATTCCGATAAGCTTATAAAGTGAACCTTTCTGTTCGCCATTGATTACAAAGTCTTTAAGGTGAACAACGGGACTTCTGCCTGAATACTTGAGAATATATTCAGCAGGGTTTTCACCACCTACATTTACCCAGCAAGTGTCAAGTTCTGTCTGGAATATATCAGCATTAACTGAAGCATAGAGAACATCAAGACCGTATTCATCACCGATTTTGACAAACTCAAAATCGTGGTTATGATAAAGAAGTGTCATACCCATTTCTTTTGCTTTTGCGCCGATAACTTTGATGTTTTCAATAAGCTCTTCAAATTTTTCTGCACCCGGACGATATTCCTCAGTCATATACGGAATAACAACAAATTTACATCCGATTTTTGCGTAATCACCGAGAACTTTTTCCGCATTTTCAACCATATCAGCGTAAGGAATATGAGCGGAAATAGGTGTAAGACCGAGTTCGTCAACAAGAACCTTTACTTCCTCTGCGGTTTTGTCAAAAAGTCCGGCAAATTCAACGCCTTCATAACCGAGAGCTTTTACTTTTTTTAATGTTCCCTCAAAATCTTCAGCCATATTATCTCTTACGGAATAAAGCTGAATAGCAACAGGGAATTTTTTCATAAAAATCACTACTTTCTGTGCTTTTTTTAAAGTATACCACATCATATCGTGGATTTCAATAATTTTTATGTGATTTTATGAAGCTTTTTCATTTATAAACTCAGGCTTGAATTTTGAAAACACAAATCTCTGTTCATTATAAAGGCTATAATAGCCAGAAAGCATAAAACTTATACTGCAGGATATGAGAAAATAAATGAATCCCTCAGCACCGAAAAGCTCAACACTCATCATCATTGAAGAAACAGGGCAATTTGTAACACCACAGAAGAGAGATATAAGTCCGATTCCTGCACCGAAAGAAGGGGAGAGATTCATAATTCTACCCATAACATTTCCGAAAGTTGCACCGGTATAGAAAACAGGAACAATTTCGCCGCCTTTATATCCTGCCCCCAAAGTAAGTGCGGTGAAAATTATCTTGAGAATAAAAGCCTGATACTCTGATTTTTCAGTGAATGCTTTTTCAACTATTTCCATTCCGGCACCGTTGTAATTCTGATTACCAACAATCAGTGTCAAAATTATTATAATTGCACCACCGACAGCGGCTCTCACATACTTATTCGGAATATACTTCACATAAAGTTCATGTGTTTTATGCATCGCTGTACAAAAGAGAATGCTGAGCAGTGCAGAGAGTATCGAAAGAACTATAACTTTCCCTACTGAATACACCGAGAGTTCAGGTATGCCTGAAAAAACAAAAGCAGTAGGGGAAACCAGTAAGATTTTGCCCGTTGCCATACCTGTTATAGCAGCAATTGTACATGGAACAATTGCAGAAAGTTGCATTATCCCCACGCTGACTATTTCCATTGAAAACACTGCTGCAGTCACCGGTGTTCCGAAAATTGACGCAAAAACCGCACTCATACCACACATAATGAGAATTCTCTTGTCTCTTTCACTCAATCTGAACAGTCTGGAAAATCCGGAAGCAATTGAGCCTCCAATCTGAAGAGCAGCTCCTTCTTTACCCGCTGATCCGCCTAAAAGGTGAGTTATCGTGCTTGAAACAAAAATCAGAGGAGCGGTCAGAATAGAAAGCTTTTTGTTACCTCTGACAGATGCGATAACAAGGTTTGTTCCTTTATCGTCGTCCATTTTACAGATGTGATAGAGAAAAATAATCAGAACACCACCAACGGGAAGAAGATAAATAAGCCACGGATGCTCTGCTCTGAACTCATTTGCAAAGTGTATAGAATGATAAAATCCCGCACCGATTATTCCGGAAAAAAATCCTATAAAAACTGAAACAACTAACCACTTAATAAAGACATATGGTGTTTTATCCTTGTGTTTGTTTATGAATCTTTTTAACATCTTTCACAGCCTCCAATTATCTGCAAGTATAAATTATCAGCTCATTAATGTCAAGTATCATATGTTGACACTTTACATAAAAAATGATAAAATTATCTGAAACTTTATAAAGGATAGGTCATTATGAAAAAAATACTATTTCTCGCTCATGGCTTTACCGGTTTATATTATTACAGAAGAGAGTTAATGCAGAGGCTGATTAGTGAGGGCAACGAGGTTTACCTTGCTATTTCCGAAAGTGAAGATAATAGGCTTTTTGAGGAAATGGGATGTAAAATCATCCCTACTGTTGTTGACAGACGCGGTATGAATCCTGTCAAGGATTTGAAACTTATATTTTCGTATATAAAGACACTAAGAAAGCTGAAGCCTGATGCTGTGCTTACATATACCATAAAAGCGAATATTTATGGCAGCCTTGCCTGTGGTCTCATGAAATGTAAGTGTATTTCCAATGTTACAGGGCTCGGTACATCTATTGCCAATGGCGGTCTTCTCAGTAAGCTTACAATGTTCCTTTATAAGATGGGGCTGAGGAAGAATCACCATACCTTTTTTCAGAATCAGCCGAACTATGATTTGTTTAAAAACGCAGGTATAGTTAATGATAAAAACAGTTCTATTATTCCCGGATCAGGTGTTAATCTTGAGTATCACAAAATGGAAGAATATCCCGACGAGGAAACTCCCGTAAGAATTGTTTTTGTCAGCAGAGTTATGCGTGACAAGGGTGCTTTTGAGCTTTTTGATGCTGCAAAAATGATAAAAGAAAAATATCCCGATGTGATTTTTGATGTTATCGGTCCTCTTGAGGAAGATGTTTCTCCTGCTCTTATCAAAAAACTCGACGAGGACGGTATTATCTGTTATCATGGCTCACAGAATGACATTCACCCCTATGTTGCCAGGGGATGGGCAAATATTCTCCCTTCATATCATGAAGGCATAGCCAATGTTCTTCTTGAAGGCTCAGCTTGTGGCAGACCTGTTCTCGCTACAAGAGTTACTGGTTGTAAAGAAACGTATATCGAAGATGTAACCGGAATCGGTTTTGATGTTAAAAGTGCAGACGACCTTGCACGTGCAGTAGAAAAATTCATTGAATTACCTTATGAAGATAAAGTGGAAATGGGCAGAAAAGGAAGAAAGTTTGTTGAAGATAACTTCGACAGAAATATTGTTATTGAAGCATATTACGATAAGATTTTTGACAGAAATCAATAATATCAATTTTAATTTTCAAGTTTGGTGGTGATGGAGTTGAGAAAAAATAATAAGAAAAAAGCAAAACCGTTTGAAAGCATAAAAAATATGATGTACGCTTTGAAAATAGTATCATCTGCGTCACCCATGGCAATTCCGATGATGGCTCTGACTCAGACGGCTTATTGGTTTTTCGCTAATTTCATTCAACAGATTCTTTTTCTCAGAGTTTTACTGGGTATCATTGAACAAAAAGGCTCATACAAAGAGTATATGATTATGGTATTAGTCTTTGTTCTTTCAGGCGTTATTGCAAAGGGCCTTGAGATTTTCAGTGATTTTTATGTAGTGCTGTGTTACAGAAAAGTCTATCATAAATTAAATAAAATGATTTTCGAACAAGCAGGTAAGGTCGACATAGAATGCTATGAAAATCCCGAATTCTACGATGTCTATACCCGCGCAACGGAGATTGTTACAAACAGAAGGTATATGGATTTCTGTTTCTATGTTGCCAGACTTATTTCCAGTGTAATCACAGGAGTTTTTCTGATCGTTTATATTGTCTCCGTTGATCCGAAGCTTCTGTTTATTATGTCAATGCTTCTGATTGTATTTTTTATTTTAGGTTATAAAAACAGACTTGAAATAAAGAAAGATGAGGAAATGACACCGAACAGAAGAGAAAAATCTTATGTTCAACGCACTGTATTTTTGCGTGATTTTTCAAAAGATATGCGTACATCTGATATTTTTTCCGTTATGTATGAAAAAATGAAGAGGGCAGTTGAAAATAACAGAGCAATAATTAAAAAATATGGAATCAGAGTTGCAATTGTCGACTTTGTTGTCAGTTCTTTCGGTGAATCGTTTCCTATCGCTGCAACATATCTTTACACCTGTTACAGATTTATTGTAAAGAGAGACTTGCCTGTTTCTGATTTTTCTGTCGTTATGTCAGCTGTCAACAATCTTAACTCGGTTATTAATGAGTGTATTTCCTGTGCTTCGCAAACACAGAAAATTTCTATGTATTTCGGCTATCTGAAAGAATTCTTTTCTTTTAAAGCAACTGTTGTCAGCGGTGACAGAAAAGCTGAAGAATTTGAGACCATCGAATTTAAAAATGTATCTTTCAAATATCCGTCATCTGAAGAATATTCCCTGAAAAATGTTTCTTTGAAAATAACAAAAGAAGACAGAGTTGCAGTAGTCGGTCATAATGGAGCCGGTAAAACAACCTTTGTAAAATTGCTTCTGCGTTTTTATAATCCGACTGAGGGCGAAATATTGTATAATGGTGTAAATGTGCTTGAATATGATATCATTTCTCTGAGAAAACGCCTTGCTACTGTTTTTCAGAACTACAAGGTTTATGCTTTGTCTGTTAACGAAAATGTTCTCTGTCACGAACCTGAAAATGATGATGATTATTCACTTTCGAAAGTATCGTTAAAAAAGAGCGGTGTTTATGAAAAAGTTTCATCTCTTCCGAAGAAAGCTGAAACGGTAATTACAAGAGAGTTCGATGATAAAGGAACCGGTCTTTCAGGCGGCGAACAGCAAAAAGTCGCGGCAGCAAGAATGTTTGCCAAGAAATATGACCTTGCGATTCTTGATGAGCCATCGTCTGCTTTAGATCCGATCGCAGAATATAAAATGTATGAAAATATCATTACAGAAACAGAGAATAAGACTGTTATTTTTATTTCTCACAGACTTTCAAGCGCTGTACTTTCTGATAAAATATATGTTTTTGAAGGCGGCACTGTTGTCGAAACGGGAACGCATGAAGAACTGATGGCTCAAGAGGGTATTTATGCCGAGATGTTCAATATGCAGGCCTCTAATTATAGCGGGGAGGTTGGTGAAATATGAAAAAAGGTAATAATAAGAATCACGGTATCCTCTCTAACACATGGTATATGCTCAGGCTGATGTTTTCCGTTTCACCAGCACTTGTTTTAGGTGAAATTTTTGAGGAAATCATAACGATTCTGCCCGGTAAACTTATATCTGTCATTGGTATAAAGTATGTAATTGATGAGTTGCAGAACGGTGCAGATGTAAAGAAAATCATCATGGGTGTTGCATCGATGGTGGGTATTCTTGTTTTTGCAAATGTGTATTCCAGTATTTTTTATGAGCTTTTCGGTCACAGAGAAAGAGAAAAGCTTTATCTTGGTATTCATTCAAGGCTTTATAATAAGGCGATCGAACTTGATCTTGCAAAGTACGATAATCCTTCGTTTTATGCCGATTTTATTCTGGCTGTTCAGACTTCCTCAGAAAACATTCAATCTTTTCTGGAGAATGTTAGACATTATGTTGCGCAAATTATTTCATTCTTGTCCATAAGTGTTGCTTTGCTGACAATCGACCCGATATGTCTGCTGATTGTTTTTGCTTTTGTTTTCGGTTTTGTGCCGCTGGGCAGATATCTCGGGAATCTTCAGATGCGCCGTCGAGAAGCGATTACGGAAAAAGAAAGAAAAAGCGATTACTTTGCAAGACTTTTTTATCTGCAGGAATATGCAGGTGAAATCAGAACAACAGGTATAAACAGACTTCTGCTTAAGAGATTTGATGAAAGTGTTGATGACACATATAAAACTGAGAGTAAATATCTGAAAAAGCTTGAATGGGGATTCTTTTTTCAGGAAACAGGCATCCAGGTTATCGGATTTATGTTGGTGCTTACTGCGTACATCGGCTATCAGACTCTTGTAACAGGCAAATTAGGGGCAGGAGATTTTGTTGCAGCATTTAATGGTGCAGTTCAGATTGGCGCTTCAGTTCTTTATCTTACTGTCTATTCAATCAGAACTTTTACTGAGAGGTCTAAGATGATTGAAAAGTACAGATTATTTCTTGGTGCAACTTCAGATATTGTTGATGGAAAAATTGAAGCTTCGTGCGATGCGCCGGAAAAAATTTGCATAAAAAATATGTCTTTTTCTTATGATGGTTCAGAAAAAAATGCACTTCAGAATATCAACATTACAATTGAACCATATGAAAAAATTGCACTTGTAGGATACAACGGCGCAGGTAAAACTACACTTACAAATCTTCTTTTGCGTCTGTATGATGTTACTGAGGGCTCTGTTGAGATTGGTGATACTGACATAAGAGATGTTACTCTAAAATCTCATAGAGAGCGTTTTTCGGCAGTATTTCAGGATTTTCAGATTTTTTCTGCAACCGTTGCTGAAAATGTTGCACTGTCAAAAGATTATGATGAGGAGCGTGTACAAAAAGCTCTGAAAGCAGCTGGATTTACCAAAGAACTTCCTAACGGTCTTGATACAGTACTTCTGCGTGAGTTTGACGATGAAGGTATGATGCTTTCGGGAGGAGAACAACAAAAAATCGCTATCGCCCGAGCCTTTTATAAAAAATGTCCGTATGTTATTCTTGATGAGCCTTCAGCGAATCTTGACCCGATTTCTGAATATGAGCTTAATCACGCTATGATGGAAGCGTCTCAGGAGAAAACTGTGATTTTTATTTCTCACAGACTTTCAACAACCCGTCACGCTGACAGGATAATTATGATGGAAAACGGTACAGTTATCGAATCCGGAAGTCATGATGAATTGATGAAAAATGATGGAAAATATGCTGAAATGTTCAGACTTCAGGCTGAAAAGTATAATGGCACTTAATTTTAAAATCGGGGTTATCAGTTTTGTGATAGCCCTGATTTTCAAATTTTTTCTATTTAACTATTGATTTTTTTAGTGTTATACACTATAATATATAAGTACTTTCGCCGGAATGATGGAATTGGCAGACGTGCTGGACTCAAAATCCAGTGGTAGCGATACCGTGCGGGTTCGACCCCCGCTTCCGGCACCATTGATACTCCGATTTGTTTTCTGACAAATCGGGGTCTTTTTTGGTGTAAATTTTATCTTTAACAAAATTATAAACTATAATATTATGAATGTTAAAACAGCACCTACAAAAAATGAACTGGTCCAAATTGTGCAGACAGTACAAAAACACCCACTGTGGTAGAAAATATTAAAAATTAAGCAACAAACTGATTTCGTTTTTCAAGCGGAGTCAGTTTTGTTTTTAGTTGAATTCTTTCATTGTTATAAAAGT
>JAZQLC010000033.1:0-15436 GCA_045542485.1 Acutalibacteraceae bacterium
TTATAGCGCCCTCTATCATCGGACTTGCTCTCTCGGCGGTTCTCTTCCATGCCGTTATTGCCGAGATATTCCTCAACACACCTAACGCACTGTATCTTGTTTATGCGGTGATTATGGTTGCCCTTATATTTGTGTTTATGCAGGTTGAACCGTTCCTGATGTTCGCGCTTCGCCGCAGAATAACTGATGAAGAAGTAACTACCGATGAAATTGCTGCCAATGGTGTTGAAGAACAGGGAGAAAATATCACCGCCATAGCAACGGAAAGTATAAACGTATCGAATGTGTTACAAGCTGAAGCCTCAGGAGACCCTCTTGATGTTCTCAGCCGAAAGGAAAGAGAAGTTGCAGAACTCATTTGTCTTGGTTATACAAACGGAGATATTGCAAAGCTTCTCTTTATATCTGAACACACGGTCAAGGATCACACAAAGAAAATCTATCCGAAAATGGGTGTACACAGCCGTCTTGAGTTGGCAACGCTCGTCAGCAGATACCGTACAGACAAGTAAACTGATTTTTTCAGAACAACAGCCCGTGGAATTAAAACTCCACGGGCTGTGTTAAATATAATAGTTATTCTTTTGGCGGTAATAAAAGAATAAATCCGAACGCATCACCAATCATGGTAATTGAGTTCGGATTTATCGCACTTGGCAGGGGCAGAAGGGCTCGAACCCTCGGCACGTGGTTTTGGAGACCACTGCTCTACCAACTGAGCTATACCCCTATATAAACTTGGTGGGCCATCAGGGACTCGAACCCCGGACCGACCGGTTATGAGCCGGTTGCTCTAACCAACTGAGCTAATGGCCCAAGTCATTTTTGACTGCCCTAATATTCTACTATAATCATTTTGAAAAGTCAATACCTACTTGATAGATTTTTTAAAATAATTTTAAATTATATTCCGTAGCATTTGAAATATTGAAATTTTTGTTGTTTTTTGGGGTGTGTTATTGTATACTTGAGTTAGCGGCAAATGCATGGCATCAGATTAGTGAAGACAAAAGGAGTAAAGTTTTATGAAAGAATTTTTTGTTGCGCTTTTTTATTTCCTTTCCTCGTTTTTTACATATCTTGTGACAGATATTGAAAAAATCCCCGAGATTCCCTACAATCAGGTGATTGATTTTGAAAGAGCATCTGCAGAAGAGATTGTTATAAATGAAGAGGATAAAGAACTTTGCCGTCAGTGGTATGAGGAAAATATTCTTCTTGAAAACGGTATAAAAGAGCTTCCCTATGACTTTAAAATCGGCGGAAAAAGCCTTAATAAAAACCTTGATGATTGGTCGGTGTCCGTTTCGGAAGAAAGTGAAGCGGGTTGTGTTTACCGTAACGGAAAAACTGCATATGTGACTCTCACTCACAAATTGTCCGGTACTGTTGCGACTGTTGAGGCTACAATTTATGAGGAAAACGCAACCTGTGAGTGGACAGTTTTTATTAAAAACGAGGCGGAGGAAAACTCTCCTGTTATCAGTAATTTCTATGCTCTTGATAAAACCTTTGAAACAGGGGACACAACGGTGTATTTTTCAAAAGGCAGCCGTGATGAGCCTTATGATTTTGCGCTGATGAAGAAGCATCTGACCGCATGCGGTGCAAACTTTGACAGTATTGAAGGCAGGTCAACAGATAACTTTCTGCCGTATTTCAATCTTTCAGGCGAAAAATGTGATTTGGTGCTGGGCGTGGGGTGGTCAGGTAACTGGAAAACAAACCTTAAGGAAACTTCAGGCAAAACCTCAGTCAGAGTAGGTCAGGAAACCTTCAGAGCTTATCTTCTTCCCGATGAAGAAGTCCGCTCACCACTCGTTTCTCTTTCGTTCTATGATTCTGAAACGCCCCTTAAGGGCTTCAACATTTTCAGGAATTGGGTAACAAATTCTGTTTATCCTGAAAATATTCCCGATATTCTGACGATGATGGAAATTGCAGGACCGCTTTCCACAAACACAGCCGGGCAGATTATGGATACTATGAATACATTCAGCGATAAGGTGTTTGATGAGGTTGATTATTTCTGGATGGATGCAGGTTGGTATGACTATGTAAATGACTGGGCAGATTCAGTGGGTACTTGGGTGCCCGACAAGGACAGATATCCTGACGGTATTTCGGTACTTGCTGATTACGGCAAGAAAAGAGGATGCGGTCTTGTTCTCTGGTACGAGCCGGAAAGGGTCAGAACAGGCTCTGATTTCTATAAGATTGGTCAGGAAAACAGTCAGTGGCTCGTCAATCCTACGGGTGGCGATACATATATGTTCAATCTTGCAAATGAGGATGCATTTGATTATCTCTGCAAGTTTATGGTTTCATCTCTCAAAGAAAACGGTGCAACTATTTACAGACAGGATTTCAACTTTGCACCGGCAGATTACTGGACTTATGCTGACAAAGAATTCTATGACGGCAGAAAAGGTATCACTGAAAACCACTATATTACAAACGTTTACAGATATTTTGATTATCTCACCGAAAATGTAGAGGGATTGATAATCGATAACTGCGCATCGGGAGGAAGAAGACTTGACCTTGAAATGACAAGACGCAGTGTGCCTGTGTGGAGAAGTGACTACAACTGTTTCCCCCACGATGATATTCTTGAGGCAACACAAGCGCAGACATACGGCCTTTCGTTCTGGCTTCCTTTGTCGGGAACTGTACAGTATAACAGTGATGAATATGCAGCACGAAGCAGCATAATGCCGCTTACGCTTGAAACTTTCGGTACGATTCACAGCGAATATTTCGGTGTTTATAAAGAGCAGAGAAAAATGATGAATGAAAACTACTATCCGCTTCAGTGGGGTGGTTATGATTCGGAAAAAATTCTCGCTATGCAGTATTCTTCCTATGATGCAGAAGAGGGTACAGCTTTTGTCTACAAACGGGAGAATGTGCAGGATAAGGAATATACCCTTTGTCTCAACGGGCTTATAAGTGACAGAGAATATGAAGTCTTTTCTGTTGATGAGCCTGAAAGAATTTACAGAATGACAGGTAAAAAGCTGATGGAAGAAGGTATCAAACTTTCATTACCCGAAGGTAAAAAGGCATTTGTGATAATGTTCTCAGCAGTGTGAGTTTTAAAAATCCCGTTTTGTAACGGGATTTTTTGTTGCTATCTTGTATGTCTTTGTGCTATACTAAAGCATAATGTTTTCGGAGGAAATAAAATGAACAAGCTTAAAGGATTGAAACCGGAAAAGGTTTTCGAATTTTTTGAAGAGATTTCTTCTATTCCCAGAGGTTCGGGGGATATGGAAAAAATTTCTCAATACTGTGCATCTTTTGCAGAGAAGAGGGGACTCAGATTTGTAAGAGACAAGGCAAACAATGTTGTGATTTTCAAGGACGGGACTGAAGGCTATGAAGGCTCTTCACCCGTGATTCTTCAGGGACATCTTGATATGGTCTGTCAGAAGACGGAAGAAAGCGAAACCGATTTCCTTACAGACGGTATTGATCTGGTTGTTGACGGAGATTTTATCAGTGCAAACGGTACAACTCTCGGTGCCGATAACGGTATTGCAGTAGCTATGGTACTTGCGATTCTTGACAGTGATAACTTTTCTCATCCCCCCGTTGAGGCAGTTTTCACTACCGATGAAGAAGTGGGAATGGTAGGTGCTTTCCAACTTGATATGTCTGTCCTGAAAGGCAGAAAAATGATAAATATCGACGCAGAGGAAGACGGAATCCTCACTGTTTCCTGCGCAGGTGGAAGCGATGTGGTGATGACCTCATCTCTTAAGAGAAAAGAAGAGATAGGAACAGTTGCCGACATTACTCTCAGAGGCCTTAAGGGCGGTCATTCAGGTGTTGAAATCCACGATGGCAGAGTCAATGCCGATATTCTTGCAGGAAGATTTCTCAATCATATGAAAACAATTACAGGCTTTTCCCTTATCTCTGTGGATGGCGGTGATAAAGGAAATGCAATTGCAAATATGTGCAGAATTTCTGTGCTGACAAATGATAAAGATGCTTTCCTTGCTGAAACAGAAAAATATCTCAGCGTGGTGAAAACAGAAATCAGCGAAAGAGAACCGTCATTTGAATATTCGGTTGTAACTTCAGAAAAAACTGCAGCTGTTCTTACAGAGGACTGTGAAAAGAAAATAATTTTTGCACTTGTCTCAGCACCTAACGGTGTTGTGGAAATGAGCAAGGAGATTGACGGTCTTGTGGAAACCTCCCTTAATCTGGGCATTCTCAGAACAGAAGAAGATAAAATAACACTTCATTTTACTCTCAGAAGCAACAAAAAATCTGCTCTTGCTTTCCTCGAAGAAAAGCTTAAAGCTTTTGCATCTTTTGCAGGATTTGAAAGTGAAAGTTTCGGTCACTATCCTCCCTGGGAGTTTAACGGAAATTCTTCTCTTCAGCAGATTTACAAAAAGTGTTTTACGGAAATGAACGGCTATGAGCCGCGTCTTGAGGCAATTCACGCAGGACTTGAATGCGGCGTTTTTGCGTCATACCTTGAAAATCTTGATTGCGTGGCACTGGGCCCCGCTATGTGGGATGTTCATACGGTAAGTGAAAGGCTTTCTGTTTCCTCAACTGAAAGAACATTCAATCTCATCACAAAAATGTTGGAAAATTGCAGATGATAATGCTCTTTGGTTGCAATTTGTCACAACTTGTGATATAATACTACGAATAAAAAAGTCGTTTTAAATGACGGATAGGAGAAAATATGGACAACAAAAATGAATTTAAGCCTTATGTCCCTGCCGAAAAGATAACTCCTGAAATCACGGTTGCGTCTGTGGTTATGGGCGTTCTTCTTGCAGTTGTTTTCGGTGCGGCAAATGCTTATCTGGGACTGAGAGTAGGTATGACGGTTTCTGCCTCAATTCCTGCCGCAGTTATTGCTATGGGTGTAATCCGTATCATTATGCGTAAAAACTCAATCCTTGAAAGCAATATCGTTCAGACAATCGGCTCAGCAGGTGAATCTCTTGCAGCAGGTGCAATTTTCACATTACCTGCACTTTTCCTGTGGGCATCAGAAGGCAAAATGGAAAAACCCGGCATCCTTGAAATCACACTTATCGCTCTCATCGGCGGTCTTTTAGGTGTGTTCTTTATGGTGCCTCTTCGCAACGCACTTATCGTTAAGGAGCACGGCGTACTGCCTTATCCTGAAGGCACAGCTTGTGCAGAAGTTCTTCTTGCAGGTGAAAAGGGCGGTGCAAGTGCATCAACAGTTTTTGCAGGTATGGGCTTTGCAGCACTTTTCAAATTCATCATCGACGGACTTAAAGCCGTTTCAGGTGAAATTTCAGTATCAGTAAAAGGCTTTGCAGGTCAGATCGGTACACAGATTTATCCTGCAGTTATGAGTGTCGGTTACATCTGCGGTGCCAGAATCTCATCATATATGTTTGCAGGTGGCGTACTCAGTTGGCTTGTTCTCATTCCTCTCATTGTGCTTTTCGGTGCTGATATTATTCTCTACCCTGGCACAGCGCCCATCTCGGAAATTTTTGCATCAGGCGGTGCAGGTGCTATCTGGAGTTCATACATCAGATACATAGGTGCCGGTGCACTTGCAGCAGGCGGTATTATCAGCCTTATCAAGTCACTTCCCCTTATCGTAAAAACATTTACAGGTGCAGTGAAGAGTATGAAAGGTGCAGGAGCTACTTCAAACGCAAGAACAATGCAGGATATCAACCTTAAAATTGTTATTGTTGCAATTCTTGTTCTTACATTCCTTGTATGGCTTATTCCTGCAATTCCTGTTTCACTTCTCGGCGCATTTATTGTTGTAATTTTCGGTTTCTTCTTTGCAACCGTTTCTTCAAGAATGGTTGGTCTTGTAGGCAGCAGTAATAACCCCGTTTCAGGTATGGCTATTGCAACGCTCCTTATTGCAACACTCATTCTCAAATTCACAGGTGCTGAAGGCGTGGCAGGTATGAGCAGCGCAATCGCAATCGGCTCAATTATCTGTATTGTTTCAGCAATCGCAGGTGACACATCTCAGGACCTTAAAACCGGCTTCCTTCTTGGTGCCACACCTAAGAAACAGCAGGTGGGCGAACTTGTAGGTGTTATTGCAGCAGCACTTGCAATCGGCGGCACACTCTATCTTCTTGACAGTGCATGGGGCTTCGGCTCAGACCAGCTTGCAGCACCTCAGGCAACACTTATGAAGCTCATCATTGAAGGCGTTATGGATGGCAATCTTCCCTGGGCTCTTGTGTTTGTCGGCGTGTTCCTTGCAGTTGTAGCAGAGCTTGTGGGTATTCCCGTTCTTCCTTTCGCGATCGGTATTTACCTTCCCGTTCAGCTTAATGCTTGTATTATGGTCGGCGGTCTTCTTCGTCTTGCTATGGATAAGATGAAGAAAAACGAGGAAGAGAAGAAAGAAATCGTCAACGACGGTGTTCTCTTCTGCTCAGGTATGATTGCAGGTGAAGGATTAGTCGGTATTCTTCTTGCACTTCTTGCAGTGTTCGGACTTGATTCAGCACTTGACCTTTCAACAAAATTCGGTATTCCTCAGATTGTTTCAGATATCGGCGGACTTGTTCTCTTCGCAGTAATTATCCTCACAGTTCTCAAGTTCTCACTCTGGAAAAAGCGTGATAAGAAAAAATGAAAAAGAATAAATCAGCAGAAAACTATCTGGAGAAAATCCCCGTAAGAAATTCTGAAATCGGTTGGAAAACAGATGAAGAGGGGAAAGTTACCCTTGAAATTGAAAACAAAGGTGTGTTCAACAGAATTTTTCAGGTTATTATGAAAAAGCCGAAAATAACATATATCCACCTTGATGAAATGGGAAGCTTTGTATGGCCTCTCATTGACGGGGAAAGGGATATCACTGAAATCGGAAAATTCGTGGAAGAACACTTCGGGGAAAAAGCAAACCCTCTTTACGAGAGACTGGCGAAATATTTTCAGATTCTTGAAAGCTATAATTTCATAAAATTTGAAAAGAAATAAAAAAATACCACAGAGGATTTTTTTAGTCCTCTGTGGTTAATTTTTTTGTCTTTATGCAAGTTTCAGGAACATTTCGAGAATTCGTTTAACACAAAGTTCAAGGTCTGCTCTTGTGATTCTTCCGTCGTCGAAGCCTTGCTTCAGGTCTTCGGGATAACCGCAGTGCATCTTCATATCGTTACCGGCTCTGACCTCTTTGACGGGGTCATTTTTTACGCCCCAGTCAGTTACAACCATACCCTTGAAGCCCCATTCGTCACGGAGAATGCCTGTGAGAAGCTCATAGCTTTCAGATGTGTGCTGGCCGTTGATAAGGTTGTAAGACGACATAACTGTCCAGGGGTCTGCCTCTTTGACTGCGATTTCAAAGCCCTTGAGATAAATTTCGCGAAGCGCTCTTTCTGAAATTCGTGAATCGCAACCCATTCTGTTAGCTTCCTTGCTGTTACAAGCAAAGTGCTTTATGGAAACGGCAGCCTTTGATGACTGGATACCTCTCGTTGCAGCTGCAGCAGATTTACCTGCAACCAACGGGTCTTCCGAATAATATTCAAAGTTTCTTCCGCAAAGGGGGTCACGGTGTATATTGAGAGCGGGTGCAAGCCATACGCCGAGATTGTTTTCTCTGAGTTCAGCGCCACCGGCCTGACCGACGCTTTCAATCAGGTCTTCATCCCAGCTACAAGCGAGGAGTGTTGCGCAGGGCCAAGCAGTTGTGGGGATACCCGTTACGGGCTCAAGTCTGAGACCGGCAGGGCCGTCAGCAGTGGGAACGGCAGGAACACCGAGTCTTTTAAGACCACCGAAACATCCTGTGTTTGCAACGCCAGTGGGAGCGTGTCCGCCGACAAAATCCATAAGCTCCTCAAGTGTGAACTGTCTTACGAAATCGTCAATTGAGATTTCTTCGCCCACCTTGTCGAACATTACATCGTTTTCAGGTTTCTTTGCAGCTGCGTCTTCGTTCTTTCCGTAAAAATAATCTTCTTCTCCCAAGGGAAGATTTTCGTATGTACCGTCTGACAGCATTCTTTTTTCAAGCTTGAACGGTCTGCACCAATTTTTAAGCTGTTCAGTTACTGTGTCCTCTTCGATTTCATACACAAACTTAACTTTTTCTGCATCTCTTACATCTGTGCCGATATAGAATTCATAAGCTCCTTTTTCGAGGACATATGCAGATTTCTGAATTTTTCCAAGGTCATCGAAACTTGCCATAGAACTGATTTCAAAGCTCATAACGAGAGTTTCTTTTTCACCGGGCTTGAGAAGCTTTGTTTTTCTGTAAGCAGAAAGAACTCTTGAGGGCTTACCTAATTTTCCCTGAGGGGCACTGTGATAAACCTGAACAACTTCTCTGCCGGGTACAGCACCTGTGTTTTTAACTTCTGCGATTGCCAGGATTTTTTCGTCGTTTTCGAGACAAACCTTGTTTGTGATGTCAAAGCTTGTATAAGAAAGACCGAAACCGAAAGGATATCTTACCTTTTCTTTTCCGCCGGGAATTGTTTCAAAATATCTGTAACCTACATAGATGTCATCAGAATAATCAAGGTGGTCAAAGCATTCCCAGAAATCATCCTTGCAGGGGAAGAAATCATAGCTTTTTGCAATTGTGTCAACAAGCTTACCTGAGGGATTTACATCACCGGTGAGAATGTCTGCAATTGCACTGCCACCTTCAAGACCGCCCTGCCAGGTGAAAAGTACAGAATCTACATCTTCGTTTTCAGCGAAATATTCGCAGTCAATTGTAGCGCCTGAGTTGATAAGTATAATAACTTTTTTGAAGAGCTTACCTGCTTTGTCAATAAGGTCCTTTTCAAGGTCGGAGAGATAGTAGTCGCCGCCCTGAGGTCGTCTGTCAACGCCCTCTGCTGAGAAACGGCTGATTGTGATAATTGCAGTGTCTGCATTTTTAGCTGCGTCTTCGATAAGCTTGTCGTCAACCTTTGCTTCGGGCACATGCATACTTGCAAAGGTGTCATATGTCATATCGTCACGCTTTGTGCAGAATTCCATAGCGTTTACAATGTCCCAGGTAGCATTAATCTGTGCCTGAGTGGGGATATTGACACTTTCTTTTTCAACATATTCTTTGTAGAAATCAATAAGAGGCATATAGATTTCTACTTCTTTTTCCTTTAAGCCTTCAAAGATGTTTTTCACATAAGGTGAGTGTACGTCGCCGCTGCCGCCGCCACCTTTGATATATTCGATAGTTGCTTTGCCGAAGAGAGCGATCTTTTCACCCTTTTTAAGAGGGAGAGCAGAGTTTTCGTTTTTGAGAAGCACCATACCTTCTGTTGCGGCTTTTCTGGAAAGATTTATGTGCTTCTGAGAAGCAGTCACGCATCTTCCGTCTTCGCCCAGAGGGATACAGGGCTGATAGTTGAATCTTGCAAATTTTTCCATAGCTATGACCTCCGTCATTTAACATAATAAAACAATTATATACCATACATTTCCTGACAGTCAAGCAAAACTATTGAAATTAAGAAAATGAGATGATATAATTCACAAAAGGGGTGTTTGTATGAAAGTGATGACCTTTAACATTCAGCACTGTCTTGACTATAAAAGACGGAAAATTGATTTTGATTTGTTTGCAGATAAAATAAAAGAATATTCTCCTGATTTCTGCGGACTTAATGAGGTGAGGGGAAAAGGCTTACTTTTCGGCTATACCGACCAGTTGGGAAAACTTTCGAAGAAAACGGGATACTTCGGTTATTTCGGTCAGGCAATAAAGGTGAACGGCAGAGGTCCTTACGGCAACGCGTTTCTCTGCAAAAAGCCGTTTAAGTCAGCCGAAACAATTATTATTCCTGATCCTGAAATCAAGAAGCCACACACACATTACGAAACAAGATGTGTAATAAAAGCAATTGTTGAGGAAAACGGGAAAGAAATTATCTTTCTTGTAACTCATATGGGTCTCTCGGAAGAGGAAAGAAAAAACGCAGTGGAGACTATCTGCCGTATTGCAGACAGTACCGATAAGCCCGTTGTTCTTATGGGTGATTTCAACGCTTGTCCCGATGAAGAAGTTCTGAAACCTCTTTTTGAAAGATTTTCAGATACACTGGGAGAAAGCGGCGCGAAAACCTTTCCCTCGGACAAGCCTGAAATAAAAATAGACTACATCCTTTACAAAGGTGTGGAATGTAAAAATACAAAAGTAATTGAGGAAGTTGTTTCAGACCATCTTCCAATTATAACGGAGGTAATTTTATGAGAAAAAATTTCGGCTCAAAGCCAATGCTTTACCCTATGCCTGTACTGATTGTAGGCTCTTATGACGAAAACGGAGTGCCTGACGCTATGAATGCTGCCTGGGGCGGAATCAGTGAAGAGAATGAAATTTCAATATGTCTCAGCCCGAGCCATAAAACAGTGAAAAACATCCTTTTGTCAGGTGCTTTTACCGTCAGCATCGCTGACAGAGCGCATGTGAAGGAGTGTGACTATGTAGGTGTTGAATCTGCCAACAAAGTTCCTGATAAATTTATGAGAGCTGGTTTTCACGCAGTGAAAAGTGAATTTGTCAATGCTCCTCTTATTGAAGAGCTTCCTATGGCGCTTGAATGTAAAATGACAAGCTATGACGAAGAGTCCTGCCGTATGGTGGGGGAGATAGTCAATGTTTCTGCAGATGAAAGAATACTTGACGAAAACAGAAAAATTGATGTGAGGAAGCTTGACCCCATAACCTTTGACCCGGTGAATAACAGTTACATCACCCTGGGCGAGGAGGTTGGCAAAGCCTTCTGTGACGGCCTCGGATTGAAAGAAAAATGATAAAAAAGCGGTGAAATCATATGATTTTGCCGCTTCCTGCTTTATTGGGTGGTTTTCATAAAATTTTTATTGGTATTTGCTGGATTTAGTTGACATTGTACAATATACTATGGTAAAATACACTTGTATAGCTTTGTGAAAAAATAACGAGGTTATAATGTGAAAGGAGAAAAATATGAGTAAACAAGTGCAATTGGATTCAAACGGATACCGAAAATTCGGTATGCGTGACAAGGTTGCCTATGCATTAGGTGATTTTGGTTGTAATATGAGCTTTGCTCTTAAAGGTACAGTTCAGACTTTCTGGTTGGTTTATATGATGATGGAGACAGGTTTGCTGTCTGCGTTATTGTTGCTCGTTCAGATATGGGATGCTGTCAATGACCCGCTTATCGGTAGTTTTATTGATAACGACAAGAGAAACTATAAAATGGGCAAATTCAAAACATATATTTTCGTTGGTGCGTGTGGTCTTCTGGTTGCCGGTGCGGCAGTTTTCCTTCCGTTCCCCAATGCAAGTGTTTTAGTTAAAGCAATTTTATTTGTTCTTGGTTATATTATCTGGGATGCGTGTTATACTGTTGCAAACGTTCCTTACGGTTCAATGCTTTCTCTCATCACAGAGGATAGCGGTGAACGCGCTCAGCTTTCAACATGGCGTTCAATCGGTTCAATGTTCGGAAACATTGTTCCTATGGTTCTTCTGCCTATGATTATCTGGCAGAAAGTTGTTTATGACGGCACAGGCGAGTATCACACAAACCCGTTGACCGGTGAAGCATATAAAATCGGTGATCCCGTTCTCGATCCCCTTACAGGCAAACAGTTTGAAACACTTCTCGGTAATCGTGTTTTCTGGATGGCTCTTATAATGGGCGTTCTCGGATTTATTGCGTTTATGATTATGATAAAGACAATAACAATCCGTGCTGATGAAAACACAGTTAAGACAAATGAAGGCGGAGGAAAACTCAATATATTCTCAGCTTTCGGTAAATTTATGCGTAACCGTCCTGCAGTTGGCGCAACTGTTGCTGCTATGGGTATGTTCCTGGGTATGCAGTCAGCAACTACTGCAAATACAATTATGTTTGCAACTTACTTCAATAACGCTGCTATGTCAGGCGTTGTTACGGCAATCGGCTTCTTACCGATGGTGCTTTTCATTCCTTTCATCAAACCCCTTGTCAATAAATTCGGTAAAAAAGAGGTGTCTGTTGTAGGCACACTTGTTTCACTTGTGGGTGCAGGAATTATGATGGTGTTCCCCACAATTGAAAACCGCGATGCTGCACTGATTGTTTATCTTGCAGGTCTCGTTCTTTTCGGCATCGGAATGGGCGTTTACACTTGCGTATCATGGGCATTGATGGGCGATGCTATTGATTATAACGAATGGAAATTCGGCACACGCGAAGAGGGTATTGTTTATTCGCTTCATTCATTCTTCCGTAAACTTGCCCAGGGCGTCGGTCCCTCAATCGTACTTCTTGTTATGGGCGTTCTCGGCTATCAGTCAGAGCTTGGTACAATCGGTCAGAGCTTCCAGACATCAAAAAATATGTGTTGGCTTGTTGCAGGTCTGTATATGTTAAGCGCAGTTTTGCAGTTCATCGGTCTTGCAGTAATCTACAATCTTGATAAGAAGACTCTTGAAAATATGAAAACAGAACTCTCATCCCGAGACTGATAATAACTTCAGACAACCCGGCGTAAGTCGGGTTTGTTACATAGAAAAGTGGCAAAAAAATCAGTAAATGGAGGAAAAAATATGAAAAAGAGGATTTTGTCTCTGGTAATTGCTCTGGCTATGCTTTTGAGTATTGTGCCGATAAACGCTGTTGCCGAAGATGATGCTCCGTGGGCAACATTTACGTTCAAAACGGAAAAGCCTAAATATCTGCAAGGCGAAACAGTTACCTTTGAGGTTTATGCTGTGGCTACACAGCCTACCTGCGGTTGGCAGTTTGAGCTTGAAATACCTGACGGGCTTACATATGTTCCCGGCTCAGGTAAGATGAATCCTGAACTTGAAGATACAATACAGGCAATTGATGATTGCAGTTTCACAGAAAAGACACTTATTGTGGTAGTTGTAGGCACAGAGCGTCTTGTGAATCTTGAAGAAGAAATACTTGTCTGTACATATCAGTGTACCGTTGATGAAGATATAATGGGCGGCTTTTACAGCATTTCCGCTATTGATGATGAGTGGGATGTTCTTGACGGAGAATGTTTCTCAATCCGCCGTGAACAGTACCTTGTAAACGAAGCATATGTTGAATTCTATGTTCCCGTTTCAGATATTACTATCAGTGAAACTGAAATCACACTCTTCTCAGCACAGCCTACAAAGAAGCTTGCAGCAACGGTTAATCCTTTCAACGCAAGTTACAGAGATGTAACCTGGACCACAAGTGACGATACGGTTGCAACGGTTGACGAGAATGGTAATGTAACTCGTGTCGGCGAGGGTGAGGCAATCATCACGGCTACAAACTCCGAAGGCTACTCAGCAAACTGCAAGGTTATCGCGCCTCACGAGCATACAGAGATAATCGACAACGCAGTTGAGCCTGATTGTGAGAATACTGGTCTTACAGAGGGTAAACACTGTGAAACCTGCGGTGAAATTCTTATCGCTCAGGAAGTGCGCGACGCTCTCGGTCATAAAGAAAGTGAAATTGTTGTAGAAAACAGCGTTTCTCCCGACTGCGTAAACACGGGCTCATATGATAATGTGGTTTACTGTGCGGTATGCGGTACGGAACTTTCTCGTGAAACAGTTACGGTAGACTCTCTCGGACACGCAGACGGTGAAGAGGTTATAGAAAATAATATCGCTCCTGACTGCGTAAATAACGGCTCATATGACACAGTAGTTTATTGTTCGGTATGTGACGAAGAAATTTCAAGAGAAAAAACAGTTGTTGACGCTCTCGGTCATAAGCACGAAGGCACAGTAACAGCTCCCACTTGTGTAGATAAGGGCTATACAACATATGTATGTTCAGTATGTGGCGATACATATGAAGATGATTATGTAGATGCACTCGGTCATACAGAGCTTCCTGCCGTAAAAGAAAATAAAGCAGCACCTGATTGTGTAAACACAGGCTCATACGATTCAGTAGTATACTGCGAAGTTTGTGGCGAAGAACTTTCTCGCGAGACAATCACAGTAGATGCACTCGGACACACAAATATGGCTCCCGTTGTAGAAAACAATGTAGATCCTGATTGTGAAAATGATGGCTCATATGATACAGTGGTTTATTGTTCGGTATGTGATGCGGAAGTTTCGAGAGAAGAGACAGTCATTCCTGCACTCGGTCATACAGACGGTGAGGGCGTACAGGAAAATTATGTAGCACCCGATTGTGTAAATAACGGCTCATATGATACAGTAACTTATTGTACAGTATGTGGTGAGGAAACAAGCCGTGAAACATTCGCAGTTGACGCACCGGGTCATATTGAAGTAACAGATGATGCAGTTGCGCCCGATTGTACAGATACAGGTCTCACAGAGGGCAAACACTGTGAAACCTGCGGTGAAATCCTTGTGGCTCAGGAAGTTATACCTGCTCTCGGTCACGATGCTCCCGAAACACTTGACTGGCAGATAAATGATGAAAATCACTATAAGGTCTGCACAGTTTGTGACGAAACAATTTTCACGGAAACACACAGCTTTGAATGGAAAGTTGACACAGGCTCATCTTGTGCAGTTGGTGGCACAAAGCACGAAGAATGCGTAGTTTGCGGTTTTGTAAGAAACGAAAACACACCTATTGATAAACTCGGTCACACAGAGGTAATCGATGACGCGGTAGAGCCCACTTGTACTGAAACAGGTCTTACAGAGGGTAAACACTGCTCAGCTTGTAACGAAATTATTATCGCTCAGGAAGTTGTTCCTGCACTTGGCCATACAGAAGGCGAAATCGTTGTAGAAAACGAAGTTGATCCTGATTGTGAAAACGACGGATCATATGATGAGGTAGTTTACTGCACAGTATGTGATGCTGAACTCTCAAGAGTAACGACAACAGTTGATGCACTTGGTCACAAAGAAAGCGCAGTTGTAGTAGAAAACGAAGTAGCAGCAGAGTGCGTAAACGAAGGCTCATACGACAACGTAGTTTACTGTACAGTATGTGGTGAAGAACTCAGCCGTGAGACAATCACAGTTGATGCACTTGGACATACAGAAGGCGAAGTTAAAGTAGAAAACAATGTAGCACCTGACTGTGATACAGAAGGCTCATACGACAATGTAGTTTATTGTACAGTATGTGGCGAAGAAATCAGCCGTGACACAATCACAGTTGACGCACTCGGTCATACAGAAGGCGAAGCAGTAATCGAAAACAATGTAGATCTTGATTGTGATACAGAAGGTTCATACGACAACGTAGTTTACTGTACAGTATGTGGCGAAGAACTCAGCCGTGAAACAGTTACAGTTGAAGCACTCGGACACAAATATGATACAGTGGTAACAGCTCCCACATGTACAGATAAGGGCTTTACAACACACACATGTTCAGCTTGTGGTGACGAATATGTAGATACATATGTAGATGCACTCGGACATACAGAAGTTACAGAAATCGTAGATGCAACAGCTGTTAAGAACGGTTACAAGAAAGTATAC
>JAZQLC010000034.1:0-4281 GCA_045542485.1 Acutalibacteraceae bacterium
TAAACTGCCCAATTGGTAGAAAGATCCCTTTTCGTCGTTTATATCAGAACAACCGGTAACGACTGCACACAGTAAAGCTACTATTAATATTAACAATAATAAATTTCTGATTTTCATTAAATCAACTACTTTAGTTCATTATAACCTACTTGAATTCAAAAGTAAATATGTGCAGTATTCTCTGAGAAGCATAAATCAAATGTTCAAACTGTCATAAAGCCGGATGAGTTATATACTTGTCTGTTTATTTGTTTGAATTTTCTTTTTGGGTGGATATACGTTGATTGAATGAAAAAAACATTTTTTATATACTTTACAAGATTTTTATAAAAACTTGACTAAAATAATGGAGTGTGATATATTGATTATAATAACAGATATAAATGGAACCAGCTGTCTGCAGAGGAGGTTGATTCCGTTTTGTTTTTATAAGGAAGGATTTATCGGATAATTATATGAGAAAACAACCGGTTAAGGTATCTACAACACATATAATCCTCTTGAGTTTTTTGATTGTTATATTGTTAGGTACATTTTTACTTTCACTTCCTATTAGCTCTGCTGATGGGGAACCTGCATCGTTTTTGGATGCGCTATTTACAGCAACGACCTCCACCTGTGTTACAGGTTTGGTTGTAACACCGACTGTTTCCTCTTGGAGTGTTTTCGGACAAGCGGTGATTTTAATACTGATTCAGATCGGCGGTCTTGGTGTTATTACTATTATGTCCGGACTGATGATACTTCTGAATAAGAAAATGGGTATCAGTGACAGACTGCTCTTGCAAGATGCATTTAATCTTAATTCTCTTTCGGGGTTAGTTCAGTTTGTAAAGAAAGTTTTGTTAGGCACGCTTATTATAGAAAGTATCGGTGCCTTGCTGTATATGACTGTTTTTATTCCTCAATTCGGTGCAAAAGGAATATGGATTTCGGTTTTCACTTCCGTTTCAGCTTTTTGCAATGCCGGTATTGATATCATTGCCGAAAACAGCCTTTGTGATTATGCTCTCAATCCTGTTATTAATATTGTCACCTGCGGTCTGATTATTTTAGGCGGAATCGGTTACATTGTCTGGTGGGATGTTCTCAGGGTGCTGAAAAAGGCACGATCTAAGAAAGTGAGATTCTTCAGAGAGCTTACCCTGCACAGTAAAATCGCTATTACTGTTACATTAATTCTGATTTTTGTGGGTGCAATCTTCATTTTTTCGTTTGAATATAATAATCCGCAAACAATTGGCGATTATACTTTGCTTCAAAAAATAGAAGTGTCTTTGTTTCAATCGGTTACAACGCGAACCGCCGGCTTTGCGACAGTGCCGCAGGAAAACCTTACGAATGCAAGTGCTGTTGTATGTTTGCTTTTGATGTTTATCGGCGGTTCTCCGGTCGGTACGGCCGGAGGCATTAAAACAGTGACATTTGCAGTAATTATTGTGGCTGCTATTGCCTCTGTTCGTAATAAAGAAGATTGCGATATATTTGGAAGAAGGCTCACAAAACAGGCTGTAAGCAAAGCGGTTGCCGTTACTTGTATGTCTTTTGTTGTTATGTTTACTTCAACGGTTTTTCTCTCAACGGTGACGGATGCCGATACATTGGGAATTCTTTATGAAACAGTTAGTGCAACTGCAACCGTAGGACTTACAAGGAATCTTACTGCTTCTCTTGGTAGTTTAGGTAAGCTTATAATTATTATAACGATGTATCTTGGTCGAGTGGGTCCTATATCGCTTGCTTTTGCGTTTAAACAAAGAAAAGATAATCAGAATATCATAAGAAACCCCGTTGAAGAAATCAGCGTGGGATAAGAAAGGAAATATTTTATGAGTATCAATAAAACCTATGCCGTGTTTGGTCTCGGCAGATACGGTAGAGCTGTTGCTGAAGAGCTTGTAAATAATGGTGCTGATGTTATTGCAGTTGACATCGATCCGGATAATGTCAATAACGCTATTGAAACCATTCCTGTTTGTAAATGCGCTGATATCACAGAGCCGGAGGTAATAAGACGCTTAGGTATATCCAATATTGATATTGTTATCGTTGCTATGGCGAGCAATCTTGAAGCAAGTGTTATGGCAGTCACTCTCTGCAAGGAAGCCGGTGTTCCTACTGTCATCGTTAAATGCGGAAATGAAATGCATCAAAAAATTTTACTCCGTGTGGGTGCTGATAAAGTGATTTTTCCCGAAAAAGAATCGGGAGCAAGGCTTGCCAAAAATCTTCTTACATCAGGTTTTTCAGAAATGATAGAACTTTCTGATGAGGTGTCTATGGTGGAGATTGATGTGAGAGATGAATGGGTTGGTAAAACGCTGATAGATCTAAGCCTTCGTAAAAAATATTCTGTTAATGTGGTTGCAATGCGAAACGGGGATACGATCAGCACAACGGTTGACCCTGCACTTCCTCTTGAAAAAGGTATGCAGCTTATCGTTATTGCTAATACCCTAAAATTGCAAAAATTGAAATAATGCGGTGAATGTATGAAAGAACAGCAGAAAAAACTGATTGCGCCGATTATTGTAACCGCTATTATGGTTTTGTATTACATTGCTTACTTTGGCTTTTTAATATCACTGATAGATGGCATTTGGAAATGGCTTTTAGGTATTATCCCACTTGCTTTTACTGCTGTTATGCTTAAAGTTTGCATAGAAAGAATTAATGAAATAAAGAAAGGTGAAGAAGATGATCTTAGTAAATACTGATTACATCAGCGGCAAAGAACTCGAAATGTTAGGTCTTGTAAAAGGAAGCACTATTCAGTCAAAGCATATCGGAAAGGATATCTCCCAAAGCTTTAAGACCTTAGTCGGTGGAGAACTTAAAGCATATAATGAAATGATGAACGAAGCACGCGCTCTTGCCACCAAGAGAATGGTCGCAGAAGCTGAAGAACTCGGTGCGGATGCTATTGTTAATATTCGCTATGCCTCATCTGCTATTATGCAGGGCGCAGCCGAAGTTATTGCATACGGTACAGCGGTTAAGTTCATTGAAAAATAATCTGTTTTGAAAAAAGATTTGTTTTTTGAAAGAGGCGATGACTAAAAATGTCATCGCCATTTTCACATATCGATTTTAAAATAAAATAACAATTGGAAATTCTGCTCGAAATTTCTACAAATAGTGTGATACTAATTTCACATTAAAATTGTAAAAAGAGGAGATTTATATATGAAAGCAACAGGAATAGTTCGTAATTCTGTTGAAAGTATTATGGAAATAGCAAAATGAGTTTTAAGTAAGTATAAAACTCCTTTGTTGATAAATTCAGAAGATGTTATATCAATTCTACGAGATATGATTGGAAATTTTCACGCGTGGTTAAATAACAAAAATGTTGTGATAGCATACTTTTGATTGATAAATTTGAGTTAGGAAGAAAACGTATTATGATTGACTACAAGAATAGAATTCAGATGTTGTATGAGCAGAGCTGTCCATATTACGATCTGTGTAAAGCTAATGTGTATTACGAGGAATGTGATACAATTTTGTGTAAGTTTCGTTTTGATCGAGCAAGGGTGGGCAAAAACTACGGAAAAGAAAGCTTTATTCCAAAAATCGTCATGGTAGGTATTGAAGGTTTTCCTGAAGAGAAAACTGTGTCACAAGTTATTGAACCATCATATGTTGCAACAAATCCACATTATAACGGACTTAAATATGTGCTATCTTATCTTTTGTCTGATTTCGTGAAAAAAGATAAGCCCGAACCAAGAATTACGCAAAACAGTGTTTGGTGGATTAAAGATGCTTTGTCACGGTATTGCCTTTGCAACCTATATCGCTGTGCCTTTGTTCCTGAGAATGATCCTGATAAGAAAAAAGGCCTTTGTCATACTGAAGAAATGAAAGAAAACTGCTTTGAATTATTACTCAATGAAATCAGCGCGCTCGATCCTGATGTAATTGTAATACAAGCAACAGATACTGCCGTATTTCCTGAGAATAATTTGGAAAAACTTTTATCAAGGTTTCAATGTGCAAACGAATATTACGGCAAAAGCAATAGAGCACGTCTGTATACAGGGCGTTTGAATAACCATAAAATTCAAATAGTACAAACCCTTCACGGCGCATATGGCGGATTCAAGAGCCATACATACTTAAGCCAAGAACTGAATCCTGTGTTAGATAAAACAATAGAACTTGTAAAATCTATGTATCATTGAAATGCAATACCATTTGCGGCAGAATAAAACTTTTTACCCAGTATAAATCTCCTTGTTTTACAGATACTAACAGTACAAATTTGTAAAGCAAGGA
>JAZQLC010000035.1:0-3305 GCA_045542485.1 Acutalibacteraceae bacterium
TCCAGCTCAACTGCCTTACGGCACAGAGAGGAAGCCTTCTGAACCTTGATTTCCTCACCCAGCAGCTCAGTCAGCTTAACGGCAACATCAGTTGCGGTCATAGCTTCAGCACCCAGGATTTCCTTTGCGACACGAGTTGCCAGAGCAACATTTGCATCGCGCTTAGCCTGCTCCTTTTCGGATACCTTGCCCTTACGAGCTTCCAGCTGGGCATCCATCTTAGTCAGCTGTTCTGCGGCAAAAGCCTGCATCTCTTCGGTCATCTCGCCTGCGGACACCTTAACAAAAAATTCACGCTTAGTCATAGTCGTTCTCCTTCTCCCTACACTTGGCAGTGGGCAGCCTAATAAGTTTTTGATTTCTTCGGTGAGTTACTTTCCTCTCACCTTGTATTAATATTATATCAGAAATTTGAGGATTTTTCAAATTTCGATATGTAAGAATTTCCAGAAGTTTTTTTATTTACTTCCCTCATCCTTACATAAATATTATACTCTAAAATTGCAGCTTTTTCAAATTTTTGCAGCTGCTATAAAAACTTGACAAAACGCAGCTGATGCAGCTGATTTACACAAAATTTGCAGCTGCTACAGAATTTGACTTTTGCAGCTGGTTTGCAGCTGCTACATCAAAATTTGACAAGGGTTGAAACTTGACACAGGGGCGGCGCGCCATGAAACTTGACGGCATAGAAAATTTGACACCAATCAGAATTTGACAGTTATGTCAACTTGTTATGTAAACCTAAAGGCAAACAAAATTTGACTTGACATTTGACTTGTGAAATGATATAATTATAATGGGAGAAAATTTGACGGACGCCCGGGTAAATAAAATGCCCGGGCAAAATAAAAGAGGGACCGAAGTCCCTCAATAGAATAAATCAACTAATATTTTGAAAGGATAGAATACAATTCTCGCCGCAATGAGAATCAAGAACAGAATCGCGCACAAGAACTGGCGCAGAACTTGCCACAATCCCTTTGACACATTTTTGAAAGTCAATTCCTTGAAATGATGAGAGATTAAGTGGAAAAGAAAAAGAAGATTATAAATCCAATCTACTAATTCAAACGGCACCCAATTGGATTTATGCCACCAAGTTTTGCCACAGAATTTGCACTTATAGTATCCACTGTACCTCATTCTTCTTCCTCCCATTCTTCATCGCATTCATAAATCAATTCATTTTCTGCAGCCTGAATTGCGTCATAAATTTTTTCCTCAAGCCACACATCGAAATCGGTGGGATTGCGCCGTCTGAGAAAATGCCTGATGACATCTTCCAATGTAATTTCCATGTGTTCTGCAACATCTTCAGTTTCCATGTTCTGTCTGAAATCATCAGAACATTCGTCATAAGTTTCAAACTTTTCGTCTGTATATTCATGAGTCCACATATCTTTTTATTTCCTTTCCTTTTTGTAAATTAAGTATATCACACAATTCACAAAATGTCAAGAACTTTTTTGAAAATAATTGCGCCCGGGCAAAAGGGAGTCGCCTCCCTTTTTATTCCAGATAATCCTTCCAACTGAAGTAAAAACTGCCGTCAAAATCATTTTCAGATAATTCCAGAAATTTTTCCTGCCAGTTCTCGCCAAAATATTCTATAATGGGAATGCCCACATCTTCGCCTGAAGGATAAAAGCACCAGAGTTCATCCACCCAACCGCTTTCAAGCAGAAACTGTTTTGCTTTGTAAAAATTGGATGCGGCGCCGATAGTGCCGTGACATTCTTCGCTAATAAATACAATCTGTTTCATTTTTATTTTTCTCTCCTTGGCTCAAAGAATTCTTGATTTTCGCATGCGTTACACATAGACAGACGCTCGTAACTCATAGCAGTCATACCGTCTTCATCATATTTGCCACATTCATCGCAAGACAGCACTACATCGTCATACTGCGCGAGGCACTCTTCGTTTTCGCACAGAGCATACCACATAATAGTCCACGCAGATTCATAACTCATGCGCTGCTCCACAGTACGCCGAGGGTCAACACTTCTGCGCTTGATGAGGCGCAGACCTTCAAAAATTAACTCCATCTGCTTTTCATTCATAGTGGTTCTCCCTTCAAATTTTCCAGATTTTCTTTGATTGCGCTCAGGCTTTCCTGAATATTAAACACGCAGTCTTCCACGCATTCGACCTCGTTCGTGGCGATATAGTGGTTCATCCACTTGACCTCGTCTTCGATAGATTCCCACTGTTTGTCGATTGCTCGCCAAAGGGTCTGCTCACTGTAACCAATCTGCATTTCTCTTCACCTCACATAAATATATTAACACATCTATGTCAATTTGTCAAGAACTTTTTTAGAAAATTTCAAAATCGCCCGGGCGCCCTTGGGGTCACTTGGACCCCTTGGACTTTCGCTCTGCTGCCTTGCGTTCCTTTTCGGCTTGCTTGGCGGCTTTGGTATTACACCTCATGGTGTAATCCTCGGCGGCGGCGTAACCATCGTACGCTTCACCATCACGACTGCCAGTAGGAATCTTGACAGTCAACACCACAAAGTGTTCGCCACCCTCTGCGTCAACAACGGGAATCGCAATCTCGTTGGATGCAGTCTGGAGAGTTTCATCGCCTCTCCTCTGGATGACTTCACTAAGGAAGTCAACCCACTCTTCCTTGATTGCCTCACGCAACTGCTTGACATTGGATGCCATATGCATCACTCCTTTCCACACTCATATAATATCACAGAACCCTTTAAATTTCAATATGGCATTTTGCACAAATTTTGGCCCGGGCGCCCTCTGGGATTACTCCCAGAGTTTGCCACTTTCGACACCGTTGGCAAGGCAATAAGCCAAAATGTCTTTTTCAATCATCACATCTTCCAGACCAGTGTGATTTTCCACAAATTCCAGATTGCCAGTCAAAAATCTGTGGATAATTTCGGCAGTGAATCGAAGTTGGGGCTTGTCCTCTTTGCCATAAGTGAAGCCATTGTCAACGCAGAATTTTCTATAATCTTCGTTGGACTTGAGGACTTGACGAGCCATCTTGAGGGTGTCCCAAATTTCCACACCCCAAGGGAAGAAGTAGCGATATTTGGAAGAGGTCAGCAGTCGCTGTGTGTAATTGAGGGAGCGATAATCAAAACTTGCATTGTGAGCCACAATGTACTTGATGCCATATTGCTGAACCACGTCACGCAGAATGGAGCGAATGGTCTTGAATCTGCGCAGGATTCGCTTACCAGACTTGATTTCTTCCCAATATTGAGGAACCTTGTCCTTGAAGTAAGCACTTTCCATCAGGTCATTGTCGAGGAAAATATCAGCCACAACATA
>JAZQLC010000036.1:0-22743 GCA_045542485.1 Acutalibacteraceae bacterium
TTCTGATATAATTTCACATAATAAAATAATTGTATGTTAATTGAAAGTAGGGGACTGATTATGGAAAAAATCTGTTTTTACAACACCAAACCGTACGACAAGAAATATTTCGAAAAATATAAAGAAGATTTTTCGGTAGAAATTGAATATTTCAGAGGAAAACTGCGTGAAAAAACCGCTGTACTCGCAAAGGATTACGATGCTGTTGTTGCCTTCGTCAACGATGATATAAACGAAGAAACAATAAATATCCTTTACGAAAACGGAATCAGAATTCTCGCTCTGAGATGCGCAGGTTTCAACAATGTAGACCTCGAAGCAGCGTACGGAAAAATTCACATTGTAAGAGTACCTGCATATTCACCGTATGCCGTTGCTGAACACGCAATCGGTATGCTTTTGTCACTCGTGAGAAAAATTCCCCGTGCTTATAACAGAACAAGGGACTATAACTTTACACTTAATTCACTTGTAGGTTTCGATCTGCACGGCAAAACCGTTGGTGTAATCGGAACAGGTAAAATCGGAAGAATTTTCATAGATATCTGTAAAGGCTTTGGTATGAATGTGTGTGCTTATGACCCGTATCCTGCAAAAGATCTTGATGTTGAATATGTTACGATTGAGGAACTTTGCAAACGTTCTGACGTAATTTCTCTTCACTGTCCGCTTACAGATTCAACAAGATACATTATTAACAAAAGAACTATTTCTCTTATGAAGAACAATGTATATATCATCAATACTTCAAGAGGTGCACTTATTGACAGTGAAGCACTTCTTGACGGGCTGAAATCTGAAAAAATAGGCGGAGCTTGTCTTGATGTTTATGAAGATGAAACCGACTTCTTTTATGAAGATAAAAGTGACAAAGTAATACATGATGATATCCTTACAAGCCTTATCGGAATGAACAATGTCCTCGTAACTTCACATCAGGCTTTCCTTACTGATGAGGCACTGGAAAACATTACTCTGACAACACTTCAGAACCTCAGAGATTATTTTGACGATAAAGAATTAAATAACGAAGTCTGCATAAAATGCGCTAATGGACATAATTGCAATAAAGAAAATAACGGAAGGTGCTTTTAATTTTATTTCTAAATGTAAATATTAAAATACTTTATTTTTTCTTATAAGATTTAAAATGTGAACAAATTGTTAACAATTATTCATTGATATTGAAAAGATTTTTCTGTGTGATAAAATATTCTTGTGTGTATTGTTGTTGGTTTGAAAATAACCGACTTTTTTGAAAATATGGGGGTATTTTTAATGAGAGTACGCAAGCAGGCTGTCGGCGATCGCAACATCGTCGGCCAGAGAATCGAAGAGAAGAGAAAGAGTATCGGCATGAAGCAGAAGGATCTTCTTACACAGCTTCAGGTTGCAGGTATCGATCTCAATGCTTCGGGTCTTTCAAAGCTTGAGGGACAGATTCGTAGTGTTACGGATAAAGAACTGCTCGTTATCGCAAAAACACTTGATGTTTCTGTTACATGGCTGCTCGGCCTTGATGAAAACGAATAATTTAAAGGCACAAAACACCTACCTTTGGGTAGGTGTTTTTGTTTTTCAGGGACAGAATACATCCGTTGTAATATATCTGATTCCGAGGTTATAGAGACGCTCAAATTCTTCCGTTTTATTAACCGTCCACGCAGCGAGACTGACGCCATCACTGATTGCGTCTGAAATAATTTCATCAGAATTTTCAGATGACTTGAATGCGAGTTTTGTGTTATCTCCGAGAGATTTGTACTCAGCAATAGTGTCCTTATTTATGTAATCGGCAAGATACCATAACTCAATATTTTTATTCTTTTCTCTTATGTATTCAAGCTGACTGTGTGTGAACGAAATTATAATTGCACTGTCAACCAGTTTCCGATCTTCAAGTTTTTTCAGTATTTCATCTATAAAATCATTATTGAGCGTTTTTATTTCTATCTGAACCCTTGTATCAGAATTTTCGAATATATCAAGATATTCATCAAGAGTAGGCAGATACATTTTATCAAGATTAAAGAAATTAACACCGTTTTTATAACCGAATTTTTTCAAATCACCGTAATCTGTTTCAGATACATTTTTAAAACTCCAGAAATGAAGAAACATTGTATTATCATGGGTTACCACCCAAATGTTGTCTTTTGTAAGCAGGACATCGCACTCAGCAGCATAGTATTTCATTTCCCTGGCTTTTGAAAAAGCAGGGAGGGAGTTTTCAGGGGCGTGTGCAGTCACACCTCTGTGAGCAGTCAGATATACAACGTCATTATCGGAAATAAAAGACAATTCGCTGACGCTTATATTTTCTTTTTCTCTGTAATAAAAAACCTGAACTATAATTGTTGTCAATACAACAAAAGCAAGAATTCCACATAAAATTCTCACTATATGCTTCATTACTTTTCTGAGCATATTTATCACTCCTTTTTGCATAAATATTTTACCACAAAAACTCTTATCTTACAACAGAAACAAACGGACAATTATCAATTATTTGTTGATTTATAGAAATTACTGTGATATAATGTCTTCAAGTAAATGAGAGGTGTTAACTATGATTTTCTCCACTATAAACGCTTTTGTAAAATATGCTCTTGACTGCGGACTGATTGAGGCAAATGATAAGTTTTATGTAATCAATACTATTCTTGATATTCTTGATATTGATGAATTTATCGAAACAGATAAGTGTCCTGATTTGTCACTTGAGGAAATGCTTAAGATTTTTCTCGACTACGCAGCAGAGAAAAATCTGATTGATGACAACATCGTTGAAAGAGATTTGTTTGATACACGAATTATGTCCTCGGTAACTCCTCGTCCTTCAACAGTTACTAATAAATTTAATGAGCTTTATGCGGAAAACCCTGAAAAAGCAACTGATTACTTCTACAAGCTTTCCTGTGACAGCGATTATATCAGAAGATACAGAATAAAGAAGGATATGAAGTGGGTTTATCCTTGCGAATACGGAAACCTCGATATCACAATTAACCTTTCCAAACCTGAAAAAGACCCTAAGGCTATTGCTGCAGCAAAAAATGCTAAGCAGAGCAGTTATCCTAAATGTATGTTATGCCGCGAAAATACAGGTTACAGAGGCAGAATGAATTATCCCGCTCGTCAGACGCTTCGCACTGTACCCGTTGACCTTGACGGCACTGAGAGCAGTATGCAGTATTCACCCTATGTGTATTATAACGAGCACTGTATTGTGTTCAACAATGAGCACACGCCTATGAAAATAGACAAGAGGGCTTTTGCAAAGCTTCTTGATTTTGTTTCTAAGTTTCCGCATTATTTCGTCGGATCAAACGCTGACCTGCCCATCGTAGGTGGCTCAATTCTTTCACATGACCATTTCCAGGGCGGACATTATACCTTTGCTATGGCAGATGCGCCCATTGAAAAGGAATATGTTTTTGACGGATATGAAGACATCAAAGCAGGTATCGTACACTGGCCTATGTCAGTTATCAGGTTGACCGGTAAAGATAAAAACAGAATACTTGACCTTTCTACAAAAATACTCGATGCCTGGCGTTCTTATACTGATGAAGATGCTTTTGTTTTCGCTGAAACTGATGGAACGCCTCATAACACGATAACACCTATTGCCCGTAGAAGAGGCGAGGACTTTGAGATGGATCTGGTTCTCAGAAATAACATCACAACTGATGAACATCCGCTCGGTGTTTATCATCCTCACGCAGAACTTCATCACATCAAGAAAGAAAATATTGGTCTTATTGAGGTTATGGGTCTGGCTGTTCTTCCTTCAAGACTTAAAACAGAACTCGCCATACTTGAAGAATGTCTTGTAAACGGTGAAAATGTGAGAGAAAATGAAAAAGTTTCAATTCATGCTGACTGGGCAGAAGAAATTAAAGAAAAATACGATATAATAACATCTGAAAATGTTCACGAAATCGTACTTAAAGAAACAGGTCTTGTATTTAAAACGGTTCTTGAACACGCAGGAGTCTATAAGGTAACAGAAGAAGGCCGAAAAGCATTTATAAAATTCCTTGATGAAATCAGATAACAAAAAAATTCGCAAAGTTTTAAGGCTTTGCGAATTTTTTATTATTTACACTTTATCAAATGACGGATTGAACGCATAGAAATTTTTGCAGTCAAGTCTATCGGTTGCTAATCTGAGTCCTTCACCAAAGCGCTGATAGTGAACAATTTCTCTTGCCCGAAGAAATTTTATAGGCTCTCTGACATCGGGATCATCAACAAGCCTGAGAATATTATCATAGGTTTTTCTTGCTTTTTGTTCTGCTGCGAGGTCTTCGTGAAGGTCGGCTAACAAATCACCGGTAGACTGAATTGTCGCTGCTGACCAGGGTACGCCTGAAGCAAACTGAGGATAGATGCCGGTTGTATGGTCAACAAAATAATCGTCAAATCCGGCTTTTTTAATTTCTTCAATTGAGAGATTTTTTGTAAGCTGATAAACGATTGCACCAATCATTTCGAGATGACCGAGTTCCTCCGTGCCAATGTCCGTTAACAAACCTTTAAGTTCCGCGTGTGGCATTGAAAAACGCTGACTGAGATATCTCAGTGAAGCACCAAGCTCACCATCAGGTCCGCCATACTGAGTGATAATTATCTTTGCGAGTTTAGGGTTGGGATTTTTTATATTTACAGGATACTGTAATCTTTTTTCATATTGAAACATTAGCAGTCACAACCTTCTTTCTCCCATGGCCATGGGTTTTTAATCCATTCAACGCCCTGTGCATTAGTTGATGTGAGTTTATAGCATTTTTCTTCAAACTCATCACGAAGTGCACAGTATTTTTCTTTATATTTATTGTAAAGTGCAATAGCTTCCATATCACAGGTATGTGTGTCAAGATAAAGGTGCAGGTCCCACATAACAAATGCAGTTGCAGAAAGCTGTTTCAAGAGGTCATTATTTTTCATCATTTGCAACGACCTCCGAAGAACGGTTTATCGAGGCAAGGGAATACAGTTCCTCTCTCAAGCGCTTTACAATCATCATAAAGCTCATTAATTTCCTGGAAAGGTACATATGCCATAGCAATAGGTGTACATTCGGGAAATTTGCCTACGGGCTGAATATTACATTTTTTTACGCAGTTCGCATTACTTCTCTCCGTCTTATGGTAATAGTTATCACGAACAGGGTAGCGATTACCTGACGGAAAATCGTATATTCTTTGCAAAACAATTCTCCTTTCATAAGTTTTTCATTACCATAATATGTACTTTGTCCCAAAGTGTGTAAAGAAAAAAAGCGATAAGTCACCAGACTTATCGCTTAATCTTTTAATATGTAACTTCAAAATTTGTTTTATAAACCTTACCAAAACTATAATTATAGCCTATATATAACTCATCCTTATAAAGAAAAATGTTCTCACTTTCGTATTTTGCTGCCTCATCGTTGAGTTCAAAAACACCGTAATGATTTCCGTCCCAATCATAAACGGAAATAGCATTAGGAAAACTGAGAAGGAAATAGATGTATTTATCATCACTATCCATTGCTTGTCTTGTTTTTGAATTTGGTTTAACACCTTTGATTGTTTCGATAACATTGAAATCCTTATCAAGAATTGCAAAATCAAAAGAGAAGGAGATACCAACTGCATATCTGTTTGTTTTTGCGTTGTAGGTTATTGAATATATCTGAAGAGGTATTTCAAATGTTTCTATTATTTCGAGAGATTTTCTGTCAACAAATGACACGAGTGTTCTGTTAGGTTCGTTATGGCAAACAACAAGACATCTTTTATCGCTGTTATATGTTATGTCATTTCCGTGATCAACTTCAACCGAGGATGATCTCGCAACTTCTTTCCAAGTGGAAATTTCGTATTTTGAAATTGAGCATACATCTGCATATCCGTTTGTTGAACAGAAGTAAGCATACCTGCCGTCAGTGCATCCGCCCTGAAGAATCGTCTGGCTGCCGTAATGTAAATCCTCGAGAACAAGTTCAGAAGAAAATGAAATATTTTTTACTGCACCAAAATCTATGTCATCAAAGCCGTTATTATAAAGACTGACACCAAATATACCCAGAAACCAAGTGATTCCGGACATAAAGAATGCAGAAATTCTATTGAAAAAATCAGTCATAATAATTCACCTTAAACTGATTACTGCATTTTTTCCTGTTTGATTTTCTTGTCGATAATGTGACGCTTTGAAAGTTCAGCTGTAACATCATCAAGAGTGATTCCCATTTCTATCATCATAACCATTACGTGATAAGCCAGGTCAGCAATTTCGTAGATTGTTTCAGCTTTATCGCCACCCTTAGCGCCGATAATAACTTCTGTACATTCTTCGCCGACTTTCTTGAGAATCTTATCAATACCTTTTTCAAAAAGATATGTTGTGTATGAGCCTTCTTTTTTCTCAACTTTTCTGCCTACAAGCATATCATAAAGTCCCTGATATGAGAAACCGTTTTCCTTTGATGCCTCAACAATTTCATTAAAGAAACAGCTTTCGCTTCCTGTGTGACAAGCAGGACCTTCTTTGATAACATCAACAAGAAGAGTATCCATATCACAGTCAGTTCTGATTGAAACGATATTCTGAACATTTCCTGAAGTTGCACCTTTTCTCCAAAGCTCCTGTCTGCTTCTGCTGAAGAAACAAGTTTTACCTTCTTCGATACTGATTTTAAGACTTTCTTCGTTCATATAAGCAAGCATAAGAACTTTTTTTGTGTAAAAATCCTGAACAATTGCAGGGATAAGACCTTTATCGTCAAACTTTAATTCTTTGATATCCATAATAATTCTCCTTATATTCTCATTTCAATATTGTTTTCAATGAGATAGTTTTTCAAATCTTTGATTGATAGCTCTTTTCTGTGGAAAATAGAAGCAGCAAGACCTGCATCTGAACAATTTTCGTTGAAAAGATGAAGGAAATCTTCTTTCTTACCTGCGCCACCACTTGCGATAACAGGAATAGAAACTCTTTCCGAAATTGCTTTAAGCATTTCAATATCAAAGCCTTTCTTGATTCCGTCAGTGTCAATACTGTTGACTACAAGTTCACCGGCACCGCGGCTTTCACCGTCAACTGCCCACTGAATCGCTTCGATACCGGTATCAATTCTTCCGCCGTTTTTAAAGATATGGAATTCACCATTGACTCTTTTGATATCCATTGAAAGCACGACGCACTGATCGCCGTATTTTTTTGCAGCCTGAGTAATAAGCTCAGGGTTGTTTATTGCGCCTGAGTTTACTGAAACTTTGTCAGCTCCGCATTTGAGAACTCTGTCAAAATCATCAACAGTGTTGATGCCACCGCCGACAGTCAGGGGGATGAAGATTTCTGAAGCAACTCTTGTAAGAACATCAGTAAAAAGACCTCTGCCTTCGTGTGAAGCAGTAATGTCATAGAAAACAAGCTCGTCAGCACCGCTGTCATTATAAAAATGAGCAAGTTCAACGGGGTCAGCGACATCCTGAATTCCCTCAAAATTCACGCCTTTTACAACGCGTCCGTTTCTTACATCAAGGCAGGGGATGATTCTCTTAGTAATCATTACAGAATTTCCCCCTTTGCAATTTTGAGAACGCGCTTAAGGTCGAGTTTTCCTGCATAAACAGCCTTACCGACAATTGCGCCGTATGTGTTCATTGAAGTAAGTTTTCTGATTTCATCTTCAAATGTGATTCCGCCTGAAGCTATGATGTCAAGATTCTCAATTTCAGAAAGTTTTTCATAAATTTCCAGATTAGTGCCTGAAAGAGTACCATCTTTCGAAATATCAGTATAAATGACTGTTCTTACACCTGCATCTCTCAGCTTTCTACAGAAATCAAGTGAATCAATCTCAGTGGTTTCGAGCCAACCGCTGACAGCAACCTTACCGTCACGGGCATCAACGCCCACAGCGATTTTATCACCGTATTTTTTTACCGCTTCTTCCACAAAAGCAAAGTTTCTTACAGCAACAGTGCCGAGAATAACTCTGTTGACACCAAGAGAAAGATAATCTTCAATTCTCTTTTCATCTCTGATTCCGCCACCGACTTCTGTAAAAAGCTTACCTGTTTCAGCAACGCTTTTGATTACTTCAAAATTTACAGGTGCACCATCTTTTGCACCATCAAGGTCGACCATATGAAGGTTTTTGGCACCTTCACTGATGAATGTTTCTGCCATTTCGAGTGGGCTGGAGCCATAGACAGTCATTCTGTTATAGTCACCCTCGGTAAGTCTGACAACATTACCGTTTCTTATATCAATTGCGGGAAAAATTTCCATATTTTTTCCTCCTTAAATTTCTGAAAATGCTTTTAAAAGGAGCAGACCTTTTTCACCGCTCTTTTCGGGATGAAACTGCATACCGTAAACATTATCATTGTTCACAACGGCAGGTACAAGTACATCGTATTCACTGACTGCAAGTAAACTTTCTTCACAATTCTTGCCGTAATATGAGTGAACAAAATACATATAGTCGCCGTCAGTAATATACTTGAAAATCGGGTTATCAGCTTTAAAAATAAGTCTGTTCCAACCCATATGAGGAATTTTAAGGCTCTTGTCAATATCGCCCTCGAAGGGACAAATTTCGCCTTTTATAAGGCCTAAACCTTCGAACTCACCATATTCATAACTTTTATCAAAAAGAAGCTGCATACCGAGGCAGATACCAAGAATGGGTTTGCCATTTTTTGCTTCTTCAATGATTACATCAGCAAGACCTGAATTTCTGAGTTTGTTTATTGCGTCCTCAAAAGCACCGACGCCGGGAAGAATAATTCTGTCGGCTTTTCTGATTTCATCTGCGTTGCCGGTGACAACAATATCAATGCCAAGTGCTTTTACCGAGCTTGAAATTGAAAAAAGGTTGCCACAACCATAGTCTACTATTGCTATCAAGTCAAAACCTCCAATCAGAGCAAACCTTTGCTTGAGGGAATTTCATCTTTTGCACTTTCATCAATTGACACTGCTTCTCTGAGTGCTCTGGCAACTGCTTTGAAAGAGCCTTCAATAATATGATGAGAATTTGTGCCGTCAAGCTGCTTGATGTGAAGTGTGATATCGGCATTTCTGACGAATGAAATAAAGAATTCTTCAATAAGTTCCGTGTCCATTTCGCCGACTTTTTCAGTAGGAATAACAATGTCATATTTAAGAAATGCTCTTCCGCTGATATCAAGTGACGCAAGAATCAGTGTTTCGTCCATAGGAAGAATCATATTTCCGTATCTTTTGATACCTTTTTTATCACCGACTGCTTCTTTGAAAGCTTGTCCGAGAACGATACCGATATCTTCCGCAGAATGATGGAAATCAACATATGTATCGCCCTTGCATTTTACACTCAGATCCATTCTGCCGTGTTTTGCGAAAAGGTCAAGCATATGGTCGAGAAAACCAATTCCCGTATCAATTTCACTTTTTCCTGTACCGTCAAGACTAAGTGAAAGACAGATATCAGTTTCATTTGTTTTTCTTGAAATTTCTGATTTTCTCATCATTCTCGCTCCTTTATAATTTCATCTATAACTTCAATTACTTTCTTCATCTGCTCCATTGTTCCCATCGACATTCTGAAATACTCAGAAATTCTGGGTGAAGCAAAATATCTGATAAGAATGCCTCTGTTTCGCAGCTCTTCATAAAGCTCAGAAGAGGGGATTTTATCTGTTTTTGCAAAAACAAAATTGGATTTTGAATCTGTAAGTTCGAAGCCTCGTTTTTTGAGCTCGGATTTTGTAAATTCTCTGATTTCAACTGTTTCTGCAATTGTTTTTTCATAATATTCTCTGTCGCTGATTGCAGCAGCTGCAGCCTCAACAGAAAGGGTATTCACATTATAGGGGTTAAAAGAATATTTAAGTTTCTCGAGGTCTGATGCAAGTGTCTTTGAGGAAACGGAAAAACCGACTCTCAGACCTGCTAATGAACGGCTTTTTGAAAAAGTCTGCGTAACCATAAGATTTTCATACTTCTCAACAAGGTCCACAACACTTGTACCATCCGAAAAATCAGAATAAGCTTCATCAATAATGACCACATTCTCAGGATTTGTCTTTACAATAAGTTCGATTTCATCGTGAGAAAGAGCAAGACCAGTAGGTGCGTTGGGGTTGGCGATAATTATGTTTTTATTTATACCGATGTAGTCATTTACATCAACAGAAAAGTCGTCTTTGAGCGGTATCTGCTGAAGATTTACCTTAAACAAATCAGCAAAAACCGGATAAAAGCTGTATGTAATATCGGGGCAGCAAAAATCACCACCAAGACCGCCGAACGCCATAAATGCAAATGCAATCACATCGTCAGAGCCGTTACCGACAAATATCTGTTCAGGAGAAACATTATAAAAATCAGCGATTGCCTGTTTGATTTTCTTAAGTTTCGGGTCTGAATATAAATATAAAGATGAGATAAGGTCAGAGTTTAAAACTTCCAAAACCTTGGGTGATGCAGGAAATGGAGATTCATTGGTGTTAAGCTTGATGTATTTTTTGTCATTAAGCTGTTCGCCCGGTGTGTAGGGTACTATTGAATCATATTCCTTGCGCATAAATCTGCTCATTGAGAATACCTCTTTTTATTTCTTTAATCTTTTGCTGACTGCTCTGCCGTGTGCCTGTAAACCTTCTTTTTCAGCAAATCTCACAACATCTTCGCCGACTTCGTTCAGTGCATCCTCTGAGAAATAAATAAATGAAGATTTTTTAATGAAATCGTCAACAGAAAGGGGAGAACTGAAACGGGCTGTTCCTGATGTGGGAAGAGTGTGGTTTGGACCTGCAAAATAGTCACCGAGAGATTCGGGAACATTTTTGCCGAGGAAAATTGAACCGGCATTTGTAATAAGGTTGAGAAGCTCAAAGGGATTTTCAACACACACTTCAAGATGTTCAGGTGCAATTTCGTTGCTGATTTCTACCGCTTGTTTCATATTGTCAGCAATAATTATTTTACCATTTGTATCGATTGATGTTCTTGCAATCTCACATCTGGGAAGCTCAGGAATCTGTTTTTCCAGTTCCTCAGAAACTTTATAAGCAAGTTCTTCAGAATCAGTAATAAGAACAGCACTTGCAAGTTTGTCGTGCTCAGCCTGAGAAAGAAGGTCTGCAGCAACAAACTCAGGATTACATGTTCCGTCTGCAAGAACGAGAATTTCACTGGGTCCGGCAATCATATCAATGTCTACAATACCATAGAGCATTCTTTTTGCAGTTGCTACAAACACATTTCCGGGACCGACAACCTTGTCTACCTTTGTAACTGTTTCTGTACCGTAAGCAAGAGCGGCAACAGCCTGTGCGCCACCGGTTTTGAAGATTCTGTCAACACCTGCAACCTTTGCAGCAGCGAGAATGGGAGCAGGAATTTTCCCTGATTCATCAGGAGGTGTGACCATAACGATTTCCTTTACACCCGCAATTTTTGCAGGAATGGCATTCATAAGAACGCTTGAAGGATATCTTGCAGTGCCACCAGGGACATAAAGACCAACCTTTTCAATCGGTGTGATTTTCTGACCGAGAATAACACCGTCTTTGTCATTGATAATAAAATTATTTCTCACCTGATGTGAGTGGAAGTGATGAATGTTATCTCTTGCTTTTTCAAGAGTTGAAATAAAAGCCTTGTCTTCTGAAGCGTAAGCCTCTTCGATTTCTTCTTTAGTCACTTCAAGGTTTTCAACAACAGCCTTGTCAAATTTAAGACTATATTCGCGAAGAGCCTTGTCGCCGTTAGCTCTGACGTTATTTATAATGTCTGAAACAATATCTTCCACACCGCTTTTTGTATTGATATCACGGGTAAGTATGTCTTCTTTCTTTGCATCAGCCATTTTAATTATCTTAATCATTTCTTTACCTCCTGAAGCTTTGCACTTAGTTTTTCAGTAAGCTCATTGATTGTTGCCTGTTTGAATCTGTATGAGGATTTGTTTGCAATAAGTCTGGCACTGATAGGCATAATCTTCTCAAAAACAGAAAGATTATTTTCTTTAAGAGTTGTGCCTGTTTCTACAATATCGACAATAACATCTGAGAGACCTAAAAGGGGAGCAATTTCAATTGAACCGTTAAGCTTGATGATATCAATTTCTCTGTTAAAAGAAGCGTAATATCTTTTCGCAATATTCGGGAATTTTGTGGCGACTCTTATTGGTCTGTCAGGGTCTTCAACATAGTCGTTTTTAGCTGCAACGCACATATTACATTTGCCGATATCAAGGTCAAGAAGTTCAAAAACATCAAAGTCGCCTTCATCAAGACAATCTTTTCCGACGATGCCGATATCTGCAGCGCCGTGCGCAATATAAACAGCAACATCAGAGGGCTTTACAAGAAGATATCTGACACCGTTATCGGGATTTTCAAAAACAAGTTTTCTGTTATCTGCATAAATTTCAGCACAGTCATAACCGATTGATGAAAGCAGGTTATAAACCTTATCACCGAGACGGCCTTTAGGTAACGCAATATTAAGCATTATTTTACCTCCTTAAGTTCACCGTCAAAGGTGTAAAGTGTTCTGAATTTATAGTTTTCCGGCTCACTGTTTTCAACTCTTACTGAAACACCGTTGTCTGTAAAAGATTTAACAATTCTGAGAAGTTCAGAAGATGAGCCGCATTTGTTGATAATAACAATTTCTGTTTCACATTCCTTTTTATTGGGATACCAGAGATTGAGATTATCAAGATAAATTGCAAAACCGATAGCTTCCGTATGTTTTCTGATTTTGTTTGCAAGGTTATCGTATCTGCCACCTGCAAGAACGGCGCCGGGAGCATTTTTAACAAATCCCTGGAAAAGAATACCGTTATAGTAATCAGTGTTATTGAGAACGGAAAAATCAACAGAAACATTGTTTTCATAACCGCTGACAGTGAGCACTTCTGAAAGAAGTCTGAAATCGCTGACAGCCTCAGAGAAATCAAAGCCATCTGCAGCAAATTTTTCAAGTTTTTCCGCAACGTCTTCAAGTTTACCTGAAATTGAAATAATCTCAATGAATTTGTCAGCATCAATGTCGTTTTCAAGGAGAAGTTTTTTCAGGTCGTGCATATTCTTGCCGATAATAAAGTCAATAACCTGTTTTCTCATTTTTCTTGAAATTTCATACTTTTCGAGAAGTTTTGAAATAACTGACATATGAGAAACAGAAAGAATATTGTGAGAATCAATCTTATTAAGGCTTTCAATAGCAAGTAAAATGATTTCAGAAATACTGTAAGAATCAATCTTGCCTAACACTTCAACACCAGTCTGCTTGATTTCCTTATAATCATGGGTGTTTTTACCGATTCTGTAAACGCTCTCGTTATAATAAGCCTTTGTCAGAGTGTCTTTGGAAATCCTTGAATTCTTAACGATAGACAGAGTAATATCGGGCTTGAGTGCCATAAGTCTACCGTCAGAATTATTGAAAGCGATAATACCTTCACCTGAAAGGAAATCTCTGTTATCACTGTAAAAACTGTATTCTTCAAACTTATCCATACAGTATTTTTTGTAACCGAAATTTTCAAAAAGTTCTGCAAGTTCAATAGTAAGCTTGTCCTCAATAGGCAACGAATTAATATATTGCTGCAAAAGGATACACCCCCAAAATAAATATACTATAATATTATACTATAATTCATCGCTTTAGTAAAGTAAAACATATCAAAAAATGATAGATAATTTTGCATAAATCCTGTATATTTCTGTATATTTTGACTGATAAAAACAAGTATTTACATAAAGAGGGGAGTGTGGTATAATTTTTGTGACATATTCATTTTTACGAGGTAAAAACTATGTTCTCACTCCAACAGATTTCTGATGAAAATCTTTCATATTACGACGAATACGAAAAAATTTTTGAAACAGATCTTAAACAATATCAATCAAGAATTTATCCGTCAAAAGATGCCACTGTTCTCAGTTGGTATCACATAAAAGTCAGAAAAAAATTTATCGGTGCTATATGGCTTGAGAAATCATTAAAAGATGATTTTGCTGTGCTAGGTATCTTTATTGCTGATAAAAAATACAGAAATAAAGGTATCGGCAAAAAAGTAATCAGACAGATTATAATAAATGATCTGCAGTATTTCGGTACAAAGAAAATCATTCTCAATGTAAGAGAAAACAACGAAAGAGCCATCAGGTGTTATAAAAAGGTAGGATTTGTCGAAAGTAAAAGATTTCAAAAAGATAATTTTAACATAATTGAAATGATTTATGAGGTTTAATTATGATTTACAGAAAATACGAAAACAAGGACATCTCCGCTATAAGAGATATTCTTGAAAATGATTTAGGTTACAAATGTGAACTTCCAAATCTTGCAGAACGAGTTAAAGAAATGATAAAAAGAGGTAATTATCAGATTTTTGTTGCCTGTGACAGCGACAAGGTTGTAGGTTACATAGGTTGTGTTAATTATCTTGCGTTCGAGCTCGAAAATGAAGGCATGAAAATAATTTCACTTGCAGTTTCAAAGGAATACCGAAGAAAAGGCATTGGCACTTCGTTACTAAAAGTCGCAGAACAATGGGCAAAAACAAATAACATTGAAGTTGTACTGCTAAACAGCGGATTACCAAGAGAAGGTGCACATGCATTCTATGAATCACAAGGCTATTATAAAAAGAGTTATGGATTTATAAAGAGAATTTGATGTCAGGAATGATCATATTGAAAACATTAATCTTTAATGGTTCACCTCGAAATAATGGTGACACAATCTATTTAATAAATATGTTAACAAGCCGTCTGCAAGGTGAAATTAAAATTGTAAACACTTATCAAGCTGATATTTCTCCTTGTATTGATTGTCGTTGGTGTTGGAAAAATGACGACTGTTCAATAAATGATGATATGACGGAGATATACGATTATATTATTGATTGTGAAAATATCGTAATAGCTTCACCGATATTCTTTTCACAACCTACTGGAAAGCTTCTTGATGTTTGCAGTAGATTTCAAAAATATTTTACGTCAAAATATTTCCGTAAAAAAACAAATGATATAAAAACTAAAAGAGCCGCAGTAATTTTAGTAGGCGGTGGCGACGGCAATCCCGAAAATGCCTATAAAACAATTTGTACCATACTTAATCTAATAAATGTTACAGAAATCTATCCGTTGGTAGGTAGTTTTAAAACAAATACAGTTCCGGTCGACAAAGACAGTAAAACAACTTGTGATATTTGTAAAATATCTGAATTTTTAAATTATGAAAAAACTTAGCACATCCGTAAAGTGTAAAATCCTCGGATGTGCTTAATTTATGCTAAAAACTGTTATTTTGTCTAATTTAACTCCCCTGAACTGCACAAAACATTTATTTTGTGCAGTTATTCTGTTTTCTTTTTAGGGATATTTTATTCTTAATTACTTCTCTCCTGTTATCAGAATAACGGAAAAATCGACCCGATATCCTCTACTGCACCGTCTGTCAGTTCTATAAGCTCAACATTATGCGCAAATAAAAACTTTTTAATCTTATCATAATCTGACAAAGTTTTTGCATTACCTGTAATAAGCATTTTATCCTCAGCAATTTTTCCTGTTGCGCCACCGATGAATCCATAATCAAAATTTTTCAGTTTGATATCACCTTTATCAATTACAAGCACATCGAAGCCAAATTCAACTCCTCTGGAGCCGATAGAAATATCGTCAGTGATGAAACTATCAACTGACACCGGCGCTATCGAACACTTGGTATACCCTTGTCTGACAGGTACACCGATTAAACCACTGCTTTCTATAAAATCAATAATTTTCACTGAAACCGATTTTGTATTATAAAAAATGTGTTTTCCGATTCTCACGCAGTTCAGATACACATCATTGGGATAATCTGACGAGAGTTTTTCGGGCATAAACTCAGCGTTATAACCCATTTTAGTCAATTTATCCATTAATTCCGTCTGTTCATCTGACAGTAAATAACAGTTGTTATCCAACGGACAAAAGCACAAATCTGCATGATTTTGAATCCCCTGCCGAACATTTGTGCTTTTGCTTGTAAAAATCGGCTCAACACCTAATTTTTCTATGTTTTTATAGATCTGGGTATTGTAATCTGAGCCGATTATAACCTTATTGACTTGTTTTGATGGTAAATTAGGAAAATTCATAATATTATCCGATCGCTACGGCAAAAGCTTGTCTGATGTACTTTGCACCAAGCACTTCGATCCCCTCAATTTTGTTTTTGAGATTTCTCAGATTATATTCAGGAATAATACACTTTGTAAAACCGAGCCTTGCTGCTTCTCTGATTCTTTGTTCACAGTTGCTTACCGCCCTCAATTCTCCGCCAAGACCGATTTCACCGAAAGCTATCAGGTCGTCATCTACGGGAACATCTTTCAGCGATGAAACAAGTGCCATCGCAACTGACAAATCCGTTGCAGGTTCGTCAAGTCTTAAGCCACCGACAATATTAATATAACTGTCCATATTTCCGAAGAAATAGCCTCCCCTTTTTTCGAGAACTGCAATAATCATTGACATTCTGTTATAATCAAAGCCTGATGACATTCTTCTGGGATTACCGAATCCCGATGAAGTAACAAGTGCCTGAACTTCTGCAAGAATCGGTCTTGACCCCTCCATAACACAAGCGATGCAACAACCTGATGTATTCTTCGGTCTGCCTGAAATGAGCATCATAGACGGATTTTCAACCTCTTCAAGTCCCCTGTCCATCATTTCGAAAACGCCAATTTCATTAGTAGAGCCATATCTGTTTTTTACAGCTCGGAGAATTCTGTAAGAAAGGTTTCTGTCACCTTCAAAATACAAAACTGCATCAACTATATGTTCAAGAACTTTCGGTCCTGCAATATTGCCGTCTTTGTTCACGTGACCCACAACAAACATAGGAATATCAAGGCTTTTAGTTGTTCTCATAAGAAGATTTGTACACTCTCTCACCTGAGAAACACTGCCCGGTGAGGATGATATTTCGCTGATATTCATAGTCTGAATAGAGTCAATAATCACGATATCAGGCTTCTCTGAGCGGATATACTCAGAAATTTTTTCTGCATCGGTTTCACTCATAATATAAAGGTTGTCCGTAATCGCACCGAGTCTTTCAGCACGAAGTTTTATCTGCCTTGATGATTCTTCACCAGACACATACAAAATACTGTGTTCTTCACACATATGATTGCAAATCTGAAGAAGAATAGTGGATTTACCTATGCCGGGGTCACCGCTGAGAAGAACGAGTGAGCCTTTCACAAGTCCGCCACCGAGAACTCTGTCAAGCTCATTCATACCCGTTTTATATCTGACTTCATCAGCATATGAAATCTCTTTTATAGGCACTGCCTTTGCAACGCCCACAGAAGAGGAAGTTTTCTGTGTTTTTGCAGTCACGGGTGTTCTTACATCCTCCTGCATTGTGTTCCATTCGCCACAACCGGGACAAGAGCCGTACCATTTTGAACTTTCATATCCGCAATCACTGCAGACATATATAACTTTTGTTTTCGCCATTGTGGGAACCTCCGATCAGATTGACGAATAGTAGTCAAGTATTCCGCTGAAAATACAGAATGCAATCTGTTTCTGATATTCTTTATTTTTCAGGTTATTCAGCTCTTCTGCATTGGATATAAAACCACATTCGCAGAGAACTGCAGTACTTTGTGAATTGTAAATCAGATACACATCACTTGTACATTTTTTGATAGCACGTTCATTGTCTTTCTGAAGCCGTGATGCAATTGAATCCTGCAGACATCCGGCAAGATCAACACTCTCCGAAGATAATGGAGAATAAAATACCTGAGCACCCTTATAAAACGAGTCAGAATATGTGTTCTGATGAATACTTATAAAAATATAATCAGGATTATCCTGAATAATCTTCAATCTGTTGTGAAGGTCACTGGCTTTCTTTGCTCTTATGGTTTTTGCAGACGGACTGTGAATTGAAATATCACTGTCCCGCACCATTATCGTGTCGGCACCCGACATTCTGAGCAAATCGTTAAGAATAAGAGCAATTTCAAGATTTATATTCTTTTCAAGAGTGTTATCAGACGCCACTGCCCCGCCGTCAACACCGCCGTGACCTGCATCAATAATAACTTTGATTTTTTCAGCATTGACAGTCTCGGCAGAGGTCTGAACAAATTTTGCGTTTTCAGAAATCTGCAGAATACTGAGCACAAAAAACAAAGCAAGAACAATAGAAACGGAATATTTTAATTTCTTTTTACTTATCATCAGCCACACCTCATAAAAGTCTATGCGATGTAAGCTGAAAATAGTAATTATCTGTTATCTGATTTTCTTCTCGCCAGATAGTCCTGAAGAATCGTAACTGCCGCAACAGCATCAATAACCTGTCTTGTTTTTCTGCCGTGAAAATCAGCCTCTCCCAAAGCTCTGTAAGCAGAGACAGTTGTCAGACGCTCATCCCACATATCAACCTCTATACCTGTTGCTTCACGGATTTCCTCGGCAAGTTCAGTGCATTTTTCGCACCTTTCGCCACAAGTGCCGTCCATATTTTTCGGCAAACCCACGACAATAAGTTCAGGTTTTCTTTCTTCTATAATCGCAACAAGCTTTTTTATAAGATTAGGTCTGTAACGCTCTGTAATAACAGTTACAGGACTTGCAAGAATTTCTTTTTTATCACAGATGGCGACACCTGTACGGGTATCGCCATAATCAACTGACATAATAATCATTGTAAAATCACCCTAAAATATCTGACGGTTGTGTTACAACATCAACAGAACTTGTGGGAGGTTCGGGTGGTAACGGGTCATCTGTTCCTCCGATAACAGGAAGTGTAGTGGATTCACCTGTCTCCCCTTCCTGAGTCTCGTTTTCACCACTTGCACCTGACCATCCGCCTTCGCCGCCGATTACACCGTTTTTACCGGAATGATCACCTGAGCAGACAGTAGTATAACTGCTCACAAAATAACCTTTTGCAACAGAATGGCAAGATGAACCTGCAAGTTGTCCCGAATATGTGCAATATTTGACTTCCTTCGCTTTACTGCCGGGATAATCAAAGTCCTTATCTTCAAGGTCCTTATGAATATCATCATAGACATGCTTGAAAATCTGTGCAGCAGGGTTACCTGCTGATGTGCTGATAGCTCTGTTTATATCATATCCATACCACACTGCAGAAACATAATATGGCGTTCCGGCAGCAAACCAACGGTCATAGTTGTTTGTTGTTGTACCTGTTTTAGCAAAGGTTTTGAAGCCTTTAACACCATATCCTGAACCTGTACCTTCAGTTATAACAGTCTGGAGCATTCTGTTCATAACCTCAGCTGTGTCAGGCGAAATAACCTGTTCGCCCTCAGGATTGGTATTATCAAAATAAATGATAGAGCCGTCACTGTTTGTAACCTTGAAATACGGATATGGGTCATAATATTTACCTCCACTGCCGTAAACAGCAAAAGCTGCTGTCATTTCAAGTGAAGTAAGACCTCTGTTCATACCACCAACACAAAGAGGTGAATAGTCAGCGTTGTCTATTCCGTCGACCATAGTTGTAAAATGAAGATTGCTCTTCATAAAGTCATAAGCATTGGCAAGACCGACATGCTCAAGAATTCTGTAAGGAACAGTATTGAGAGATTTTTTCAGAGCATACTGTGTGGTCACATATGCTCCCGAGCCCGTTGAACCGCCATAGTTTGTAGGCCACAGTTTACCTTCACGCTTTGTACCTGAAAAGTCGAGAATACGTGTACCCCAGGTAATCTGATGCGAATCAATAGCATAGGTATAGACACTCAGAGGCTTGATTGCCGAACCGGGTTGTCTCGGAGACTGTTCGGCTCTGTTGAGAGAACGGTCACCTGTCTTTTCATCAGCGCCGCCGATAATTGCAACTACCCTGCCCTTATAATCCATAATAGTCATGGCACTCTGAACTTTTTCGCCACCGGAATTATAAATTGCAGGGAAGCCATCTCTGTTTTCATAAATATATTCAAGTTTATCCTGAATTTTTGCATTCTCAGCAGAATAAATTCTCAGACCGCCGTAGTAAACCTTTTTCCAGGCCTGGATATAAGAAAGGTCATAATCCCTCTGAAAATCCTCAATAAGCTGATTAATAATGAAGTCCACATAGTAGCTCTGAACCTCTTCGTTGTGAGTTGTTTCGGTTTTCTTAATCTGACTTACGAAATCAGGGTCATTTGAGAGAACTAACTTATAATTTACAGCCTCATCGTATTCTTCCTGTGTGATGTAGCCTTCTTTGAGCATATTACCGAGACAGTGTTTGCGTCTTTGCTCATTGTTTTCAGGATTGAGAAGAGGATCATAGGTTGTAGGCTCTTTTGTTATACACGCAAGTGCAGCGCATTCCGCAAGATTCAGATCTTCAACTTCTTTACCGAAATAAAGTTCTGCTGCCGTTTTGATACCGTAACAACCCTGACTGAGGTAAAGCGTATTAAGATAGGTTTCCAGAATCTCATCTTTTTCATAGTTTTTTTCCAGATTGAGAGCCGTGAGAATTTCTTTGAACTTACGGACATATGTTACATCTTTTTCGTCCGTTAAGTTCTTAACAAGCTGCTGGGTGATCGTGGAACCACCCTGACCGGAGTTACTGGGTTTTATCATAACACCTATTGTTCTTATCCAGTCAACACCGTGGTGCTTTTCAAATCGTCTGTCTTCAAGAGCGATAATAGCATCCTTCATGTTCTGAGGAATGTCCCCGTAATTAACCCATATTCTATTTGTTTCGCCGTGAAGACGGGTATATTCCGTATACCCTGCATCCTCAGTTTCTTTTCTGTAAATTATAGATGTCTGCACCTGGTCAGCCTTATATTTGTCAAGATTGAAAGGCTCACCGTTGACATAGGCAATTGATTTTATTAGCACATAGCCACCTACAACCAATGTACAAAGGAGAATTACAAGTAAAATACTCTTGAGAATTATTCCTGCTGTCGGAGATAACAGATGTGTCTTTTTGCGCTTTTTTGTCTTAACTGCCATTATATAAACTCCTCCTTTCGGAAAGATAAAAGTACAAATTTACAATTAAAGGTATTATATCACATATTTGTCAATTTGTTTAGTGTTTTTTTAAAAAATAACAAAATTGTAATATATTTTTAATTTTTTGAATAAAAAATCTTCTCGCGTCAAGGATAAAAATGAAAATAAAATGAAAAATGGTGAAAAAATGAGAAAAAATTTTGTTTTTATTTTTATGTTTTCAGTTGTATTCGCTGTAAGTTTTCTGACTATTGACACAATTAACAGAAACTTTTTTAACGAAGAAACAACAACCCAAATACTTTCAGATGCCACGGAGAAACACAATTACCGGTACAGAATTTCTGTATTCAACGGAAAACTTGCAGTATTTGACAGAGATTCAAAATTGCCTTACAAAGTTTACGATACCTACATCAGCACTCTGCCCGAGGAAGACCGCAGAATTATTGAAGCAGGGATTTTTACCGATTCATCAACAGAAATGATGAAAATAATTGAAGAATATACGAGTTGATATATTATTGACAAACCTAGTAAAAAATATATAATTATAGTGAGTAAATTTTTTTACGAGGTGAACACTATGGTAACAAGAAAATTATTCAGAAACAACAACCGCGAAATTTCTCTGCTCGGTTTTGGTTGTATGAGATTTCCTGTTATTGACGGACAGGATAACAAAATCGATTATGAAGCATCTCTTAAAATGATTGACTACGCCTATAATAACGGCGTAAATTATTTTGACACTGCGTACGGATATCATGGTGGCGAAAGCGAAAAATTTGTAGGAGTAGCTCTGAAAAGATATCCCAGAGACTCTTTCTTCCTTGCTTCAAAAATGCCGCCTTGGTTTGTAAAAGAAAAAGCAGATCTGGAAAGAATCTTCAATGAACAGCTTGAAAGATGTCAGGTTGATTATTTTGATTTTTATCTTGAGCACAGTCTTAACGATGAAAATTATGACAAACTTGAAAGTTTCGACACATATGAGTTCCTGATGGAAAAGAAAAAAGAAGGAAAAATCAAAAATCTCGGTTTCTCCTTCCACGGCTCTCTTGAGTGCCTTGAAAAAATAGCATCCGATCATCAATGGGATTTTGTGCAGCTTCAATATAACTATCTTGATGCCGTCAATTCTAACGCGCTTAAAGAGTATGAAATAATTAAAAAATACAACCTTCCTCTTATAGTTATGGAACCCGTCAGAGGCGGTGCACTTGCAAATCTTTGTGACGAAGCAAACGCACTGCTTAAAGAAGCAAGACCTGACAGCAGTATTGCTTCCTGGGCAATCAGATATGCAGCAAGTAACGACAGTATTCTTACTGTTCTCAGCGGTATGTCAGACGAAAATCAGGTCAAAGACAATATTTTGACAATGACTGATTTTGAAAAGCTCTCAGATAACGAAACAGAGGTTCTTGAAAAAGCAGTTAATATCTTCAAGGAATATTTCAACGTACCTTGCACAAAATGCAGATACTGCACCAAGGATTGCCCTCAGGGTATCGACATCCCCGAAATGCTTTCTCTCTGGGGCAGATACAGACTTGAAAAGAAGGATGATGACTACATTGAAAGATATCACAGAATACCTGCCGAAGCAAGAAGTGTTAACTGTATCGGCTGCCGTCTCTGTGAAAGCTTCTGTCCTCAGGGAATAAAGATAGTTGATATAATGGACAATCTCAAAGAAATC
>JAZQLC010000037.1:0-38668 GCA_045542485.1 Acutalibacteraceae bacterium
CTCTATCGCCATCGACAGAGGATATACTCGCCCGGGCGAAGAAAGACAGACTGATTTCATCAACTGCGTTGCTTGGCGTCAGACAGCAAAATTCATCACTTCATATTTCCGTAAAGGTCAGATGATTGCCGTAACAGGTTCTCTTCAGACAAGAAATTACGAAGATAAGAATGGCAACAAACGTGTTGCTACAGATGTTGTTGTTGCTAACGCAAGTTTCTGCGGTTCAAAAAATGAAACAGGTGCTTCTTCAGCTCCCAGAGACAACTCTGCTTTCTCTGCTCCTGCAGCTTCTTTCTCAACAGCAGCTGCATCAGATTTTGAGGAACTTCAGGGTGACGATGATCTTCCGTTCTGATTTTTCGGAACAAACAAAATTTTAAGGAGGTAAATCACATGGCTTTTGATAAATCACAGCGTCCTAACAGAAAGGGCCGTAAAAAGGTTTGCGCTTTCTGTGTAGAAAAGGCTACTGAAATCGATTACAAGGATATTGCAAAGCTCGGTAAGTTCACTTCCGACAGAGCTAAAATCCTCCCCAGAAGAGTAACAGGCACTTGTGCAAAACACCAGAGAGAGCTTACAACAGCTATCAAACGTGCTCGTCAGGTTGCTCTTATGCCCTACACAGCAGACTGATTTTAAAAGAAAGTTTCAGACACCTGCAGAGAAATCTGCGGGTGTTTTATTTTTTTGTAAAACAAATAAAACAACCTCATATACGCTTTTTCGCAACTTTTATAAAAGGTGAAAAATGTTTACAATTAAGGAAACTTTCTGCAAGAATCTGTGCTTAATATTTAAAATTTTTTAATTGACAAAGATTCCCTGTGATAATATAATTGTGTTGAGGATGGTAAGACGATTTCCATCTTAAAAGAAAAGGAGTGGATCTTATGAATAAATTAAGACGAATTATGTGGGGTGTCGTGCTGGTTGCACTGGGTGTTCTTGCAGGACTTCACGTTATGGAAATAATCGACCTGAGAAATCTTTTTGAGGGTTGGTGGACTCTGTTCATTCTTGTTCCGTCATTTGTGGGACTTATTGCAGACAGAGACAAAATCTGGAGTATTATCGGACTCTTTGCAGGTACAACACTTCTCCTTGCCTGTCAGGATATTATCCCTGATAAGGCTGTGTTGGGACTCATAATCCCCTTTGTGATTGTTGTTTTCGGCTTCAAGCTTATCTTCAGAGATTCTTTCAACAAAAAAGCAAGAAATGCAAAGCTCAGACTTGCTCAGGACGGAACGAAACCTCTTCAGTACACCTCAACCTTTTCGGGACAGACGGTTAACTACTCAGGTGATGTTTTCAGAGCAGCACAGCTTAACGCAATTTTCGGTGGTCTTACACTTGACCTTTCAAATGCTCTCGTTGCCGACGGTGCAGTGATTGATGTTTGCAGTGCTTTTGGTGGAATTGATATAATTCTTCCTCCTGATGTGAATGTGAATATCGGAACAACATCTGTTTTCGGCGGTGTAAGTGACAAGAGAAAAGCAAAAACAGAGTCAGGTCCGTCAACAGTCTATATTACCGGCAGCTGTATCTTCGGAGGCGTTGACATCAAATGACAACATTTCAGAAATTTGTAAAGGTCTTTGCGATTTTACTTGCCGTGGTCATAATAGCAGGTACGCTTTTGGGCGTTATCAAGGCTGCGTCAATCATCAGCAAGGTTGCCGATGCCACAACTTCTGACGGAAAAGTGGAAGATGTTGAGTCTTCTTCGGATGTAAAGAAACTCCGCGTAAAGCTTTTTGCAACAAATCTCGTTATTGTTGAGGGCGACGACTTCGGTGCGGAAACTGACAATGAAGATGTGGTTGTCAAGGAAAGATTGGGTACTCTCATCATTGAAGAAAACAGCAAGAGTGTCATTGAGTCAGCGAAGAAATCTGAGGTTGTTCTCACAATCCCCAAGGGTTTTACTTTTGAAAAGGTCGATATTTCTACCAAGGCAGGAAATTTCAATGCAGAAACCGTAAAAGCTGAAAAAATCAAGCTTTCTTTCGGAGCGGGTGCAGTTTCTGTTGATGCCATTTATGCTTCTGAAAAGATTGAAATTGACGGTGGCGCAGGAAAAATCGAAATTCGTGACGGCAAAATGAATAACATTGACATTGATATGGGCGTGGGTAAACTTCATCTGCGCGGTTGTCTTACGGGCGAAAGTGAAATCGACTGTGGCGCAGGTGGTATGGACCTTGTGCTGACAGGTGGAGAAAAACTTTATACGGTAACTGTTGATAAAGGCATGGGCGAAGCGTTTATAAAAGGTGAATCGGTTGAAGATGACACTGACCACGGCTCAGGTGAAAACAAAGTCTCACTGGGCGGCGGCTTCGGTGATATGAAAGTAATTTTCGAATAAAATGATATAAAAAGTGCAGTACATCAGAAATGTACTGCACTTTTTTCTTACATAAACTCATCGGTTTCGCAGTCGAAATTATAAATATCGTCAATAACGATAAATGCACCGTTGTCGGTGGATAAATCTTTCTGTCTGCTTTTTGCTGCTGATGTGACGGGATACTGGAGAAATGTTTTCTGATGATTATAATTGAGCCAACAACCCGTGTGTGTTTCGCTTTTTCCGTTGCCTATATAGCAGATGTATCCGCGCTGTCGGAGATTACCTGACGGAAAAGAGAATTTTGCAAAAACATCGTTCTTTTTACCGCCGAGGATGGGTGTTTCGTCTTCGTATCCCTCACTTCCAAGAGCAAAGAAGGGTGAAAAATAGGTTTTTCCGTTTTCGGTGTAAAGAACTCTGCCGCTGTAACTGTCCGGGTCTGTCCAACGGGAGCCGTGTGAAGTCCAGAGCTGAATTGCTTCCGTGCCGTAGAAATTATCACCGTTTATCCATTCGAAATGCTCAAGATACATCCACAGATTTCTTTCTTTGTCAAGACAAATCAGAATATGGGTGAATCTGATTTCCTTTGTTTCCCGGTCGTCGGGATTGATGATAAAGCCTACAACCTCGTAGGATTCGTCAACAGAATATTCTGCTGTTTCGGAATAAACGCTGACCGCGTCCTTACATGCGATAATATCTTCGTCGCTCATATCATCGAGAACTGTTTCGGGTAGACCTAACTTTTTCAGTTTTTCTTTTGTCTTAATAACTGATGCGTTTTCGCTTTGTGAAACGCTGTTCCATTTCATATCATAACTGTGGAAGAAAAGGTAGCCTGAAACAATGCCCAGAGCAGTCACAGCAATCAACAGTATTCCTGCCACAGTGTCTGAAATTTTTACAGGCGAGGGTTTTACACAGTAACCTGCCGTGTCGATATCCTTCAGAATTTTATGAATGTTGACAAGAATAGCAATATAGGAGATTATTACTGCCCAACCCAGAATAGGTATTGATACACCGAGCAGTGCCCATACAAGAAGAATAATATACAGAACTGCCATAGCGATGAGACTTCTGATTTTTACAGGTAGGTTTGCTCTGAGCTGAGTTTTCTTTATTGCAAAAATCAGTGAGATTATAAGGGCGAAAGTATTCATCAACGACAAACTCAGAAGAATGTTTTTGGCGGTATTTCCGTAATCTCCGCTTGAATATATTGTAGAATTGAAAAAGAGGTTCAGAATACAGAGTGCTGTTTTGATTGCCGAAATAATAAAGCAGACCCTGAATTCTCTGCTATCGCCCCTCAATCTTCTGAAGCCGAAGAAAAGAAGAGGTATTCCTATTGCTGGGAGAATATAGTTAAGGTAGAACAAATTCGGTGTGAGCATTGTAAAGGCGATACCTAAAAGAGCCATAGTCATCGCTTTTTTCCACGGTGTTACGCAGTTTACGACTACTTCGTCGGGGGTTTTGGGTGACAATGTGATTTCCAGAGCTTTTTCTAAATCTCTGTCAGCAAAATTGTTAAGGTGTCTTTCAGTCATAATGCTCACCTCCCAACAATTTACGCAGACGCTTTTTCGCTCTGCGAAGTCTTCCTTCTACTGCCCGTTCGGTAAGTCCTGTTTCACGGGCAATCTGCGAGGTGGATTGCAGATAATAATATTTTCTGTAAAACAGAGTGCGGTCTTTTGCGGAGAGCATATTTATTGCCTGAGTTATGCGTTTTATTTCCTCTTTGCTGATTAATGCCTCTTCCGGTGTTGGCTCAGGGGAAACGAGTGCATTTTCAAGGGAATCAATGCTTTCGGTCTGCACTGTTTTTCTTTTGTGATTCAGGGCGGTATTCCTTGCTATCGCTGTAATCCAGCCTGTGAAGTTACCTCTTGCAGAATCGTAGGTGTGGATTTTCTGCCAGACCTTGAAAACAACCTCTGAAACGCAGTTTTCGATGTCCTGCTCATTACCGAGAATGGGCGAGACAACATAGCGGATAAGAGGGCAGTAATAATGCAGAAAATCTTTTGCTGCCATTTCGTCGCAGGTTTTAAGCTTCTCGATTAATTCGTTTTCGCGCATAATTGCCCTCCTTTCATAAATTTTCATTTCTACTTAATTATACACGAAAAAAACAAAAATCCCACACATCCTGCCGAAAAAAGGTGTGTGGGTTCTGAAATATTATCAATATCCTTCTATTCCTGCAATTCTGCAGTTTTCTACGTGCTCATTCCATGTGGTGGCGTAGTAGTAATTCATATCAGCGTCAGTTACGAAGAAGAGGTAGTTTGTCTCTTCCGGATAGAGGGCTGCCTGAATTGCGGCGTAGCCGGGGTTGCAGATGGGACCTTTGGGCAGTGCAGGACATTTGTAGGTGTTATAATTCTGTCTGTGTGCGTCTGTAAGGCCGCCCTGAATGTACGGCTTACAATGTGTTTCAAGATAAGTTATTGTTACATCGCACTCAATCTTTGTGCCTGTTTTCAGTCTGTTGTGGATAACGGATGACACCTTGTAATCCTGGTCGGGTCTACCTGCTTCCTCCTGAATTATTGAAGCGATTGTGATGATTTCGTCCATTGTGTAGCCAAGTTCCGCGGCTCTCTGTCTGTCTTGCTCCGTAATTTTATAAGAGAAATTGTCAGTGAATCTGCGAAGAACAGATGCTGCGCTTTCGCCCTTATAGAATTCGTATGTGTCAGGGAAAACATATCCCTCGAGGGTGAAGATTCTGTCGGTTATGTCGGTGATTCCCAGACTCTGAAGAAGTTCATTTGTAGGATTATTCAGTGTATACAGAAAATCGTATTTGTTGCAGACGCCGTTTTCGTCAAGCTTTTCTGCGATTTCCGTAACTGTCAGACCTTCGGGGAAAGTGATTTTTGCAATATTGGGGTCCTCTGTTATTTCAGGGTTATTGTAGGCTGTTGAATCTATGGTAGGCTTGTCCTGATTGTGATGGATTATCACAACCGCAAGAAGCACAATTGCAAAGACAAGTATTATTGATGTCAAAATTATTCGTTTTGTTTTTCTGCTCATAAGTCCGACCTCCTTTGACAAATATTTTACCATAGCGCGGACCGATTTTCAACAGGAAACATACACTAATTTTTCTTTTTTACATATGATGATAAAAAGGAGGCTTGAAAGTATGAACAATGCTCTGTTTTATGTCAATTCCCCGTGCGCTGACGGTATGTTTTCTGTTTGCGGAAAATGCGCAGAGGAGTCACCGGGCACCCGTACATTTTCTGTTGTGGGCGGAGTAGGATTCAGCGGTCGGTTTATCGGAGAGGTTGCAGACGCTGCAGAAAAAGAAGGCCTCATTACCGAAAGATTTCTGAATTTCTACGGAGAAGAGGGGCTTGACGGTGTGTGCTTTCCTGAAATCGATGTGTATATCTTTGACGGAAACATATCTTCTTTTCCTGTGTCTCTGACAGATTGCAGAAACTACATAATAAATCTGGGTGCGGCAGGTGACAAAAAACAACTTTATCTCAGCAGGGCACTGATTGAGGAGGCAAAAGGTGAAGAGGAAAAATATTTTTCCAAGGCAGGGAAATTTATTTCTACTGCACGGTCTGTCAGAAAGGACATAATCAATCTGACGGGTAACGCAGTGAATGCGGAGAAAATTGAAAGATTCATTTCGCGCTTTGTGAAAAAAGAATTGGGTACATATTCAGCTGTTTGCGGAAGAGAATATTTCAGAATGCTCACTGCTGTTACGCCTGACGGAATTTCTTTCGCTGCGGAAACCTTTGAGAGAATGTGTCCGAAAATTTATTGCATTGATGACAGAACAGGTACGGTTTCATCTGTTATTCTTTCGCTTGTCAGAGAAAACGCACTTCTCTGCGGCTTTGATGTTATGAGTCTTTTGTCACCTTTCGGCGGCGGGGACAGCCCTGAGCATATTATTGTGCCTGAAGCGGGACTGGGCGTTATCACATCTAATGATAACCACAGATACAAGGGTGATGTTTTCAGACGCATAAGTGCTCAGAGATTCTTCGACAGCGAAAAAATGAAAAAGCACAGAGCGAGAATAAAGTTCAATCTTGGGGCAGAAAAGGAGCTTCTGAATCAGGCTTTTTATCTTCTCGGTGAGGGGAGAAAATGTAGAGAGAAGTATACTGAAATCTATTTGAGATTTTATGACAAGGAAAAAATAAAAACCCTTGTCGCAGAAACGACAAGGGAAATTATGTCTTTTGTCAGTTGTACATAAACATAAGAGCGAATGTACCGGGTCCGCAGTGGGTACTGATTGTGCTTCCTGCACGGGAAATGAGGACTTCCTTGAAATCATAGTTTTCTTCAATGTATGTTTTAAGTTCAAGAAGCTCATCCTCGTCGATTCCTGAGTGGTCAACAAAAATTCTGCTGTAATCGATTCCGGGGACAGAGAGCTTTTCGTCAATATACTGACGGCGTACGGCGTTTGTTTTTCCGCGGAACTTCTTGCCGACTGCAAGAGAGCCGTCATTGAGATTCTCTATTGTGGGCTTGATTCCCAGAATGTTTGCGCCGAGAACGGCAAGTGCCGAACATCTTCCGCCCTTGTTCATATAAGTGAGGGTCTCAAGAAGAAAGCTTGTGCTTACCTTGTCGCGCATAGCGGTAAGATTTGATGCGATTTCAGCAGCGCTCATTCCCGTTGCCGCCATTTCTGTGCCCTTGATTGCAAGAACTGCCATACCTGTTGAAAGTCTTTTGGTGTCAACAATGTGAACACCGGGCATATCTGTTGAAGCGATCCGGGCGTTGTTATGAGTTGATGAAATGGCACTGCTCAGGCTAAGGTGAACAACTTCAAAACCTTCAGAAACAAACTTGCTGAAAAAGGTCTCGTACTCTGATACGGAAATTGCAGAGGTTGAGGGAAGAATTTTCTTTTCGTTATATGCTGTGTATATGTCATCGGGTGTTATATCAACACCGTCAAGGTAATCCTTACAGTCAAGGATTATGTGCAGCGGGATAATCTCAATGCCGTATTCAGTTGCTTGTTCGGCAGACAGATCAATCGGGCTGTCGGCTGTAATAACGATTTTACTCATTTTTATATCATCCTTAACAATTATGTCACAATTACTCAACATTATAGCATAGATTGTGGAATAAATCAATCTAAAAACTGAATAATTAGCGATTGTTTACTATATATTTACAATTTACACGGTTGTCAGACAGTGTCATATTATGGCGCCGACTACCAGTAATTCTTCCGTATTACGGTAAAATTCGTCAAGCAGTGTGGGGTGCAGAGGGGTATTCTCTCTGCCCGTTTCTATTGTGAACGCACTTCTGCCTGATGAATCAATAAACCAGTTTTTGAAACTTGCTGCGGTTTCATTTTCATCGTCTGCAATTGAATAGCCGCTGCATACACTGAAAATATTAGCCATTGTAAGGCTGTCTTCGGGAGTTTTGTCGCCCCGTGACCAGCGTATCTTTTCTCCTTGCGAATGAAAGGCAATTGCGTGGCTGACCGGAAGTCTTTCCGAAAGCTTTGTAAGAACAGAGGCTTCGTTATCTGCAGATTTTCCGAAACTGCTGACAAGGTCCGTGCCGTAGGCGTTTTTTGTCCAGAGCGAAGCGTCACCGTCTATGCGGGAGGCAAAAACACCTGCACTTTTTGAGCCGTGCACCACAATTTCCGTGCCGTCAGGATTCAGGCAGGGGATAACAGTTATTCCTTTGGACATAAAAGCAGAAGAAATGTCAACGCCCGATAATTTCCGTCTTTTTTTCAGGCATTCACATACATTCTCAAGAAACCTCAGAAGCAGAAGACTCGTTAGCCTTTCCGTACCGCGGAAGCCTCCTGCAAAAAGCACTGTGCTTTTATAATTCCCAAGACTGTATGCGGTTATGTCTCTTTTGCACAGAGTTTTTCCTGCAGTGTATGAAACGAGAAACGGATATTTGTCTTTAAGATTATTTTTTATTCTTTCACTTTCGGAGTAATCAAATTCATACGGCAGAACAATTTTTTCCATAAACACCACCTGTTTTGAAGTTTTTATAAATTTTAAGAATTATTGTTTATTTTTTTGAAAATGTATGTTATTATGTATTAGTAATAAAAGATGAAAGAGGACTCTTTTATGGAATTAGAAGAAAAAAGAATCAGCGGAGAAACCCTTTATGAGGGAAAAATCATAGACCTTGTGAAAGACACGGTATGTCTTCCCAACGGCGAAGCGGCGATCAGAGAAGTTGTTGTACACCACGGCGGTGTCTGTGTTGCTGCGCTGACGGATGAGGACGAGGTTTTTCTCGTAAGTCAGTACAGATATCCCAACAGAGGTGTTCTTACAGAAGTTCCTGCAGGAAAGCTCGAAAAGGGTGAAGAACCCCTTGAGGCAATCAAAAGAGAGCTGAAAGAAGAAGTGGGTGCAGAGGCAGAAGATTTTTATTTTATGGGCGAGTTTAATCCCACTCCTGCATATTGCAGTGAGATAATTTATCTTTATGCTGCGAGAGGTCTTAAGTTTACGGGACAGAAACTGGACGAGGATGAATTCCTGAATGTGGAAAAAATACCTCTTGAGGAAGCCGTGAAGAAAGTTCTTTCAGGTGAAATCACAGACGGCAAATCTCAGGCTCTTCTCCTAAAAACATTTATGCATCTTAAAGATGGAAGTATTCATCAATTAAAAATAAAGTAATTATTAAACGGAGGATTTTTAATTATGGAAAAGAAACAATGGTACAAAGACGCGGTGGTATATCAGATATGGCCCACAAGCTTCTGCGACGGTAACGGCGACGGAATCGGTGACCTCTGGGGTGTTCTCAGCAAACTTGATTACATCAAGTCTCTTGGCGTTGACGTAATCTGGTTCTCACCCCTCTATCCCTCTCCCAACGAGGACTACGGCTATGATATTGCCGATTACAGAAATATTTCCCCCGACTACGGCGATCTTGACCTTTTCAAGAAGGTGCTTGATGAATGTCACAAGCGTGGTATGAAGGTTATTATGGACCTTGTTGTAAACCACACTTCGCGTCAGCATCAGTGGTTCCTTGAGAGCCAGAAGGGTCACGATAATCCTTATCACGACTACTATTTCTGGAGAAAAGGTAAGTCAGACAAGAAGCCTCCCAATAACTGGCTTTCAACCTTTGACGGTGATGCCTGGGAATATAATGAAAATCTTGATGAATACTATCTTCACATTTTCGCAAAAGGTCAGCCCGACCTTAACCACGATAACCCCAAGGTAAGAGAAGAAGTTAAAGACATTATGCGCTTCTGGCTCGATATGGGCGTTGACGGTTTCCGTGAAGACGTTATCACATGGATTTCAAAGGCTGAGGGACTTCCCAACGGCTTCCCCATTCCCGTTGCCTGTGGACTTGAGCATTACACACACGGTCCCCACATCCACGAATATCTTTCAGAATTCAGACACGATGTTCTTGACAATTACGATTGCTTCGTAGTTGGTGAAGCACCGATGATGACTCCCAAGGCTGCACTTCCCTTTATTGAGGAAGGTCCTGATCAGGAGCTTGATATGATGTTCCACTTCCAGCATATGGAAGCTGACTGCTTTATGACAGACCCCATTCCCACTCCCTTCAACCTTAAGAGAATGAAGAGAGCTTTCTCAAAATGGCAGTATGCTCTTGAAGGCAAAGGCTGGAATGCTCTTTATCTTGAAAACCACGACCATCCCCGTATCATCAGCCGTTACGGCAGCGAAGCATACCGTGAGGAAAGCGGTAAAATGTTGGCAGCTATGTATATGCTCCAGAAAGGTACTCCTTTCGTATATCAGGGTCAGGAAATCGGTATGACAGATATTCGTCTTCCCCGTCTTGATATGTACGAAGATGTATCTACTTACAATGCTCACAGACTTTATAAGTCAGTTCTTCATTTCCCTGAAGAGAAAATTATGAACATTGTCAAAAAACGCAGCCGTGACAATGCAAGAACTCCCGTTCAGTGGTCAAACACAAAGAACGCAGGTTTCACAACTGCTGATAAACCCTGGTTCTACATCAACGAAAACTACTGGCAGATCAATGTTGAGGATCAGGAGAAGGATAAGAACTCAATCCTTAACTTCTACCGTAAGCTTATCAAATTCAGAAAGCAGTTCAAGGTTGTGCGTGACGGTATCTATAAAGAGCATTATGCAGACAGCAGCAAGATTTATTGTTATGAGCGTGTACTCGGCGATGAAAAGCTTCTTGTTATCTGCTCATTCACAGACAAACCCGTAGAATTCACAGCTCCTCAGGGTTATAATCTTGAAGAAGGAAAGCTTATGCTTTCAAACTACGACAAGAATATGCGTAAGCACAACACATTCAAGACAAGACCTTATGAAATGAGAGTTTACTATTTCGGTAACAAACAATGATTAAGATATCTGCATTTTTTATGGCAGTTGCGACTGCACTGAGCTTTTTCTTTTCTTCTTTCCCTGCATTGTTTTCAAAGACAAGCACAGCAGTGATTGATGTTGACACATCTTCTGTGGGAACGGTAATTCCGAATGTTGTTGACAACATCAATATCTGGCATATGGGCACTTCTTTCTACTATGCAGAAAGAAACGAAGAAAATGATGTTTTTGAGTTTGTCAGATATGTTCAGCTTATGCAGTGCACAGGCGGAACTCCTGACAGAGATTTATTTGAAGACCCCTATGACACAAGCACCCTTACAGACTATAAATTCGATACTCTCATCGAAAATTGCAGAGGTATTCTGAATCTCGGCGCGAAGCCTCATCTGAAATTGGGTGGTGTTCCTCTCAAATTCACGTCGGACTATACTTTCGGCGGATTTGGTATGAACCCTTATCCCCCTGATGATTTTGAAGCATATTATGCCTACATAAAGGCGATTGCTCAGGCGCTTGTAGAAGAATTCGGAATCGAAGAAGTCAGAACCTGGCGTTTCGGTGTTATGACCGAATATGAAAATGAAGCCTGGTTTATGGCAAAAAGCGGTCTGCCCGAAGACAGTGCCGTAGCTTACTGCAAACTTTATGACTATACTGTTCAGGCTCTTATTGATGTTATCGGCGAAGATGTTTTCGTCGGTGCGCACAGTATGACAGTAACGGAAGGTCTCTGGGATGAAGAAATTTTCATCCGTCACGTTGCTGAGGGTACAAACTATGCCAACGGTAAAAAAGGAAGCCGTATCTGTTTCCTTTCAGGTTCATTCTATGATTCTGAGCCTGGTAAATTCACTGAAGGCAACACCTTGCCCGAAACAATAGGATATCTTAAAGATAAGGCTGAAAAATACGGACTAGAGGGTCTTATTTTCGGCATTGATGAGGGAAGAATCCTTACCGGCACCACAAAAGGTGCTGATGACAATCAGCTTCTCAACAGAACGGTAGGCTACACGTGGCAGGCAGCATACGATGCGAGAATTTTCACTCAGACAATTCTTGCAGGTGGCGATTATTTCTCTTCCTGGAATTTCCTTACAAACGGAAACCTTGACGGATATCCCATAATCAGCTATCACGTGGCAAAGAATATTGCAAAGTTTGAAAATTGCAGAATTCTTTCTGCCGATACAATGAGCCTGAAAACATCTCTCAAGGTGGAAATCGGAAACCTTGTTGCGAAAGATGAAGAGACAGGTCTCATCCGTGCTATGGTCTATAATTTCAAAAATGATGTGGACTATAAAGGTAAAGCGGATGTTACTGTGAACATCCCTGCCGAGGACGGAAAGAAATATAAAGTTACACAGTATCTTATAAATGATGACTGTAACTACTTTGATGAGTGGCAGGAAGACAGGAAGATTTATAACATAACAGATGATTGCTTTGCGTGGTCACCTGATGACCCGTTGCTTGACAATCCCACAACACTTGCCGACCCTGACGCAAGAGATTTATACTATAAGAATCTCCGTGATAAGTATAAGGAATGTGCAGTGCTCACTCCCACAGAGTATGAAGTGACTGCATCAGAGGGAAAACTTTCACTCAATGTTATGCTGGAAGCAAGTAATGTGGTGTTCTTTGAAATCGAAGAAATTTAAATGAAAAAATCCCGTAAGTTCACTTACGGGATTTTTATTATACTATTTCATTAACAAATTATACAATGTGGGCTTCACTCCGAATTCTTCCATAGCTGAGTGAACTTCGTTCAGTGCTTTTTCTTTTATCCCGGCAGGAGTGTATGTTTTTCTTATTGCACGGATAAGTATATTTTTCGGAGTGTGGGTAAAATCCACGAATTCCAGAAGCTGAGCTTTGTAGCCGCAGTATTCAAGGAGATTTCCTCTGATTGCATCTGTGAGTAATGCGGAAAATCTTTCTTTGACAATTCCGTATCGGGTAAGAATAGAAAGGTTTTCGCTTTCTATCTGGTCATTTAATTCATGCTGACAGCAGGGGACAGAGAAAATCATTTTCGCATTCCAGGAAATTGCATTGAAAAGCGCATAGTCAGTTGCCGTATCACACGCGTGGAGAGTCATCACCATATCAACCTCAAAAGGACATTTAAAACCGTTTATGTCACCCAGCTCAAAATGGAGATTCTCATAGCCGTATTTTTCCGCAGCCTTATTACATTTTTCAATAACATCCTGCTTAAGGTCGAGACCTATTATGTGTGCGTCAATTTTCCTGATTTTTGTCAGATAATGATACACGATGAATGTAAGGTATGATTTACCGCAACCGAAGTCGATAACATTCAGCCTGGTGAAGTGGCTTTTCTTAAGGAAGTCGTCCATAAACTCGATGATTCTGTTAATCTGTTTGTACTTGTCGTACATTGAGTTGATGATTTTGCCTTCTTTTGTGAAGATTCCCATATCAACCAGAGGCTCGATTATCATACCCTCTGACAGAATGTACTGTTTGATTCTGTTGTGTGATGATAAGTCCGGCAAGGTCTTTGTTTCTGTATTTCTTTCTTTGAATGACGTTTTGCCCTGCTTTGAAACGATGATTATATATTCCTTTCCCTCAGACCACGCATTAAGCTGAAGGAATTTTCCGTCCATCATCATAAAGGCCTTTTCGGCGATTTCATTGGGTTGGATATTTTCGTGAAAAACCTGCTTTTCGGTGCATTTTGCAGCCTGATAGAATTTAGGCATTTTAGAAATAGTGATTTTTTTATACTCACTGTCTTTACCTTTACTGAGCACGGCTTTTCTTATGTCATTCTGAAAAATTTTAAATATAAGTTCTTTCAAATCAGCCATTGTGTCACCTACATCTGTCCTAAAATATATTCCTTTACATCTTCTAACTTACTCTTTTTCCATTCACCCTTTTCAGCTTCTTCGGCAAGGGGGACAAGGATGAAAAAGTCAAGCGTTTCACCGGGCACTCTGCCGGTTCTCAGTGGCTCTCTGAAATGCTCAGCCCATTCTTCTTCCGTTGCGTTTTTAAAACGCTGAGGATTGAGATAGGTCATCTGCCTTTTGGTGGCGTTTATGTGCATCTTTGCAGAAAGCGGAGAGAGCAGTCTGAAATCTTCTTCGCCCACATCTGTGAAAATTTTCGGCAGCGGTGCTTTTACTATTCTTTCTTCTCCGCGGAGAATCTCAAGGCCCATACTTTCCCAGGTAAAATCATTTTCAGTGAAATTGATTTTAACAAGCAGACCGAATTCTGTGCCGAACTGCGAACGCTGATAGTCCGTGTCAAAAATGAAGTTGCCGAGAGAATAGAAAATCACCTTGTCGCCCACGGTTTCATAGTTCATCGGCACGTGGGGATGGTGTGAAACTACGATGTCTGCACCCATTTCAAGATAGAGATGATATCTCTCTCTTGTGTATGGCGAGGGGAGGGGTGTGAATTCCTCTCCTGCGTGTGCAACAACAACACACCAACGGCATTTTTTCTTTATTTCATTTATTGTTTTCTGAATTTCTTCAAGGTCACTCCAGCTGTAACAACCGGCTTTATTTTCGTCAGCTTTGCGACAGGCTCTCTGATAGCCTACGCCGAACATACCGATTCCACCTGCTTCGTTAAGAATAACGGGCTTTCGTGCCTGGTAAATATCCATACCTGCGCCGATTGTCTGAACACCGTTTTCTTTTGCGGTTTCAAGAGTGCTTCTGATTCCGTATTCACCTGCGTCCATAATATGGTTGTTGCAGATATTCCACACGTCGGCCCCCATTTTGTTGAGAACTTTCACTGCAGCAGGTTCAATTGTATGAAGAAGCTGCCCTACACCGTCTTTTGTTGTGTTGGTTTCAGCGTCGGCAACGGGACCCTCTACATTTGCAACAACGTGGTCAGCACTGCGGAGAAAAGAAAGAATTTCATCAGAAATGAGATTTTCGTCCTCCCATTTGCCGTACATATACCTGTCAAAGCCTATGTCGCCCGTAAAAACCAAAGAAGATTTATTTTTCATAGTCAGTGCCCTTTCAGAAGACTGTTATATACTCTGCTTATTATACCACGCAGAGAAGAAAAGAGCAAGGTTGAAAAATATACTTGCTTTTTTCTGATGATATGGTAAAATATAAGTAATTTTATTTTTATGTGTTTACAGGAGGGCATTATGAAAATCAATGAAATGCTGCACAAATTGTTCGGCACAACACCGGGCAAGGGTGTGCAACCCAAAGAAGCAATTGCTTACAGTGTAACCGGTATCGGACAGAATTTTATCTGTACAATTGTAGGCTCATATCTCACAATTTTCCTTACAGACGCTTTGCTTTTTGGCGCAGCAGGAGTAAAAATCGGTTATATTGAAGGCGCAATTGCAGTTGCGATTCTTATGTTGGCAACACGCGTTTTTGATGCTTTCAACGACCCCATTATGGGCTCAATAGTTGACAAGACACGAAGCAAATGGGGTAAATGCCGTCCCTATCTCAAATGGATGGCGATTCCTATCGGTGTTTGTACAATTCTTTGTTTCCTTCCTTTCTTTGAAGCAAAATCAACAACAAGCTTTGTTTTGATTGCAATTATCTATGTTATCTGGTCGATGGTTTACACAGTGGCTGACGTTCCTTACTGGGGACTTTCAACCTGTCTGACAAATGACACTACTGTCCGTGGTAATATCCTTACAGTTGCCCGTATGGCTTGTACTTTAGGCGCAGGTATTGTAACAGTTGGTGTGCCTATTCTTACAGACGCACTTACAAAGAAATTCAAATATGCTGACACAGCAGAAGGCATTTCTATGATTATGGCTGACTATGGTGTTGACGCAGAGGGTGCAAAAGCATTCATCGGTACAGTTATGAAATCACAGGTTGAAGCAAATGCAGATACACTCAAATGGATTTATTTCATCTGTGCAGTTGTATTTGTTGTAATCTCAATACCTATGTTCTTCTATGGCTTCAAAAACACAAAAGAACGTTTCACAGCAGAAGGCGAAGCACCTTCATTCGGTCACAATCTTAAACTCCTCTTTAAGAATAAAGAGCTTCTTCTCATCGTTCTTTCAGGCGTTCTCGGTGGCGCAAGAATGGTTTACACATACACAGGCGGTCTGTATTTTGCAAAATACATCCTTCAGAACGAGGGCTTTTACAGTATTATCACACTGCTTGTTGTACCCGGTGGCCTTGTGGCATCACTTCTTGTTCCCTGGCTTTCAAAGAAATTCACAAAGAAATATACATATATTATCGTTCATCTCTTCGGTGGCGTAGTTATGGCTGTTATGTATTTCGTGGGCTATGATGCAACATGGAAACTTATTGTCGGTGCAATCGGTCTTATTCTCCTTGGTCTTCCTCAGGGTGTTAACAACATCATCACATACGCTATGATTGGTGACACTGTTGACTATCTTGAATGGAAAACAGGCGAAAGAGGCGAAGGTATCTGCTTTGCTATGCAGACTCTTATCAACAAAATCGGTATGGCAGTGGGTGCATTCATCGGCGTTATGTCAGTAAGCATCGCTGCAATTGACACAGAAACAGGTACCGTGGGCAATCCTGATGCTCTCTGGAATGTGCTTATCCTCTCAGGTGTAATCAGTATGTTTGCCTGTGCAGTTCCGATGTTCTTCTACACAATCACTGAAAAGCGTCAGAGAGAAATGGTAGCAGAAATCGAAGCAAGAAAAAAAGCTGAATAAGTTTTCAGATAATACACAATCCGCAATCTCGTTCAATGGACAAGATTGCGGATTTTTTTATTTTGCATATAGTGAACAAAATTTTTCCTTTCTATTGACATTTTTTGTTCATTTTATTATTATTAAACTGAACTATAAAGAAAGGAGAATCACTATGGATTTCAATGTATTCTTGCGTGACCTTATTTCATCAATTGACTTTTTTCTCTATGACCTTGTAGAATGGCTCAGTCAGTTCATTCCCGGTCTTATTCTCTGATCGGAGGGGATGCTTTATGAAAAAATTCAGAAAGATTATGGCGATAACTCTCTGTGCGGCAATTCTTTTTTCATTGAGCACAGTTTCCTTTGCGGCAGAAACAGATGAGGAATACGACTATGTGATAACGAGCCACTATGACGGCGTTGATTGGGATAACTGGAAGCAGTACAAAGCCTCTCTCCACTCCCATACTGACGCAAGTGACGGAGGCCAGTCTATTGCAGAGAGTGTAAAGAGCCACTATGATTTAGGCTTCCAGATTCTTGCAATCACTGACCACGCAGTTATCGGCAAACAGTGGAACGAGGTTCCCGATATGGTTCCTCTTTACCGCCTTTTCAAATATGAAAGAACCGGTATGCGTGATCCGGTTGTTCTCACTGATGAAGAGCGTGAACAGATTATCGCAGGTACTTATGAAAGCGCAGAGCGTGACGCCCTTTCCGAAAAATTAGGTTATGAGCTGGGCGGTATGATGGAGGTTACCGGTGGTGCTGAGGCAAATGGCGTAACGCCTATCAATGACTGCCATATAAACACCTTCAACTGTCAGGCAGCACGTGCGAGAACAGGCATCTACGGCGACTATAAGACGATTGTGCGTCAGTGTGACGAAGAGGGCGGATATTCTTTCCTTGACCATACAGGTGAATATGTAGGCAGATGGGTTGAGGATGAGTGGCGTGCTCACGAGCCTTATTATGCAAATAAGTTCGCAAATATCTTCCTTCAGTATGACTCCTGCGTAGCTTTCGATATCAACAGTACAAGATTTGATTCTGTTATCTGGGATGAAATTCTCAAGCTTACAATTCCCAAGGGCAGAAATGTGGCAGGTATCGCATTTTCAGATTCGCATCAGAAGGGCGATGACAACGACTGGGCTTTCACAATGATGCTTATGCCCGAATTAACTCTTGAGGCTTATGAAAACTGTATGCGCAGCGGTGCTTGGTTCTCTGTGGGCAGAGTAGACACTTATTATCTCGGCGACGATTTCAACGGCACGGGTAATCTGCCTCCTGCAGTTTCAAGAATTGATGTTGACCAGGAAGAGGACACTATCTCTTTCACGGGCAGTGAGTTTGACAATGTTCAGTGGATTTCTGAGGGAAAGATAATCGCAGAGGGTAAGGGACTTACTTCAATCGACCTTGACGATTATAAGGATGAGCTGGGTTGCTATGTCCGTTTCCAGATTACGGGCCCCGGCGGTATTCTCTATTCACAGCCTTTCACAACAATGGCAGAGGGTGTTGAATACACTTCCACAGTTTACAGACAGTTTGATACATCAATGTTCTTCCGTTCTCTTGCAGATGTTTTCGATGCTACAATCGGACGCTCATTTATCGGCGTTCTTCTCAAGAGAGTGCTCTGGAATCATGTATGGTGAGGTAATAGTATGAACTTTATAACTGAAATTATAACTTTTCTTCTGGGTGAAAACGCCCTTGCAGACGGATGGGTAGGCCTCGGTGATGTGTTTCACGCCCTTTATTATAAAGATACCCCTGCAATTATGACAGTGCTTGACGCTGCATATGAAAGCTTCTGGGATTTTCTTCTTGGTCTTCTCGATCTTTTTATGTAAAAATCAAGTAACACCACCCCTGAATTCCTACGGGTATTCAGGGGTGCTTCTGCAAGTGTGTGCTTGTTATTTTTGTGATAGTGTGTTAGAATGTACAAGTAAAAACAGAACGAATCAAGGAGAATTTTATGAATTACTTAAAAACTGCTTTTCTTGTCGTGATGTCATTTTTCACCCTTGTGGCAAATGAACTTACGGCAGCTATACCTATGAAAGCACCGGCACCTATGAGTGAAACAGAGCTCAGTCAACTTGCTGATGTTTTTGATTCGCACCCTCTGGCTGAAGAGATACTTGTTGTCAGGGCATCGCAGATGTCAAAGGATGAATGGATTGCAATTCAGAGTCTGCAGGGACTTGTAGGCAGAGACAAGGCTTCAATTTTCATTAACTACGGAAACGACTCATCAACAGAACTTGCAGAAATTGAAAAAGCAGGTTGTAAGCTGATTCATACTGACGAAAACGGTGAAAAATGGACTCTCAGAAATCTGATTCCGCGTTTTTCGTCTTATATATCTGACAACAGTTATGTGCTTTTTACCGATACTGACACAACTGAGCAGATAAATATGGCGTTCAACTATTCTACCGTTTACGGCTATCTTGCAGTGTCTGAAAGAATTGAAGATATTGTAAAAGAGCTGGGTATGAAAAAAGCAGAGGACCTTACGGATGACACTGTAACAATTCTCAGTCAGCGTGATTTCTACAAGAAGCATAAGGATGAGTTCAGAAAGGATTCGCTTGTTCATCAGGCGGGTACTGCTCAGGGTCTGCGCGATTTTGCTGTTCAGCAGAAGATTTTTATTACATATACAAAAGATGACGATGAGGTTGAGTGTGCTTTCCGTAAAGAGCTGTTATCAGACCTTGATGATGCGTCAATCATTCTCGGCTGGTGTCAGTATGAGGTCTCTTTTACAGAGTCAATTTCTTCTTTCGGTCACTTCGTTGTTCCCTCTGACCACAGTATGAATATGAGTATTCTAAATTGTCTGAATGTGGGAGAAGTTACACTTGGCAGCGAAACGGAAGCACCTGCGCTTGACCCTGAAAAGCATTATGTTGCTATCGTGTACAGTGACGGCGATAACGCACAGTGGATTTCAAACGGCTATGCTGATTTCTATAAGTGGCAGTCATATGACATTGATGTGCCCGTAACTTGGACCTTTGCTCCGCTGATGAATGAGTTTTCACCTGCCGCGTTGAAAAAAGCATCAGAAAACAGAGGAAACGATTCTTTTATCACAGGGCCGTCGGGCGTCGGGTACGGAAGAGTTTCCAAAATGTCTCCCCGTGAGCTTAAGTGTTATTCCGATATGACGGCGGCAGCGATGCTCTCGTCAGGTCTCACAACGATGACTCTTCTTGATAAACCTCTGGATATGCCCGAATATCTTTTTGAAAACAAGCTCAGTTATTTTGCAAGATATGAAAACATCAACGGCGGAATTCTGCAGATTGACCCGGAAAGATATGAGGGAGGCAAGGGTAAGGTGTTCTTTGTGAATGACAAACCCTTTGTAAGTGTGAGACTGTCTTTGTGGCATCCGTCAAACAATGAGCAGGAAGTGACGGAAGAATGGCTGAAAGAACAAGCAGAAATCGTAAACAGTTATCCTGCTGATACAGATTCAATAAGCGGCTATACAGTAATCAATGTTCATCCGTGGACAGTGGGAGCAGACGACCTTGCATATTTTGTCAGTCAGCTTGACAATGGCGTTCAGGTTATCTCGGCTTCCGAGCTTATTCTGGCAATTACTGAAAATGTACCCCATAAAACAGCAGAACCATAAAACAAAAACGGCATCTCAATAGAGATGCCATTTTTTTGAATATGTCTGCCATTCTGCAGATTTTTGGGTTTCTCGGGCTATGAATGAATCGGGAGTGAAATCTTCTCTGAAGATATCATCTGCACCGAGGAGATTTACTATTGAGGGATCGATTTCAAATTCTTTGTGCGTTGTCCTTATTGCATCCAGAAGTCTTATTCCCACTGCAAAGGGCGAAAAAGAATCACGGTCAGTGATATGCAGCTGTATGCCGTGACAGAAACTGTCTTTGTAGTCTGAAAAGGTGGGCGTGAATGAACACTTGCGAAGAATAACGCCTTCCTGCGGTCCTAGCTTTTTGATGACGGCATCACTGTCCAGCCAGGGAGCGCCTATCATTTCAAAGGGTTTTGTTGTGCCTCTGCCCTCAGAGAGATTTGTCTCCTCGAAAATGCAGGTGCCGATATAGGTAAAAGCCGTATCGGTTGTGGGGATGTTGGGTGATGGCTGAATGAAAACAAGGTCAGTGTCATCGTAGTACATATCCCTTTTCCATCCCTCCATAGGGATAACGGTCAGATTGCAACCGATGTTTTCTGTCTCATTCATCATAAGAGCAAATTCCCCGATGGTAAGTCCTGAACGGGTGGGGGTAGGGAATCTTCCCACAAATGAGGAAAACCGTCTGTCAAGCACAGTTCCCTCGGCTTTTGTTCCGCCTAAAGGGTTAGGACGGTCAAGGACCACGAAATTTACACCGTTTTCTGCGCAGAGCTTCATTGTGTCTGTCATAGTGTACGCATAGGTGTAAAACCTTGCGCCAACATCCTGAATGTCAAAAAATACTGTGTCGAGAGAAGAAAGGACTTTCTCGCTTTCGGATATATCATCGCCGTATAAGCTGTACACGGGAAGACCGGTGAATTCATCAGTGTAAGAGGAAACATTCAGACCTGCCTGTTGGTCTCCTCTGACTCCGTGTTCGGGTGCGAAAAGTGCCGTCAGATTGCACAGTTCCTTTAACAAATCTACTGTTGAAGTAAGGTCGCGGAGAACACCGGTATGATTTGTGATAAGTCCGCATTTTCCTTTGCAATCAAGTCCGTCACGGGCTAAAACATCAGCTCCGCACAAAACTGTTTGTTTAGAATGTTTCATTTATTCTGTCATTCCTTATTTTTATATTCAGTGATTATTGTGTTATAAAAAGCCAAATACCCGTTTCTGTTTTCTCATCCGCAGTGAACGGCATTTGTGGAGGTGTGCCCCGTAGACCTGACTCATAGCTTGAGTGAAAACCTGTTAGGACATAGGCACAACCATTTGATTTTTTGTGATTTAAGATGAAATCGGAGTCTTGAATATAGCCTTATTCAACGAAACGAAAAGTTCGCCGAAAAGCAGATTGCTGAAATTTTTAACTGTTATTTCCTGAGGCGGAACAACGGGATAGGGAGCATTGTATGAGTCTGAAATATGTTTTGAATTAACCATCGTGAAAAGATAATTTATTCCGATTCTGTGAACATAGAATCCGTCAATCTCTATTCTCTGAGGCAGGTAGCAGGTGTAACCGAAATCGTGGTCTTCCGTGTTTTCAGCATCAATTATATGCATCGCAACATTTGTAGGATAGAATTTACAGTTACGGATAATAAGTTCACCGTTCCAGGTTGAGCCGTAATCTGAACGAAGGGCAATAAAGCTGTCGGATAAAACAATTGTATTCTCAATCAGAGCCGTTCCGCTTCCTATCAGTTTTATTCCGTGATGACCGAGAACAGAGTTTATAACAGTTGCGTTAAGAACACCCTGATGTGCGTCAAAGCGGGAGAGGGCACAGCCGTCATACACCAGGTTTTTGCAATAGTTCGTACCTGCAATTCCCCAATAATCGCCGTCGGTTATATCGTTTGTCTGGTTGCAGTTGATGAACTTTGCGTTAACTGCCGTTGCGGCACCTATATCGTATGTACCCATTGTGACGCTTGTTCCTGCAGAGCCTATGGTCTTATACTTTTTGTGTCCGGTAAAAGTGCAGTTCTTTACTGTTACATCTGCGCAGCAGGAAAGACTGACGAAGGCAGAATAAGGTGAGCCCGTTTCACCCTCGTTTCTGATATCGTGATATAATCCCTCAATAACAGTATTTGAGCGTCTTACCTGAATGCCTCTTGTGTAGTAGGTGTATTCAGAAGGAGCATTATTAGCAATAGTTGTGAAAAATCCGCCCTTTATGGTAAGGACTTCGGTATCAATGGGATAAGCTGTTGCACCGGTGATTGCATTGAAATCCCAGATAAGGGGAGTGTCAGGAGAAATATTTCCCTTTTCGTCGACAAGTATAACATCGGTCTGGTTGCTGCCTGAATTCTGGTTAGCACCTTTACGGATATATCTTTTTACGTTGGAATCAGTAAGCACAACGAGACACTTGCCATCGAGTTCAGTTCCGATATTTGTTGCGTCAATTCCGAGTGGGGAAACCTTATCGGTGATATTTATTCCGCCCCTTGACGGTGCGACGTTGAAAATCCAGGAGCTTCTGTTTTCGACTTCTGTATCGTCAATTATGAAACGCGCAGTTGACCAGTCTGTGTTTGTTTTGATGTAAGCGGTTTTGTTTCCGCCGCCGATATAGTATGTTGCAGTTTCATCGGCAAAAACGCTCAGATCGTTTTCGTTTGCATATTCGTGAGTTTTCACGATGGCGTCAAGGTCATCAGTTTTACCGTCGCCTACGGCTCCGAAGGATTCATATGTTACATAGTCTGAAAAAGTCTTTGTGAACTCATAACCGTCTTTAAAGTCAAAGCTGCCTTGTGAAGTAAGCAAAACTTCATCTGCAAAAGCTGTTATTCCTCTTGAAATTCCCACATTCGAGCTGCCTGTGATATATATGTTGCCGTTTTCAACCTTAAGACTGAAAAAGTCCGTATCATTCAGAGCTGCGTTAATTATAAAGGCTTTTGAAGTATCACTTTCTGCGACGGTAATCTTTTTGCCACAAGCCTTATACAACTCATCACAAAGGGTCTCGGCGGCATTGGAATACAGAGTGCCTTGGGGAGTGACAACGGAGTATTCGTCAAGAGACACACCGTTTACAGTTATCCCATCAAGGGGTCTCACAATGTACGGGCTTTCGTAGTTGCCTTCTGCAAGTTCTTTTTTCAGATCAATTTCATAAGAAATCTGTGAAACGGAAACTGTGAAAAAAGAAACAATGCACATTATCACCGCAGTTATTCGTGAAAACATTTTTCATCACCTCTAAAAATTTTTAATGGTATAACATTTCCGTTAATCCCGTTAAAAGATTTGTTATGTTTCTATTATATATCCCGGCTTTGGGTTTTGCAATAGTAAGTATAAAAACACATTTTAAATATCGGATAAGAAAAAACGAATTTTTTTTAACCGTTTTATTGTTTGTGTTGAATTTTTCTTGTATTACTTGAACTTGTTTCCTGTAATATGTTATTGTTTTTATAACGAAAGTGGATTATTATGTTATTAAACGGGACAATAACTTCTTAAGAGGTGAAAAACAATGACAATTTACCTTGGCGAAAACATAAAAAGATTAAGACAGGAAAAAGGCATTACCCAAGAAACTCTGGCGGATTTTTTAGGCGTTACATTTCAGAGTATCAGTAGATGGGAACGAGGTGAAGGCTATCCTGATATAACTATTCTTCCTTCAATAGCATCGTTTTTCAATATTTCGGTTGATGATTTGCTTGGCACCAATAAAGCTCGTAATGAGCAGAAAATTAATAACTACCTTGAACTTTACGACACAATGAAACTTAAAGATCTGGCAACCACTTTCAATGAATACAAAAAAGCAGTGAAAGAATTCCCGGGAGATTTCCGTATTTTGGTGCGATATATGCAGCTTTTGCAGGAAGTGAAACTTCGTACACTTTCTATATCTGAAATACTATCAGGAGATTATAAAAAAACATCAGAAGAGATATCGAAAATATATGATAACATTCAGCGTCACTGTACAGAAGATAGCATAAGAATCTGGTCAAAAACAATTATGATTTCACATCTTATGTGGAAATATGATTGTCTTTGCGACGAAGAAGGTAAATATGGTGTTTATGAGGAATATCTGCAACAGGCAAATGATATTATAAATACTTTACCTGCGATGTGCGATTCTAAAGAAATACTGGCGCTTGACAGAATAGATTATTACGGAACTCACAAAAATACGCTTGAAGAATTGATGTTTTTACTTCATAGTGAAATTTTCGGTTATTGCCTGAATTGTACGGCAGAAAAGAGAATAATTCAATTTGAAAGTTTACAAAACCTTTTGGAACTCATTTATTCCGACGGAAACTTCGGCAAAAACTGTTACAACAGACTTTACAATCTGGGATATTTAGGACATCTTTATCAGCAGATCGGCAACGATGAAAAAGCACTTGAGTATCTCAGAGAAGCAGCCGTATACGCAAAAAAACTTGATGAAACATCCGATGTTACAGAAAGGGCGAAAAGATTTTATAATTATGGGACTGTATATCGTGAAACAACAGCATCACAGTTTATGAAAATTGTAATGTCTGAACATTATCCGTTAACAGAAGAATTTAAAAGAAAAGCTGAATTTAAAGAGATAATTAAAATGCTTAGTGAGTAGCATAAGTAAAAATAAAAGCAAATAAACTCCAAGGTCGAAAACCTTGGAGTTTATTTGTGTAACAGAAGAGGAATATTAAACAGCAGGAAATTCTGAACTGTCAAACGCCGGAAGGCGTTTTTTCTTTAACTGTTTTATTTTCATCAATTCCTTTTTTATCCAATAGTGATGTGAAATTGATTATGAATAACAAGGCGTATGCAACCCACATAGGAAGGTTTTCGATGAATGCACTCTTGCCGACGGTTGCCAGAAGAATGAGCATAAGTATGAGCACGGAAACGAAAAACACAGTTGCAAATATGTATTTTTTCTCTTTCTTCATTGACTTATGGAAAAGGAAAATTATTACACCTGCAGCGCCTAAGAAAGCAAAGATAAGTGCTGTTGCCCAGTGTGACAGACAACGGGCAGTCATCACAAGATCAAGACCCGCTGACGGTACATTGATTGTTACAAAAATAGAGGCGCAGCCCAGCGATGTAACAATAACTCCTGTTTTGCCTTTGTAATTGTTTTTGCGGTACATATAAAGTGTGTTTGTGAAAATCGAGAGCGATGCAAGAATGCCCCAGATTTTAAAATGCCAGGGATAACGGAGACCCAGCATACTTGCAGTAACATCGGTCAGGATATTACCGAATTGTTCAGGGAAACTCAGAAATCCGTACCAGGTAATAAAAGCAAAACCTGCAATAAGATTTACCATACAGAAAACAGTCGTGCCTTTGGTAAGCTTTTCTGCAAAAAGTATTTTTTTGATAAAGAAAGCATACAAAAACAGAATGGCAGTTGAAAAAATCACCCATACCCAATAAATTGCCATATTGTTGTACAAGGGGTACTGCAGCATACCGTCAAATTTTGCAACAAAGTCTGCAGGGGGCAAGAGAAGATCGGCTTCTGTGGGGATAATATACGGGTATTGGTCCCATCGCATAAATACGGACATCCATAATCCGTAAACAAGAGCAATTGCACTGCACAAGCCTGTGTAAATTTTAAGCATTTTTTTATCACTCATAAGTATCACCTCTTACTTTGATTCTATCACGAAAATTTACTGAAAGCAAGAAAAAGTTGTGTAAGAGAAAATCAGATTGTACCGAAGGGCTTGGAAAAAATAAAGAACCTGCACATAAGTGTAAGTTCTTTAGTGGTGCGAGAGACGGGACTTGACGGGCGTTCGCTTTGCTTTGCTCGTCCGGGCAACGATTGTAATCGGCTTCGCCGATAAGGGTTCCAAGTCCCGATGAACTTTTATGTAATAAAAAAATAACCGCTGAAACCTTAGTTTCAACGGTTACCTGGTGCACCCGACACCTTGAAATCCGAACCCAATGCCGACTTTTCGAGGTCGGCAAAGGTTATGGTTTCAGTACCGTCTTTGAAGTTGAAGGTAATTACCATTCTGTCTTCAAATAAGAATACTGAGTTTACAAAGTTATTTATTAAAGTTCTTCTGTGGTCAAGCTTATTAGGATTGAGCTTACGGAACTTATAGAACCAATATAAAATCTCCTCACGGGTAAGCTTAGGTCTTGACATTTCCTCTTTCATAATTCTGATTGAAAGCTCACTCTTTTCTGCTTCAAGTTCTTCCATACGCTCTTTAGTAGTAGGTGTGATAATACCTTTTTCCATAGCGCTAATAAGATTATTGATTGCCGTAAGAGTCTGTGCATATTGCTTTTGAAGTATCGGAAGAACAGTACTTTCCTTGTTAAAGGTTTCAAGTGCCTGGTCGGTTAAATATTCAATGGTTTCATCATTCATAATGAGTCTGCGGATACTATCAACAACAATATCCTCAATCCAAGTCTTTTTAACTGTTTTCTTATCACAGCCTTTGTGATGCTTTACACTTACACATTTGTAATATCGATGAACATGCTTTGTTCTGCTTGTACCGCTTTCACCGACCATAAGACACTGACACTTGCCGCAATAGAGCTTTGTAGTTAAAAGATATTCATCTTCTGCTTTGTGCTTTGCAGGGGCTTTCTTATTCTGCTTCATTTTTTCCTGTACCAATTCAAACAACTCCTTATCAACTATTGCGGGAATTCCTCCCGGTGTAATAACATCCTTAAATTTGTATTCTCCGATATATTTTCGGTTGTGCAGCATACGGGCAACGATGTCAACATCTAACTTGGTTTTCTTATGAGTGCGTACGCCTTGGTAATTAAGCATATTTGCAATATGCTGCATAGACATACCCTCGGAATAGCTCTTGAAAGCTAAAACTACCGCAGGTGCAGTAACCTCATCAATTAAATAATTCTGCTCTTTATCTACCTTGTAACCAATTGGCAAGGTACCACCATTGTATTTACACTTAAGAGCATTTTCCATCATACCTCTTGTAACTTTTTCTGCAAGCTCAACAGAGTAATATTCAGCCATACCCTCAAGCAGAGATTCAAGCAGAATACCCTCCGCACCTTGAGATATGGTTTCCGTAATAGATACAACCTTAACTCCGTTCTTACGAAGCATATTTTTGTAATGAGCCGAGTCATATCTGTTACGAGCAAAACGGTCAAGCTTCCATACGAGTATAACCTCGAAATGCTTTGAAGCACTGTCTTTTATCATCTGCTGAAATCTCGGTCTATTATCAGTTTTAGCAGATAAAGCTCTGTCGATATAGGTATCAACTATTTGTATACCGTTCTTTTCGGCATAGACTTTACATTCACGTAGCTGACCGTCAATACTTTCTTCCTTCTGATTATCGGAAGAGTATCTTGCGTAGATAACGCCTATCATATATATTTTACCTCCTTTGATTTTCTGTAAATATTGTAATTCATATACTTGTTTTTGTTAAATGTGCGGATGCGATGATTTTACATCGCACCCGCTGTTTTTTATACGATTTCTTTTAATTTATCCCAATCCTTGTCCCATTCTTCAAACTCTTTTCTGCCTGTATCACTTTCAAAGAAAGATACTATATCAGGAAGAAAACATCTGACAAGAGATTCAGCGGCATTCTCTGAAATGAGAACACCGCTGAGATTATCAGGATTAACATTGGCTTCGGTATAATTAATTTTTACTTCATCACCCATAGGCTACCTCCTTATCTTTCATCTCTGCTGTTTCGACTTCTCTGTCGCTGTAAAGCCTTGTTGTAATACTCACAGGCTTTCATAACATAATCTTCAAGCTGTTTCTTATTGGCATTAGGATAGAATTTCTGCACTTGCTCAAGCGGGAGCTTGAACATAGCTTTCTGATTCGGCTTTTCAGACATAAGCATATTTTCAATTCCTTCAACAGTCAGTGTGCCAGAATTAAAATCTCTATGCATATGCCAAGCCTGAGAATATGATGGTGTGCAGTCCTGTTCTTCAATCACACGGAGCAGGTCATACTGCATTTGGTCATCAAGGAACGAAAGCTCAACACCGACCGAGAAAGCGATTTTATCTTCGTCCATCATATCGAGTAGTTCGGGGATAAGATAAGTCAGACGGATATATCTGTAAACTTTATCTCGGCTTTCACCTGTAATATTGCCTATTTCAGTTGCAGAGTCGAACTTTGTCGCAACTTGCGACGAAGTTAAGTCTGTTCTTTTTCCCTGAGATTTTAATGCATCATATTTCAGTTTGTACGCAAATGCCTTCTCCGACGGAAGAATATGCTCCCTGTGCAGATTACTGTCCACGAGCATAATAGCCGCTTCATCACGGCTTACGGCATAAATTAAAGCAGGTACTGTTTCCAGCCCTGCCTTCACTGATGCTCTGAGTCTTCGGTGACCTGAGATTACCTCATATTCATCTGTTGTATTTTCTAAAGGTCTTACAACAACAGGTGAAATAACACCTTTCTGCTGTATGCTCTCAATAAGATTATTCATCTCTTCATTATCTAAAACCTTATACGGATGCCCCTCAAAGGGATGAATTTTTTCTACCGGGATATTTACCGGTACTTTTAAATTATTACTAGCCATTTTATCGGCTCCTTTCCTGAATTTTGTTTGTATTTGTTTTAGTTTTATAGTCATCACGGGCATAACGCTCATACATTCTCGAATGCTCGTTTATACTATCCATTCTGTTTACTACATCCTCAGCCCTGAATTTAACTCTGTTTAAAATTTTGATGTTCTTTCTTGCAACTCTCATAGCGGCGGTAAGAGTTGCAATATCCTCACGGATTTCATTCTGCAGATTTTCATCACTTGCACGGACAGCACACTTGAGTTTGTTTCTGAATACATTTCTTGCTTCGCTCATTTCCTGTAATTCTTTTTCGGTGTTTGATATAAGTGCTTCAAGGTCTTCGTAACTTTCAACATCGTTGTCAAGAAGTAAATTCTGTTCTTCACAAAGCTGGTCAAATTTCAAAAGCTCCTGTTCAAGATAATTTTCGACCTCGTTACAATGGGGATGTTCCTTAAACATAAGCAGCCCTTTACACAAACAAGTGTAAGAGCTGCTGATACCGCTTTTGTAATTGTAAGGGTTGCCGTCAAAGAATAATGTTTTGAAAGTGATTGAATCGTGAGTAACTCTTCTCGTGTAATGTCTTTTAGTCAGTATTACTTCTTCAATATCGTTAATTGTATAACCGTCACCAAGGTCACAAAGCCATACGGGACGGTTAAATCTTTTGTGATAAACTGTCGGCTCAGGGCGGTTGAAATCAAAAGTATATCCCTTCTTTTCCATCTGCCAAAGAAAAATCCTGATGTTTGAACTGCGTGATAAACAATCATCAATATGAAATTTCAATAAATCATACTGATGACTTTCACCGTTTTTCTCTGCAAGATAGGTCATTCTTCTCGGTGCCTTCTGCGGTTTTTCAACAATAGATAAACCGTGCGCAAGGCAAAGTTCATCAGAAACTTTTCTCATTAACGCATAACTTTGTTTGCAGGCATTGAACTTTTTTCCGTCAACCATTGAAACACTGTTTACAACAAAATGATTATGAATGTGTCCTCGGTCAAGATGAGTTGCTACAATGACCTCGTGTCTGTCTCCCCATAATTTCTCGGCAAGCTCTTTTCCTATTTCGTGAGCAAGTTCAGGTGTAACCTCTCCCGGCTTAAAACTCTGATAACCGTGAAAGGCAATTATCCCATCCTGCTTATGAAACAGCTTTTTTGTTTCTGTCATCTGGTCACGGGCAAACTCAGGGTTGCAATTTATTCCGCTCACAAAATATTGCATTTCTGTTTTTTCACTTTCAACTGCGTAATCAATTACATCTTTAAGAGATTGTAATTCTGCATTACTGTAATAGTCATTAAGTGTTTTATCGGGATTCATTGCGTAATCAACAACGCTTTTCAGCGTTCCTTTAACCGACCATATTTTTGTTACTGCCAATATTCATCCTCCTTACTTAAATGAAACTCAGCCGATATTTTCTTTTCGAGTTCACGAAGAGAAAGAATTGCGGCTCGTAATTCCTTTTCATTTATCCAGCCTTTTGCATTTGCAACTCTTGCAAGCTGATTTAAACTGTTACCGACTGCTCTCATTTCTCTGATTAAAACTGTGTAATCAACAGGCGGAGCTTCTTTAATGTTCTTGTAATAAAGCAGAAACCGAATCATTTTTGATTTAGAAATCTTCATTATACTGCAAAGATAATTGAGTCTTTCATAATCTTCTTCGGTAAAATATGCTTTTACAAGTTTCGTCTTTTTGTTTTCTTTCAATAAATTTTCACCTCTTTTCTGTTTTGATTTTCGGGGCAACCGCACCCGAAAGGGATTTTGTGGTACCAAAATCCAATGCTCGTTAAAGTAATACCGCTGTTTTAAATGAAAAAAGCACCCGATTATTCGGGTGCAAAAGAGTTGACATTACAGGGGTGGCTGTAGTATCCTTTATACAGAATAAGTGCATCAGAGGTGAAACAATGGCACATATTACTTATGAAATACCGATGCTTTCAGCAAGAGGAATTATCTCTTATGCCCAAAAGCAAAATGAAGAAACATATATTTTTAATCTGAATAACAGTGCAACTGCAAAGTGTCTAATGAATAAAGAAAACAGCTTGCAGGAAGACTGTGCAATGTTTTATCAGCTAATGAGTGTTTTAACTTCGGATAAATTTACACAACCGAAGGATGATACAAAAATTTCTGACCTCTCTGATGTGATAGTTTACATTGACTTCGGTGGAATATTTGACAGGGATGCAAAGAGTGAACGCATCTGTTTAAGACAGTTAAAAGCAAAATCAATGTTTCATCCCGAGGGAATAAATATTGATTTAGGTACGGGTATGAAAAACTTTGTTGCCTTTGAACGCTCTGCAAGTATGAGCAGAAACGCCCGTTTGTCTTTCATAAGAAGTGATGTTTATGAAAAAGTCAAAGCAAGAATACAGCTTGATATGAACATCGGTTTGTGTCAGTTAAGTAAGCTTTATGCTTACAACGGACTTATGTTTTCGGGCGGTACAAGAATTGAAAGCAAAAAACTTTTTGATAAAGACAGTATTGTTATTATCAGAACCTGGGAAAGATTTATTAAAACTCACGCCGTAACTGTTACATCAAAAGATAAAAATGCGGCAGTAAAAAAATACAATCGTACTGAAAAGGATATTGAATTTTCTTACGATTCATTTGACGGTGAAGGATTTATCTCGCCCTCATTCGCAAAAGAAATTGATAAACAATTTTGCGGAAAGCATATTCATTCTTCTTTTCAGATTCGTCTGCCTTACATAAAAGGTATGGTACACGAGGTTGATTTCAAATCTTTTCTTAAAAGTGTCGGTATTCATTCCGTTAAAGATATGTGGGGTGTTGAGCATCCTGTTGATAAGGTGAACCTTATTCTTACCGACACAATGTTTAAGGGTAAAGGTTGGATTAAAGAAAATAGTTTGAGCTTTAACGATTATCTTGAACGCTGTAAAAAATACAGACACTCGTTATACATTTCAAATGTAGGCAAAGCTGAAAAAGAAAATTTAACTGAACTTAACTTTCAGTTTTTAAATACCGTTGCAATACCTGAAGAAAAATTCAGACCTAAAGATTTACCTTTGGGTTGGAAAGACAATCCGTCAAAAGATAAAAGAGAGTGGCTGACAAAAGCCACGGAGCAGGCATATTACGATTACTGCAACAACCGAAAATACAGAATAGAATATTATGCAAAACACTTAAACGACGACGATGAAGATTTAAAAATCAAAGCAAGGCTGATTAACAAAAATCCGCTGCTCATTGATGAACCGTTCTTCTCTAAAGATATTGATGATATTGCAGAAAACATTTTAAGGAAGTATGCAATAGGTCAGCTTTTTGTAGAGGGTGATAACAGATATTTGTCTGCTGACTTAATGTCACTTTTTGCTTTTCTTGCTGATGGCAGCAGAAAATTTGCTGACATTAGCAATGAAGAATTGAACGGTAATACTGTTTATTCTCCCGGCAACAATTACGGCACAGACAACAAATATTCACTTCTTCGCAACCCTCATATATCCAAAAATGAAAGTGTTCAAGTGCGACCTTTAAAAAATGTTGGCTATTACAGAAACAAATATTTCAGCCATTTAACCGATGTCATTATGGTATCGGATAATTCCGACATACCTATGAGACTTGGCGGTGCTGATTTTGACGGTGATATGGTAAAGACTATTGCCGACCATATTATCATTTCTTATCTCTACACAAAGGAAACAGAACCCGAGTATTACGGCAAAAGTGATAATCCGTTACCTTTGTTATTCATACCCACCGAGGAACCAATAGTGTCCGATGCAAAAGATTGGGAAGCAAGATTTGAGACTGTTAAAAACACTTTTTCCTCCCGTGTGGGACAAATCTCAAATGCCGCACTTAACAGAAGTATTTTAGCTTATGACGAAAACGCAAAAGGCAAGAAAGCGCAGTACAGAAAAGAAACGGAAACTCTTGCTATACTTACAGGTTTGGAAATTGACTCTGCAAAAAGCGGAGTAAAACCTGACCTTTCGGAATATCTTGTAACAAACAAAGCACCGAAAAGTCTGTTTCTTAAATACAAGTCCCTTATCGAAAAACAGAACGAACGTAGGTCTTGGTATGAAAAGACCTATGACGAGCAGTTCAAGGAGTTTTTCAAAAATACAGATTGGTCGGGTATAAGCTCAAATCTTGAAAGACTGCCGTATTATGCTTATGAGCTGAAAAGAAACACACCTAAAGCTAAAGGAAAAACTGCACATGATAATGAGATTTTCACCTTTGCTCAGAATCCCGATTGGAAATCTCAACTTGATAAAAAGAAACTCAGTAAGATTACAGCACTATTAAATGATTACGAACATTGCTTAAAAAGAATCCGTAACAACAGAAACAAGTCTGATATTCCCGAAAGGAAGTCCGACATTGAGCGTATTCTCTTTATGCGTGGTCAGGAAAATGATTATGACACAGACGAGCTTTATGCACTCTTTACCGATTTCGCTCCTGAAGAGATTGAGGAAATCTACAATCAGATACAAGCGTGCAAATGGCAGTTTATGTTACCCGAAGAAAGAGAGCTGTTTTTAAGGTCATATCTTGTTGGTGAACGCTTTGAGAGCTATATTGAGTTGTTCTGTGATTTCAGGCACAACGGTGACAGAGTATTTTCTGACATTATCTGTGACAGATATGCTGAAAACAAATTGCATGACCTTACTTCACTTCATTTTGAAAATGACAGTGATGAAATGACCGCTATAATACTCGCATACAGAAACAAATCAAAAACCTACGACTACAAGGAAGCGGTGACGGAAGAATGCAGAAAACTGCTTTCAAAAATTGTCAGGTTAAATGATGCGGTGCCCTATGTTGTCGCAGCAGGCTACAGAAGATATATATTTGATATTTTACTGACCGAAACAGAGAAATATATTATTGATAGAGGTGGGTCTTATGTTAAATGAAATAGCCGAGTTTAAGGCATACACGGAAACGCCACTATACAAGCGTGACAACAAAAACGACAACTCATTTCTCGGCAGATTCACCTATGAGGGAATACAAGGCTTTGAGGGATTTCCGAGGGTGTTGACTATTATTGCAAGAGGATATATGTTCAAAAACGGTAATGCCGATATTGATTTTGCAAGACGGGCAATTTCTGCTTGGTGCAGTATTCCCGACAAGGATAATGCAAAAGAAAAAGAAGATTGGCGGTTCATAACAGATTTCAAGGAATATCACAACGAATTTCCTGAACTTGTCAGTGAAAACGGGGAGGGTTGGTTTTACAGGCATTTTCACAATGCTATGACTTTTATTAAAAACAATCCGGACAAGTTCACAACCAAAGAGTATGAGAAATATATGATTATGGATAAGAACTTCGATACCGCTTGGCGTGACAAGGTTACCCGTATGCATTTCAGCACATATTATCTGAAGACTAAAGGTGCTTGGATATTGAGGTTTGATGATATACTTTCATCTGCTTTGGAGCTTGGTGAACTTAAAAACAATGATTTTGAACTATCCGAAGAAACAAAAGCAATGATAGTCGATTTCACCAAAGCACCGAGCACAGCTTATGCTCTTGAAATTCTCATTAAATATTACTATGCCAACCGACAAGAGGACACAGATTGGGTTGTGCTTCCTGTTGCAAATTTTGATGCCTATTTCGGATCAACCTCATTTTCAAAGAAACGACTGACCGAGCTCGTCAAATCCGGAGCCATTGAGCGTGAAAACAGCTACAATGTGAGCAGGTATAGATTGAATGAGGTTTTTAAGTAAAAAAGCTTTGTTTTATCAAACCACAATGTTTTTAACTAATTCTTATCGGTCTAAATCGTGCAAAATTAATTTTTATTGGTTGGATTTTTAGTGAACAATGCGACGTATGATTTATTTTTTCTATTGAACGAAAGTATAATTTAGTACGATCTATACCGTAAAAAGCAAATAAAAATCCCCGTTAAGAAAGCAGATTTTTTGCAATCTTAACGGGGATTTTGCATTTATATGAATACGTTTTATACTTTAATTATTATTTAGTTTTCATGTTTATTGTTTTCTTCAGATAATCTTTCATATTTTTGATATAACCGTTCAATATCTTTCCATTTTACATATTCTAAAGCATCATAGTATCTAATACAGTCATTAAGATATGTAATGAGTCCAGAACCTTTCAAAAGAAAACATAGTTGTTCCTTTCCTAAATTTTGAACAATTACAGTTTCTACTGTTCCATCATAGAATTCAGCAGTTAAGACTCTTGCTTGTCTATCAAGTTTAAAATCGCCATTTTCACTATCTCTTGGAAGTTTTTTTAAATAAAAACCTTTTTTGTGTGATGTTTTTATTGCAGCATTTCCCCCCATGTTTTTTAATCTTTTTCTATATTCACAAAAATCTGGAAAAACACTGTCCTTGCGATGAAAATGTGCTTCAATGCCATCGAGTGTAACGATATGATAAAAATAATCACATTCTTCAGCAACTTTAGTAATGGCATCTAAAAAGGTTTTTTCTTCTCCCCAACCTTTTTCTGCACCTAATACAATGGAACTACTTCTTTGCATCAGAAATAATTGTTTACACTTTTTTGAAAACATGCTTTCTGCTAAACCATAATGGTCCTTAGTACCTTTTACGCTTTTACTTAATAAAGTAACATTGTATATATCAGAGATTTCCTCGGGAGTAAGCGATATACATGGATTCCAAGGATTTTTTTCTAGTCTTTTAATACTATTTTTAATAAATACTGAAAATTTACGATAACCTTCCACTCCAGCATTTAAATCATATTCATATGCTCTGAAATATTTAATATCAAACGGAATATCACTCATTTTATTTATTATTGGTATGCATTTTCCTTTTAGTGCATTACGAATTCCAAACTCATAATAAACATTCGGGTTTCTATCGGATAAGTCAGCAATAACAATATCAGCATCAACGACCATTTTAACAATATCACTCATTAGATTTGATTCAAATCTTTTGTCGGCTCTTGTGCATTCATATTCTAATTCTTCTGCAATTGGAACAATTACATGGTTGTAAATAAGATCAGCTCGTTTTCTTGTTTCGCTTCCCTCATCTCCAAGCGGACAAATAAAAGCAATATTTTTTTTGCACATATTTCTTTCTCCTTTATGATTTAAATATTTTACTATATTATTTAATAAGTTAATTTGTTTACTTATTATCAAGCGGTGTGTCTTTTACAAAATAATGTCGTTTAAGCCATGTGGATAACCCGTCTAGTCCTGGATACATAATTCGTTCGTTTATATTCATTTGATCTAACAAATCACGAATACGCCATTTAATATTGTTTGGTATTATATATCTACACGTATTATTTGTATACTGTTCAAAAAAAGCCTCAATATTTTCCATTTCCATTGGAATAACTGAAAAATAACTATACTGGTTTATTATTCTTTGATCTATTGACGGAGGCTCAATTAATACCATGGACTGATCAAGCATATCATTATCGTACGCATTCAAATCTGTTGTTATTGTCTCCAGCATATCCATAGTAAATAAGTATGCATCGTTTTTTGCAAGTGCGTCTTTATACTTTTTGGGTAACAAAGAGTTTATTTCTTCAATATCAATTTTCCATACGCAACTATTATTTTTGTCAAGTTCAGAAAGATTATCTGCACTGCAGGCAAAGTGCATCGCAACTAAAGGCGAATATGACCAATCTAACAATCTTGTTGGAAGACCATGATGTTGCCCTAAAATCATTTGTCTCCAAACAGATTCTTTTATATGTGGTTCATTAAATTCGGCATATTTAGTAAAATTTCTTAATATACATTTTTCTAAATACTGTTGTTTATTTTTGCAATTTCTCATTAAACTTGTTTTTAATGTATATGTTTCATTAGAAAGACCTCGGTAAAGAAAAGAGGACCGGTGCCTGTCCTTGTTGGTGTCATATTTTTGTTCAGATATCAATTCATAAATGTCAGATAAGTTGTTTATGTAAATAGTTTTTATCATAAATCTTTCTCCCATATATTTTTGTATTATAATGTATCAAGATTAGAGTACATCATTGTAAATGAAAATTACAATAACATTGACAAAAACGTTACTCTTTTCGACAAAAACGCTTATTTCTCGACACTGTAATGTTAAATCCATAAAGAATTAACATGCACCATGGTAATATTGCAAGGTGGATGTTATGTTGTTATATAGTGAAACATTGAAAAAATTGTTGATATGTGATATTATTAATTTGTAAAAAAAGTGGTCAGTGAGTAATTTTCAGTGAGGAGTAAAAAATGAACAAAGGTTTTGATAACATATTGGAAGAGCGTTTCAGTAAAGATTCGTTTATCTCAATTGCGACAGTTGATAATTGCGGTACTCCGTGGGTGAGAACAGTTGATGCGATTTATATTGATGGAGCCTTTTATACCATAACTCACAATTCAACCAACAAAATGAAGCATATCAGCAATAATCCTGTTGTTGCAATCTGTGGTGAATGGTTTTCGGGACACGGCAAGGCTGAAAGTTTAGGCTATATCTGCAGTGAAGAAAACAAAGAGGTCGCTGATAAATTAAGAGAAGCTTTTGCATCATGGTATGATAACGGTCATACCAACGAAAATGATGTGAACACTATAATATTAAAAATCACTGTTACAGACGGTATTATTTATAAAGACGGAAAAAGATTTGAGTTTTAATAGAGATTTGTTTATGAACTTCCATAAAGAAAGTGAAATGTTCAACCAAGCTGCTGAATATTACGATAAATACAGACCCGGTTATCCGCAAAAAATTATAGATTCTTTAATATCTGTAACAGGCATAACCGAAGACGCTGATTTATTGGAGATAGGTTGCGGGAGCGGTAAAGCGACTGAACAACTTATCGGAAATTGTTTTAATATCTTGGGCATAGACCCCGGTGAAGATTTAGTTCGTATCGGCAATGAACGATTCAAAAATGAAAATGTCAACTTTGTAAAAGGTAGATTTGAAGAATATGACTTCGGTCAGAAAAAGTTTGATGTTATATATGCTGCTCAATCATTCCATTGGGTGCCTCAGCCAATCGGATATAAAAAGTGTGGCGATATTTTGAAAGATAACGGTTACATAGCTTTATTTTGGAATATGTATGTTATTCATGATAACGATTTAGATAAAGAATTACTTGAAATATCAAAACAATATGGCGGAATAGCAGATTTTGTTTCGGAATCCGAATGTGAAAGCAGAATTGATTCTATTGTATCACAGATAGTAGATTCAAACCTTTTTGAAAAGCCGACTGTAAGCAGAAAATTATGGAAACAGGACTATACTGCCAATGATTTTTATGGCTTTGCATTAACGGGTAACAGGTTTATACAGAACTCAGACGAAGACAAGAAAAAAGCATATTGCGATATTGTTGCTTTAGCGGAAAAGAACGGCGGTATCATAGAACGCCCATACTTATGTGTGCTTTACATAGCAAAGAAAAAATAGTTTGTCCATATAAATCAAGAAAAGAGATTGATTTATTGATATCATATTTCAAGGGTGCCATATGAACGATTTGGAAATAGTTGTTGCTACTCAGGAATATATAAAAACACATCACAACGATGCTGATTTTAGTATTGAAAATATCTGCAATTCTATCGGCTATTCCCGCCGTCAGCTTGACAGATTGTTTCATAAATTCTTGCAGACAACTCTTTATGAATATATGAATGCCGTTATTCTGAGTAAAAGTGCAGAGAAGCTGATTATCACAGATGATAATGTGCTTGATGTAGCTTTAGACAGCCATTTCACTTCCCACGAAGGTTATACAAGGTCTTTTACAAAACGGTTTTCTGTCACTCCTGGTGAGTATCGTAAAAGTCCAATTGCGATACCTTTGTATATCGG
>JAZQLC010000038.1:0-6758 GCA_045542485.1 Acutalibacteraceae bacterium
GACTTTTATAACAATGAAAGAATTCAACTAAAAACAAAACTGACTCCGCTTGAAAAACGAAATCAGTTTGTTGCTTAATTTTTAATATTTTCTACCACAGTGGGTGTTTTTGTACTGTCTGCACAATTTGGACCAGTTCATGTAAGTGTATCGGCATTTTCAGTATTGTATACTTCAGCAGGGTTGTTGTTTCCGTCGCCGCCCATAAGCACATCGATTGCGTCCTTGAGCTGTGCTCTTGCAATATATGCACCGATCTGCTTGAGAGTTACAGTGAAAACATCAAGGTGCTGGAAACGGATAGCCTCGTATGATGCCACAAGCATTCTGCCTCTCTTTTTGAGAGAAACAAGATTGTCCTGAGTTTTGATTGTGGTTTCAGGGATATATGCACCCTCACCAACACGGACAAGAGCCTTGTCTTCGTCAGTAAGTGCAGAAGTAATTGCACGGTAGTCAAGAGAGTTTATGCTCGTTGTTGTAGCGATAATTGAGGGAAGCGCATCAGCCTCCTGCATACCCTGTCTTACTGCTCTTGAAACATACTCGGGGAAAAGAGCTGCAGAGTCAGAAGTGCTGAAGAACTTTTCAATAACGTCACTTTTGGGACCGCTTACCTTGATATCAAATCTTTTAAGCTGACGCTGGAATGCGTCAAGACCTTCAAGAGCAGTGCCTCTGTAATTCTCAGAGGGGTCAAGTTTTTCAAGCTCCGAAGTAAAAGAAGAGGATGTGTTATAAAGACCTTTTTCAAGTCTGATGTTGTCAAAATTTGCCATATTTTATCTCCTTTCCTGATTAAAGCAAAAATTCCACAGTAGATTCAGAGGGATTGACTGCAAGGACTGTACATACAGTGCCGTCTGTGGCCTCTTTCACAGAGCCGCCCGGACCGCTTACAAGTGATGTTCTGCCCAGCGTAGGTGCGCCCTCTGTATAAGGCATCTTCACATAGCCTGTCATCTGCACTACTGCATTTTCGTTGTCACTGTCAAGGCAGATACCTGTAAAGGCTTCGCCCTCTTCACACATTGAAACTGTGCTGTTGTCTGTAATTTTCACGCCGTAGCCTTTGAAAATTTCGCCCTCGCAGATAAATGTGAGAGCCTTTGTGTTAAAACCGTTAAATGATACGTTCATAAATATTCCTTTCTTAAATCATAAAATTATCATTGGAAGATTCTTTCTTTTCCTGCACGAGCTGAGGTTTAAGACGGCATTTTTCCGCCTTCAGAAAATCTTCTCTTAATGTTTCAAGCTCATCCGTATCAAGATTTCTGCAGATACTGTCAATGCTTTTCGCACTGATATGAGGTGCCGAAGAAGCTGAAAGCTTTACAATTTCCTGTCTGAGAAAACGAGTGTATTTTTCTGCAACAGCTTTATATTTTTCAATATTGCCGATGCTTTCATCCTCTGAATAATTCTTCACCGTACCCGCTTTTTTCTGGGCAGGTACAGCCACAAATGACCACTCGTATGCATCTGTGGGATTTTTCAGAATATGGTAGCAATCCTTACCCTTAATGTGAGAGCAGTGTTCTTTTTTCACATTCTTCTTACACTGAGAGCATATAATCTCACTTACGGCACAGTTAATACTCACTTCCTTCTTGATTCCTGCACAGATTTCGTCAATGAGGAAACTGTTTTTCTCGTTTCTGAGCATATATGCTCTGCCTTTCAGACGGCAGTATTTTTCACCTGTGGAAGAAAATTCACTCTCTGACTCCTCCACATGGGCAGAATAAATTCTGGCCACCTGATTTTCAGCTTTCATATCGTGGTTAAGAATACCTGTCTTTCCCACAAAAAGCTCAGAAAGAGTATTAAGGGATGAAATGTCAAAGCACTCATAATCTCTGTCAACTTCGTTATCACAGAGAATAATCGAGAAAACAAAAACATCTTCCGGTTTAAGCTCTGTCAGTGAATAGGAATTGATTTTCGCCATTTCCTCTTCGCTGACAGAATGAAGTTCAATTGCATTGTCAAAGTTTTTCTGCATACTTTAAATTACCTCCTTTTCAAGTTTTTCTGCCTGTGCGTTGTACAGCCTTGCCCTGGCCTCTTCAACAGCGTCCTGAAGACAGATGTCCTTCCATCTGACAGACGCTTCTTCCGCATAGCCGTTCATTCTGAGGAAAGCGTTGCCAATCTTCAGTAACACGGGTTCAAGAATATGTCTGTAATATTCAAGCTCACTTGTAAGAATATCTGCCTGCTGGGCAGACATTCTTTCCGTGGAGGACCACGTAAGACCGAGCATAAACGGAGGAAGTCCCGTTTTCGCCACAATCTGTTCAAGCATATGTCTTACGGGCACTTCGCTGTCAATAATCTGGTTATCGGCACCGATTGCCTTAATCTGCACATCGCCCACTGCCACAAAGTCACGGACAGAATCCGAAGAATTCATAGCCTTACTCCATTCAGAGGCAATCTGAAGAGCTCTGTCCTTGGCATAAGCCTTGTCGAGTGCGTCGTTTGTGGGCTTGTAGGTAACGGCATATCTGACATTTCCCGTTCTTTGAAAGTTTGTACCGATAGTTTCAAAAATTTTAAGAAGAAGTGAACTGACAAAGGGCAGACTTTTAAGCAGTGAGTTACCCTCAAGATGTCCCGGAGACGGGTTGAGAGCACACATCATCAGAAGCTCGGGCTTCAGCGGTTTTTCCTCTTCGGGAGAATTGAGGAGAATGTCCACATCGAAGCCGTTTTCGTTTCTTCTGAGACAGATATCCTTAAGAGCAGTGTTGTAAAGACCGCCGAATGTGCCCGACACCGTAGGGATAATTTCGCCCACTGCTGTGCCGTATGTAAGAAGCTGGTCAAAAAATGCAGAAATAAAGGCATTCACACCTTTTGAATTTCCGCCTACGGGGACACTTCCCAGAAATTTCTGCATTTCTCTTTGGGCGCTCTTATTACTGCAGGTAATTTCAAAATCGCACACAAGTCTTACGATTTTTTCGATGGCAGCATCAATAATCGGCACATTATTTCTTAACTCACTGTAAAGACTGAGCCCCACCGAAGACGCAGGTGAAAAAGTGCTGTAAGAATTCAGAAAGCCTCTGTCAGAGCCTGTCTGGACAACTGCAACCGGGGCAGGTGTTTGTTTTTTAGCAAAGAAATCTTTAATGCCCAAGATTTACCTCCTTTCAGTAGAGAAGACAAAAAACTCATTCTGACTTTTTTCAAGAACTGTTGAAACAAAATATCGTATATCGTCCATAGCGTGGTCATTTTCTTTCCTTACGGAATCCTTTGACGAGGACGAATCCCAACGATAGAGGGAAAACTCACGGATAGCATCACGGCAGAGAGGTGAAAACATAATCTTTTTATTTTTCAGGCAATCGGAAACAAGTCTGATGCCGTCAATAACCTGATTTTTTGCAGGAATGGGACGGAAGACACCGTGACGGGAAATACACTGAATGAAACTTGCGGCGGAGGGGTCGACGATTACACCCTCAATTTCTCTGCCTGAGGCTAATTCTTCCAGAGAAGAGTAATGTTCCTCGTCAGTTTTCTGAACACCCTCACGGCGTGAATCGTGATAGTATTCCCCGAGTCTGTACCAGACGCCGTCTTTTCTGCCCCACAAGCCGAATGAAGACGGGTTGACCGTACCGTAATCGCAGGAGATGTAATACTTTTCAAGAGGCTCTGCCGGTGGGGAGCACACGTGGATTTTTTCACTGAACTGAGGATAAACTATCCCCTCGGCAGCCACCCATTTACCCTCAACGAATCTCTCATAAAAAGTGCCCGAATAAAGGCTCTCGTATCTTTCGATAACCTTTCTTGAGAGAGACGGGTTGTCCTGCATTCTGAAATGCAGATGAAGACAGTTTTTTTCTCTGCATTTTTCAATCCATTCCTTTTTGAACCAGTGCTGAGGGTTTTCAGGGTTACAGTTGAACCAGAATTTGGCACCCTCAAGAGAGCATCGTGCAATAGCCTGTTCAACAAACGAGCGTGGCATAAGCGCAACTTCATCGAAAAGCACACCACCCAGCGTCATACCCTGAATCAGAGAAGCAGAAGCCTCATCCTTGCCGCCGAAAAGGTAAAATCTGTTTGTCCTTTTGCCATAGCTTATTGTGATTTCGTTTTTAGACAGCTTTTCAGTGCAGACAAACCCCAACTGTCGCAAAAGAGGGAGAATGGGCGTTACGATGTTACGCCTGACAGATTGAACGGTTTTTCCGCAGATTGCAAAGCTTGTCTCATTGAACGCAAAAAATGACCAGGCAGTGAAGGATATAGACATACAAAGAGTTTTACCGCTTCTGACCGCACCGTCGCAGATGAGTCCGTCGAAGTCTGAAAGAGATGATTCCGGATGCCACCAGGACAGAACAGTAAGCTGTTTTTCGGAGAAAGGAGAAAATTTAAGCTTACTCATATTTTCTTCCGTCCAGCGCCTTTGCAGATTTCCTGATTGCTTCGTAGAACGGCATCGAGGAATCCTCGTCACTCTGTTCGCACAACTGCGACAGCTTTTCCAGTGCCTTAAGCCTGTCAAAAAACTTGATTTCAAGTCCCCCGCCCTTGGGTTTCTTGATTTCCGATATGCCGAAAAGGTCCATACTTTCCGTATCGAAGCTTTCAGTGCCGTCAGAGAGTATGATTTTCATAGGGTCGGCCACGGAGCCGAAAGCAAGTCTTTTCAGACCGCAAATGATTTCATCTCTGCTCGTTTTGTGTGAAATCAGTGTTCTGATTTCCTCTTTGATTTCTTCTCTTGCCATAAGCCTGAGACCTGATTTCTCTGCCCGGGCATATCCGCTTTTTGATGCTGCCTCACGGGAGTTGCCGTAAAGAGCGAAACAGTGACAGAAGAGAAGCTCTTTTTTTGTGAGTTTTCTGTTTTTCATTTCATTTTCCTTTCCTGAATTTTTGCTTTTGATTTTTTGTCCTCCCATAAATAGCGGAAACAGAGGTGATTTTCCACGGAAACAGGTTGAAAAGTCGAAGAATGTTCAAAAAGTTCACAGATTGTTCACAAAAAGCTAGGGCAATAAGCGTAAAATAAATATATGAATGGCACAAATAAAAGCAAAAAAGGAGGAACCTGAAATGGAGCCTGATGGGTGTTATTTAAACAAAAAGGAACAGAAGGATTAGTCGTATCTTTTATTAAGTGTCACACTTGTGGTATTTAATAATGGATATGACCAGACTCCTTTTGTTCCGGTAACGAAAGGAGTTTTTATTTTGGAAGAAAAAGATTTTCTCGAGCTTAACGATCTTCTTGAAAACAACAAATTCACAGTTCTTCACTCTCTTCTCAAAGAGATGAACCCCGTTGACATCGCTGAATTTCTTGATGCGATTGACGAAAAGCATCTGATTGTAACTTTCCGCATTCTGCCGAAAGACATTTCTGCTGATGTATTTTCCTATATGGATTCGGATTCTCAGGAAAACATTGTCCGTTCAATCACAGACAGTGAGCTTCACAGCCTTGTTGAAGATATGTACATCGACGATACCGTTGATTTTCTTGAGGATGTACCTGCAAACGTGGTAACAAGGGTGCTGAAAGCCACTGACGCCAAAACCCGTGAAACCATCAACCGATTCCTCAACTACGCTGAGGACACTGCCGGAAGCATAATGACAACGGAGATGGTTCAGCTTCACACTCACCTTAACGCATCGGAAGCCATCGAGCAGATAAGAAAAACAGGTATAGACAAAGAAACTATCTACACCTGTTATTGTATTGACGAAAAGCGACATCTTGTCGGTATTCTTGATCTGAAGGATTTGCTTTTGTGTGAGCCTCACACCCATCTTACTGAGATAATGGACGACGACAAGCAGATTGTTTCCGTTACCACCTCTGACGACCAGGAAACTGTTGCAGATTTAGCGAGAAAGTACGACTTGCTCAGTGTGCCCGTAACTGACGCTGAAAACAGACTTGTGGGAATTATCACCATCGACGATATCGTTGACATCATCGAAGAAGAGAACACCGAGGACTTTGAAAAGATGGCACTTCTCAGTCCCTCTGACGATACTTATCTTAAAACCGGCGTTTTCAAGATGTCAAAAAACAGAATCATCTGGCTTGTTGTGCTGATGATTTCAGCCACTCTCACGGCCCAGATTATCAGCAAAAAGGAAATGCTTCTTGCAGATTTCGCGTTCCTCATTTCTGCGATGCCTATGCTGATGGGCACGGGCGGTAACGCAGGAAGTCAGGTTTCAACCCTCGTTATCCGTGGTCTTGCACTGGGTGAACTGAAAATCCGTGACTATTTCAGAATTGTTTTCAAAGAAATCCGAGTTGCACTGTGTTGCGCAACAGTTCTTGCGGTGCTGAATTTTCTCCGGCTTATGTTGGTAGGCGGCGGTGACTATCTTCAGTATTTTGTAGTGTCAGCAGCCATGTTCCTGACGGTTATAATAGCAAATGTCATCGGATGTACTCTCCCCATCCTCGCCCGAATCGTAAAACTTGACCCCGCTCTTATGGCAGGTCCCCTGCTCTCTACAATCGTAGACGCGGCAACACTTTCAATCTATTTCGCAATCGCTCAGCTTGTGCTGATGAGATAAAAACAAAAAACAAACAAAAAAACGCAGTAGTTCAGAATGAACTGGTCCAAATTGTGCAGACAGTACAAAAACACCCACTGTGGTAGAAAATATTAAAAATTAAGCAACAAACTGATTTCGTTTTTCAAGCGGAGTCAGTTTTGTTTTTAGTTGAATTCTTTCATTGTTATAAAAGT
>JAZQLC010000039.1:0-19966 GCA_045542485.1 Acutalibacteraceae bacterium
ATTTATTCTACCATAAGGGGGGTCTTTTTTCTATTGTCCGTTTTTACTGGACTTGTTCAAAAGTTGTAGGTGCTGTTTTAATTGTTAGTGATAATAATATCACATTTTTCTATAATTCTGAATTCTTTAAAATAAGAATCCTCTTTCGGAATCCAGTCTTTTATAAATCTCTCAAGTTTTTCGGGTGAACGCTTTTTCAATCTTGAAAGTTTTGTGTTTTCTGAAATATCAAGAAAAATTCTGAGATTATAAATATTACCGAAATAAGGGTGCATACTGTAAACGCCTTCAACAATTGTCAGTTTTTTCGGAATAACAGATATATTATCAGTAATCTTTCCTTTACTGCAATTAAATTTACCGTATGTAAAAGGGGAGACAGAATGAAGTTTATCTGCTACTTCTGTTTTGAATCTTACATAGTCGATATTACCGCCGATTTCATTCAGCCTTTTCTCATTTCGTAATTCAAAGGGTAGAAAGAAATCATCCATATGAATTACATTACAGTCAAAGTTTTTTTCTAATTCAACAGAAAGGGTAGTTTTTCCCGATGTGCACGGACCTTCAATAGCTACAATAAGCGTTTCATTCTGTGTAAGCAGGTGCTTAATTGTTTCGTATAAATCTTTATTCATTGAGCATCAACCTTGTTTTTCTGAGAGCGAGTACTACCAGCGGGATAACTGCAAGCTGAATAACAATTCCGGGAAGTGCATTGATTGTTGTTAGCGTTATAAAAGATTTAAGTACAAAGTCGCTGTCAGATGCAGTGAGAATTAAGTACTGTACAGATGCGTTTACTATTCTGCCAACAATCATCGAAATAAGAAGATTAGGGTAAATATATCCGATTTTCTTTGGAAACACTTTGTAAAGCATACCGCACATACCGCCGTATGTGGCAAGTTCAAATGCCATAGAAATTGCAGTTGTAATAACGGGTAAACCGGTAATTATACTTTTAAGTAAAGGGGCAACAAGACCGATTACAATACCGTACGGTGTACCACAAACGATTCCGCAGAGCATAACAGGAAGATGCATAGGCAAAAAAGTCTGTCCGAGCTGAGGGCTTCCCATACTTATAACTGTTGGCAGCACTATTGATAACGCGAGAAAAAGGGCGGCCATTACAAGTTTTATTGTTGTGTTAAGAGTGTTTTTATTTTTTTTCATTATGTGCACCTCTCTTACTTGTTTTTGCTTACTGACACATTATATATTAAAAGAACATTTGTGTCAACAGAATTGACTTTTTATTTATGCTGATGTATACTGTTAATATCTATGTAAACAAATAAGGGGTGTTCTTGTGACAACAGAAAAAGCATTGAAAAAAGTATACAAATGTCTTGAAAATGTCACCCCGCTGAAAACTGACTGTGGCGAAATATGCAAAGGTGAGTGTTGTAAAGGAGACAATGACACCGGTATGATTCTTTTCCCGGGTGAAGAAAGATTTTTTGAGGACAAAGCAGGTTTTGTTATCAAAAAATCATCAGATGGTAAAAACATTCTTATTTGCAGCGGTAGTTGTGACAGAGAGTCAAGACCTGTTTCTTGCAGAATATTCCCACTGTTTCCCATGCTTGTTGACGGTAGAATTTATGTTTTTGATGACCCACGCGCAAAGGGTATCTGTCCGCTTCTGTATGATCAAATAAAATTAAACAGAATTTTTGAAAAAAGAGTAGCAAAGGCCGGAAAAATCCTTGCAAGTAACGAAGAAACCCGTGGCTTTCTTGAAAAAATGACAGATGAACTTTCAGAAATAATTTCAATGACTCAGGATATTTTGGGTTGAAAGGAAGAATAGTTTTGAAAAAAGTTGGTTTTATCGGTTTTGGCAATATGGCTGAAGCAATAATTACGGGAATGATTTCATCTGGTAATTATTCAGGTAGTGAAATCGGTGCTTTTGACCCTGATAAAAGTAAATTGGCAGATGGTGTCAGAAGACTTGGGATAACAGCATTTGAATCTAATGAAAAACTTGTCAATGAGTGTGAAACGGTTGTTATAGCTGTAAAGCCAATAGCTTTACAAAAGGTTTTGACACCCATTCGCGAAATCTTATGTAAAGCAAATCCGCTTGTCATATCAATTGCTGCAGGTCAGAGTATAGACACATTAAAAAGCCTCCTTGGATATGATGCAAAAATAGTCCGAGTTATGCCTAACATCAATGCAATAGCAAATCAGGCAATTTCAGGCTATGCTTTTTCATCAAATGTATCATCCGAAGAAAAAGTGACAACAGTGAAAATACTTAATTCTTTTGGCTCTGCAGTTGAAATTAATGAAGAAAAATTCTCGGTTTATTCGGCGGTTGCAGGTTGCTCTCCGGCTTATATTTATCTGTTTGCTGATGCTGTTGCAAGAGTTGGTGTAAAATACGGTCTGACAAAAAAAGAATCTATCGATCTTGTTACAGAAGCTATTATTGACACAATCGCTGCCGGAGACTTCAGTGACAACGAAGAAATCAATAAATCGGTTTTGAAAGCACTTGAATGTGCATATAAAAAAGACAAAGGGATGTAATAATGAAAAAAATAGAAATGTATACAGACGGTGCTTGTTCAGGCAATCCCGGTCCCGGCGGATGGGGTACCATTCTCAGATACAAAGGTGTTGAAAAAGAACTCAGCGGCGGTGAACGCGAAACAACAAATAATCGTATGGAAATGACTGCTGTTATCAGTGGTCTTAAAGCGTTGAACGAACCTTGCGAAGTTGATTTATACACTGATTCCAAATATGTTTGTGACAGTGTGCAAAAAGGCTGGGTTTATTCATGGAAAAAGAATAACTGGCGCAAGGCAGATAAAAAACCGGCACTGAATGTTGATTTATGGGAAGAAATGCTGGTGCTTCTTGAAAAGCATAAAGTCACATTTCATTGGCTGAAAGGTCATAATGGCCATCCAGAGAATGAAAGATGCGATGCTATGGCTGTTGAACAATGTGGTAAGTATGCTTGAAAAATCCCAATTCTGCTGAATAATATAAGGAAAAAACACCCATATTATTCTTGACAATACTGAGCAGTGATAGTATAATTAATTGATATACTATTTTTAGATTTTTTGCTGGAAATTTACATAAATATCTATTTGAAAAGGAGCGTTGTATAAAAAATATGCCTGATAAACAAAAGAATTTTTCCAAACAAAATAAAAAAGGTTTTAAAAATAAATCCTCTGCAAAACAGGGGAGCTTCAAGCGTTATCACAAAAAAAATACAAGTATGAAAACTATTGAAAAACTTCTTCCGCCTACACCTGTTAAAATCGGTTTCCTTGGCGGTCTGCATGAAGTTGGCAAGAATATGACAGTTTATGAATACGAAGATGATATGATTCTTGTTGACTGTGGTATGTCTTTCCCTGATCCGGATATGCTTGGTGTTGACCTTGTTATTCCTGATTTCTCATATGTAGAAAAAAACATCGATAAAATCAAGGGTATTCTCATTACCCACGGTCACGAAGACCATATCGGCGGTTTACCCTATCTTCTTAAAACAACAAACATTCCGGTTTATGCAACAAAGCTTACCGTAGGTCTCATTTCAGGTAAACTTAAGGAACACGGTTTACTTGCATCTGCAAAGATGAATGTGATTCATCCCGGAGATAAAATCAAACTCGGTAAATTCACAGTTGAAGCTATACACGTCAACCATTCAATTCCTGACGCTGTTGCTTATGCTATTAAAACTAAAGCCGGTACAATTGTTCAGACAGGTGACTTTAAAATCGACAGTACACCTATTGATGGTGAGGTTATCAATCTTAACAGATTTGCTCAGATTGGTGATGAGGGTGTATTATGTATGCTTTCAGACTCAACAAACGCAGAGCGTCCCGGATACACTGAGAGTGAACGAAAAGTGGGCGAAAGCTTTGAAAATCTTTTCAGAAAAGCAGGTGACAGACGAATAATCGTTGCCACATTTGCTTCAAACATCCATCGGGTTCAGCAGATTATTGATGTAGCAAAATCTCTCGGCAGAAAAGTAGCTCTTTCCGGCAGAAGCCTTGAGAATGTTGTTTCAATCAGCTCGGAACTCGGATATCTTAAGGTACCCGAAGGTGTACTAATCAGCATCGATATGATTAAAAATTATACTCCCGATCAGCTGGTTCTTATCACAACCGGTAGTCAGGGTGAGCCTATGTCAGCTCTTGCAAGGATGTCAATGTCTGAACACCGTAAAGTTATGATTACACCTAATGACTATGTTATTATTTCTGCTCAACCGATTCCCGGTAACGAAAAAACCGTTAGCAAGGTTATCAATGAGCTTATGGGACTCGGCGCTGAAGTGGTTTATGAAAAAATGTATGATGTTCACGTGTCAGGCCATGCTTGTCAGGAAGAGCTTAAGCTTCTTATGGGACTTCTTAAACCTAAATATTTTATTCCAGTGCACGGTGAACTGAAGCATCTTACAAAACACGGTATGTTGGCAGACAGCATCGGTATTGACAGAGATAATATTATAATTGCCGATAACGGCTCTCAGGTTGTTGTTTCAGAAAATGAATTCAGATTTGATGAGAACATTACGGCCGGGCAGGTATTTGTTGACGGCTCAGGTGTTGGTGATGTCGGCAACATTGTTATCAAAGACAGAAAACGCCTGTCAGAAGACGGCCTTATCGTCGTTGCTGCAACTGTTGATCTTGCAGACGGATATATTGTAGCAGGACCTGAAATTCTCTCAAGAGGATTTGTTTATGTCCGTGAAGCTGAAGATCTTATGGGTGAAGCGCGTGAAATTGCGGAAAGGGCAATTGAAAAGTGCCTTGATGACGGCATTAAAGACTGGGCTTCACTTAAAATCAGAGTCAGAGATGAGATTTCTCACCTTATGTTTGAAAGAACAAAACGTTCTCCTATGATTCTTCCGATTTTTATGGAGGTTTAAATGAAAAACAGACGCATAAAACAAAACACTTTTTTCATAATACTGTTTGTTTTAATTGCTGCCTTTGTTATTGCGACTTCTTTTTACAGTAAGAGTCTTGCAATAATAGGTGGTGTAGGTCTGTTTGTCGCAATTCTCTGTTTTCTTACTTTTAAAAAATTTTGGCATCACAATTATTTTACGATGCTTTCAGGTCTTTCGGAGAAATTGTCTGATAGTGAAAAGAATGCTTTGGATTCTATGTCATTACCGTCATTACTTACCTATTTTGACGGTTCAATTGTGTGGCACAACAAACTTTTTTCATCAGAAATCTCCGGATATCTTGAAGTAGAAAATGATAATCTTTCTGTCTACATTAACAAAGATAATCTGGCAGAATTATTTAAAAACGGTCACACACTGATTCAGGTAAAAGATAAATTCTACACTGTTTATTCATCAGAAGTCGATATAAAAAACAAAAAAGCTTATCTCGTATATTTCTTCGGTATTACCGAAATGAAAAATAAAGCCGATAATTTTGATGCAATCAAACCTGCCGTGATAATCGGTATGTATGATAATTTTGATGAAATGTTTAAAAGTCTATCTGATAGTGAGCTATCAGAGTTGACGAGTTCTCTTGACAGGATTGTTAATAGCTGGTTTGCAAAACACAACTCTGTTATGAGAAAGCTCAGCAGCGAAAAGTTTGTGGTAACCTGTCACGAAAAAGACCTTAAGGGTATGATTGATGACAAGTTCTCACTTCTGACTGAGGTCAGAAATTTCTACTATTGCGGTAAACCTTGCCGTGCAACAATTTCAGCAGGTGTGGGCAGGGGAGAAACACTTAAAGACTGCGACTCAATTGCCAAAGATGCTCTCAACCTTGCTCTTGGCAGAGGTGGTGACCAGGTTGCTGTTACACCGACAGATAAAGAAAATGAAATAGAATTTTTCGGTGGTGTAGCAACAGGTGGTGAAAGAGGAAACAAAATTGCTTCCAGGGTTGTTGCATACAGCATTAAAGAAAAAATTCTTGATTGTGAAAACTGTCTGATTATCGGACACAAGTTTGCTGACTATGATGCTATGGGTACTGCTATCGGTCTTCATTCTGCGGTGACAAAATTGGGTAAAGATGCGTACATAGTATACGACAACCAGAACACACTGTGCCAGAAGCTTGTTGAAAAATATGTTGATGAATCAGGAAAAACGCCTTTTGTAGACAGAAAAACAGCGATGCAAAAGCTTACGGATAGTTCTCTTGTTTTCCTTGTTGATACTCATAAGGCATCAATTTGCGAAGCCCCTGATGTTGTAAATTCAGCAAAAAATGTTATAATCATTGACCATCACAGACAGTCTGTTGACTATTACAACAGAGCAGTTATTTCCCATATCAATCCGAATGCTTCATCTGCTAGTGAAATGCTGACAGAGCTTTTACCATATATGTCAGATAAACCTTTGATCGGCAGTTCAGAGGCTGACGCACTTTTATCCGGAATAATGCTTGATACCAAAAATTTTGTTCTGTGTTCCGGTGTCAGCACTTTTGAGGCTGCATCATATCTGAAGAGAATGGGAGCAGATTCGGTAAAAGTCAAAAAGCTGTTTTCAATTACATCTGATGAACACAGAATAAAGTCTGATATCGTTACATCTGCTTTTGTTTACAGAGATTGTGCAATATCTTTAGCCGATATAAAAAATCGTGACGGCAGAATAATTTCTTCTCAGTCAGCAGATGAAATGTTGAATATTTCCGGTGTGAAAGCTTCTTTTGTTATTTTAAAAACTGGAGATACATATAACATTTCCGCGCGTTCACTGGGGGAAATCAATGTCCAGCTTGTGATGGAAAAATTAGGCGGTGGCGGTCATCATACAATGTCAGCCGCACAAATAAATGCTCAGGATTCAAGCGATGCGCTTGTTACTCTGAAAAAAGCAATTGATAATTTTTATGACAGTTATTGAAAGAAGGTATAAAATATGAAAGTTATTCTCAAACAGGATGTAAAAAGCCTCGGTAAAAAAGGTGAGCTTGTAAGCACATCTGACGGTTACGCAAGAAACTTCCTTTTTCCCAGAGGTCTCGCTGTTGAAGCTAATGCTCAGGCAATGAGCGAATTCAAAAACAAAGAGAACGCTGAAAAATTCAGAATCAAAACAGAAACTGAAAACGCTCAGGCTGCCGCTGAAAAAATCAAGGGCAAAACTGTTCGTTTCTCAGTTGCAGCAGGTCAGGGCGGAAGACTTTTCGGTTCTGTAACAACAAAAGAAATCGCTGAAAAGATTAAAAAGGAATTTGGCATTGATGTTGATAAGAAAAAGATTTCAGTAGGTGAAATCAAATCTTATGGCACATACACTGCAGAAGTTAAACTCTACCAAGGTATTACTGCAGAAATTTTTGTATTTGTCGGCGAATAATAAACGATTTGAGGTTGAATTATGGATATAACATCTTTTGACGGCGTACAAATGCCGTACAGTATGGAGGCAGAACAAGCTGTTCTCGGCTCGATTCTCATTGACCCCGACTGTATGACAACTGTTGTTGAATATCTCAAAAGTGAATATTTCTTTCTTCCGCAGCATCAGGCGATATTCGGCGCTATGGTTACTATTGATACACTCGGTGGTAGAATTGATGCGCTTATTGTTCTTGAACATCTGAAAAGTGAGGGTGTTTATGACGATGCAGGAGGCAAACAGTATCTTTTCCAACTTGCAGACAGTGTTCCCACTTCACGCAACGCAGAAGCGTATGCCAAAATTGTAAGGGAAAAGTTTTACATACGCTCTCTTATTACTGCCACTAAGGACATTATGGACAGTGCCTCAAAAGAAACTGAAAGCGCTGACCTTCTCATCGACGCGGCAGAGCAAAGAATATATGATATCAGACAGGGTAAAACTTCAAACGGTCCCTCAAAGATTTCTGACATTATCATCAATCAGGTTTATGATAAGCTCCAGAAGCTTTCGGGTGATGATAAAGACCTTTATAAAGGCTATCCCACCGGCTTTGAAGATCTGGACAGGCTTATCAACGGTCTTAATAAATCCGACCTTATTCTTATAGGTGCCCGTCCTGCTATGGGTAAAACAACATTTGCTCTCAATCTTGCACGAAATGTAGCTATGATCGGTAAGAGAAAAGTACTTATGTTCTCTCTTGAAATGACCAAAGAGCAGTTGGCTCAGCGTGTTCTCGCAACCGAAGCAAGAGTAGAAAGTACAAAGATGAGAAGCGGTGATATTTCCCCTGATGAATGGGCAAGAATCGGTACAGCCACTGCTATGCTCAACGATTGTCCTCTTTATTTTGATGATACATCAGGTATCACCGTGCAGGAAATGAAATCAAGAATCCGCCGCGAAAAAGATGTTGAAGTTGTAATCATCGACTACCTCGGTCTTATTACTTCAAGTACACGTTCAGAAAACCGTGTTCAGGAAATCTCTCAGATTACCAGAGCACTTAAACTTATGGCAAAAGACCTTATGATTCCCATTATTGTCTGTGCACAGCTCAACCGTGGTACTGAAGGTAGAGGTAAGAGTCACAGACCACAACTTGCTGACCTTCGTGAATCCGGTTCAATCGAACAGGATGCCGATATTGTGCTTATGCTTCACAGACCCGACTATTACGGTGAAACACCTGAAAACAATGACGGTGAAGAAGTGAGAGCTGACCAGACCGACCTGATTGTTGCAAAAAACAGACACGGTCCTACCGCTGACGTGCATCTTATTTTCAACAAGGATTATACATTGTTTACATCTATGGAGAAAATCAGAAATGATATGTAAAGTCAAGGAAACCATAAAAAGGTTTTCAATGTTTGACAAAACCGACAGAGTAATTGTGGGTTTTTCAGGCGGAGCAGATTCAATTTGTCTGCTCTATGTTCTCAACACTCTGAAAGATGAAATGAATTATACTCTTGAAGCAGCACATATAAATCACTGTTTAAGAGGGGAAGAGTCTGAGCGCGATGAACAGTTTGTCAGAAATGTATGCAGTAAGATGGGAATTCCTCTTCATATCATTCGTGCTGACATTCTGACTCTTTCGAAAGAAAATTCAATGGGTGTTGAAGAATATGCGAGAAAAGTAAGATACGATTTTTTTGCTTCTCTTTCGGATGAAAAAACCAGAATAGCAACAGCACATAATCTTAATGATTGCGAAGAAACACTGCTTTTCAATCTGGCGAGAGGCACTTCGCTGAAGGGTCTTTCGTCAATTCCGCCTGTAAGAGATAATATTATCAGACCTCTTATTGAGTGTTCAAGAGCGGAAATTGAAGATTTCTGTAAAGAAAATTCAGTTGATTTTGTAACTGATAGTTCAAACCTTACAGACGACTACACCCGCAACAGAATCAGACACAATATTATTCCTGTTCTTAACGATATCAATCCCGGGTTTCATTCGGCTGCTCTGAGATGCATCTCTTCTGTCAGGGAAGATGATGAATATCTTGAAAGCTGTGCTAAAAAACTTTATGATGAAATAAGCACGGATTTCGGTTTTGATGCAGTAAAACTCAGAAATTCACACCCGTCTCTCAGAAAAAGAGTAATTTCGAAAATTATTTCCGATAAATGTTCAGTTGTGCCGGAAAGAAAGCATATTGAGCTTGTGAATTCGATTCTGAACGGTGGAAGGGTTGAAGTTTTCGGTAGAGAAACACTGGTTGTCAGGCAAGATAAACTTTATTTTCTATCAGATATTGAAATTTGCGAATTCCGCGAAGAAAAGATTGTTTTGAATGACGGTGTTTGGTCAAATGGTTTTATTAAAATCGAATTGACAAACAATAGTACACAGAAAGTTTACAAAGAATTGGTACTTTGTACAATTGATTGGGATAAAATCAAAGGTGATTTATTATTAAGAAAACGCCGTGAAGGTGACAGGATAATTTTACCTGTACGCAAGGTCGGAAAAAGTTTGAAAAAACTTTTCAATGAATTACAGATTCCGCCTGAAAAGAGAGACAGTGTACTCATTCTCAGTGATGATGAATCTGTTGTATGGGTTGAAAATGTCGGCACTGACTTGAAAAAAGTACCTGATGAAAATACAAAAAACTTTTTAACAATCAGTATAATGAGGGATGTAAATGATTAAAGATATAGAAAGAGTTCTTGTAACCTGTGAGGAACTTCAGGAAATAACAAAAAGGCTGGGCGAACAAATCAGTGAAGATTATAAAGATAAAAATCTTCTTCTCGTCAGTGTTCTGAAAGGCTCAGTGCTTTTTATGGCTGATCTTATGAGAAATATTACCGTGCCTTGCCAGATTGACTTTATGGCACTGTCAACCTACGGTTCGGGCACTGAGAGTTCAGGTCGCGTAAGAGTAAATAAAGATCTGGATATCTATCCTGAAGGTTATGATATTCTTATTGTTGAAGATATTCTTGACAGTGGACGGACTCTTGAGTATATAATCAACAATATGCTTATCCCCAAGAACGCAAAAAGCGTAAAAATATGCACTCTTCTTGATAAGCCTGAAAGAAGAGTCGCTGATATTAAAGCAGACTACGTCGGCACAAGTGTTCCCAATGCATTTGTTGTCGGTTATGGTCTGGATTATGATGAAAAATACAGAAATCTTCCTTTTATCGGTGAACTGAAAAGAGAAGTATATTCTGATTGAAATATATAAGATTCCAAGGAGGACGTTCAATTGCACAAAAACCAGAAAACACCCGATAACAAGTTCAGAAAACTGTCAATTTTGTTATCATATATTCTTATTCCCGTGGTAATCATTGCCGGTGTTTATTTCTTTATGAGTAATGCTAAGGTTGAAAAAGCCAAGTATTATGAAATCATTCAGCTTTTTGACAATAATGAAGTTGAGGCTTTTACTCTTAATCTGAGTAACGGTCGACTTAATTACAGACTCAAAACTGATAAGGTTGAAGATTTAGATAAAAACGGTAATGAAAATTTCCCGCACAACTACACAGTACCGAATGTTACAATCTTTTATGAAGACATTCACGAACAGGTCAGGGAATACAACCTTGCTCACCCCGATAAACCTATCAAAGCAGACTATGATGCAGGTAGCTCTAATTCATGGATTCTGAACCTTCTTCCTAATATTCTTCTTATCGGTATTCTTCTTGTGGTTACCGTAGTTATGTTTAAGAGAATGAATCAGTCTATCGGCAACGATATGAATAAGACAATTTCATTCGGTAAAGCACGTGTAAAACAAGCAAAGGATGAAAAAAGAAAGAATACTTTTGCTGATGTTGCAGGTGCAGACGAAGAAAAAGAAGAACTTGCAGAAATTGTTGAATTCCTCAGAGAACCACTTAAGTTCAATGATTTAGGCGCAAAAATTCCGAGAGGTATTCTTCTTGTTGGCCCTCCCGGAACAGGTAAAACTCTTCTTGCACGTGCTGTTGCAGGTGAGGCAGATGTTCCTTTCTTCTCAATTTCAGGTTCGGATTTTGTTGAAATGTATGTCGGTGTCGGCGCATCCCGTGTGCGTGACCTTTTCGCACAGGCTAAAAAGAGTTCACCATCAATTATTTTCATTGATGAAATTGATGCCGTAGGTCGTCACAGAGGCGCTGGTATGGGTGGCGGACACGACGAAAGAGAACAGACTCTGAACCAGCTTCTCGTTGAAATGGATGGCTTTGGTGTAAACGAAGGCGTTATTATTATCGCTGCTACAAACCGCCCTGATATTCTTGACCCGGCACTTCTGCGACCCGGTCGTTTTGACAGACAGATTACTGTCGGCAGACCTGATGTTAAGGGCAGAGAAGAAATTCTTAAGGTACACGCAAAGAACAAACCCCTCGCACCGGATGTTGATCTGAAACTTATTGCAAATTCAACTGCCGGATTTACCGGTGCCGACCTTGAAAATCTTCTTAACGAAGCTGCACTTCTTGCTGCACGCAGAGGTAAAAAGGCTATCACTAAAGAAGAAATCGAAGAGGCAACAATTAAAGTAATTGTCGGTACAGAAAAGAAATCTCATAAAATCACTCCGAAAGAGAAAAAACTTGTTTCTTTCCATGAGGCAGGTCACGCAGTTGCAACCTATTGCCTCGAAGGTCAGGACCCTGTTCATCAGATTTCAATCATACCTCGTGGCATGGCAGGTGGCTACACTATGTCAATTCCCACAGAGGACAAAAACTATATTTCAAGAAGAGATATTCTTGACGAGCTTGTCGTTCTTCTCGGTGGTCGTGTTGCTGAGGCGCTTGTTCTCGGTGATATTTCAAGCGGTGCTTCCAACGATATACAGAGAGCAACTGAACTTGTCAGAAATATGGTAACTCGTTATGGTATGAGTGATAAACTCGGACCTATCAATTTCGGCTCATCAAATGGTGAAGTTTTCCTCGGCAAAGATTATAGCCAGACAAGAAATTATTCTGAAAATGTTGCTTCGCTTATTGATAGCGAAATGGAAACTATCATCAGAGAAGCATATGCACGTACAGAGAAAATTCTTTCAGACAATATGGATAAACTTAACATTATTGCTGAAGTGCTTATGGTCAAAGAAAAAATTGACGGTAAAGACTTTGAATGTCTTATGAGCGGTAAGATTTCAAAAGAAGAATTTCTGAAACCTTCCGAAGAAATCCCCGTAATTGATGAAACACAGGCTGTTCCCGAGCTTCCGGCACCTGAAACGCCTGTCGAAACAGAAGAATAAAATAGAATTGCTGACAGTGTCAGGCACTGTCAGCACATTTTGAAAGGATGATAAAAATGAAGATGTACGAAGAGCTTATTGCGCGTGGTCTTATTGCTCAGGTTACAAACGAGGATGAAATCCGTGAAATGATAAACAACGGTAAGGCTACATTTTACATAGGCTTTGACTGTACTGCTGACAGCCTTACAGCTGGTCACTTTATGGCACTTACACTTATGAAGCGTTTGCAGATGGCAGGTAATAAACCTATTGCGCTTATCGGTGGCGGTACCACAATGATCGGTGACCCCTCAGGCAGAACTGATATGCGAAAGATGCTTACCAAGGAAGATATTGATCACAATGCTGAATGCTTCAAAAAACAGATGGAGAGATTCATCGAATTCGGTGAAGGCAAAGCTCAGATGGTTAATAACGCTGAATGGCTTCTTGATCTTAACTATGTGGACCTTCTTCGTGAGGTTGGTGCTTGTTTCTCAGTCAACAATATGCTCAGAGCAGATTGTTATAAGCAGAGAATGGAAAAAGGTCTCAGCTTCCTTGAGTTCAACTATATGATAATGCAGTCATACGATTTCTATCATCTTTTCCAGCACTATAATTGTAATATGCAGTTTGGCGGTAATGACCAGTGGTCAAATATGCTGGGTGGTACCGAGCTTATCCGTAAAAAACTCGGTAAGGATGCTCACTGTATGACTATCACGCTCCTTACAGACTCAAACGGTAACAAAATGGGTAAAACTGCAGGTAATGCTGTATGGCTTGATCCCAATAAAACATCTCCCTTTGATTTCTATCAGTATTGGAGAAATGTCAGCGATGATGATGTTCTCAAATGCATCCGTATGCTCACATTCCTCCCTCTTGAACAGATTGATGAGATGGATAAATGGGAAGGCAGCGAACTTAACAAAGCTAAAGAAATTCTCGCTTATGAGATGACAAACCTTGTGCACGGTGAGGAAGAGGCAGTCAAGGCACAGAATGCAGCTAAGGCTCTTTTCTCAGGCGCTGCGGATACTTCAAATATGCCGACTATTACTCTTACTGACGAAGATTTTGAAGACGGTAAAGTCAGTGTTGTGAAAATTCTTGTCAAAGCTCAGGTTGCAAAATCAAACGGTGAAGCCAAGCGTCTTATTCAGCAGGGCGGCATTTCAGTATGTGATGAAAAAGTTACAGATTTTGCAGCAACAATTGATGAGAGCAGAATCACCGACGAAGATGTAATCGTTAAAAAAGGCAAAAAAGTCTTTTATAAAATTATTAAAGAATAAAATTTCTTAAGGAGGAAGTAAAAAATGATTAAAGACATTCCTAATGGTGTTTATCCGACAATGATAACTCCCTACACTGCGGACAACAAAATTGATTACAACGCAGTTGAGAAGCTTATCAATTGGTATGATGAAAAAGGAGTTGCAGGTATCTTTGCAATCTGTCAGTCAAGTGAGATTTTTTTCCTTTCATTTGAGGAAAGACTTGAGCTTCTCAAGTTTATTGTAAAAAATGCTCCCAAGAATATGACAATTGTTGCTTCAGGTCACACTGCAGACGACCTTGAAACACAGATTGCTGAAGCAAACAAGTTCATTGATGTTGGTATTGACGGCTATGTTTTCATTTCAAACAGACTTGCAAAAGCTGACGAGGACGATAGTGTTTTCCTCAGAAACATCGAACATGTTGTTAATAACATCCCTGAAATTGGTCTTGGTATTTACGAATGTCCTTATCCCTATAAGAGACTTATGACTCCTGCTGTGCTTAAAGAACTCAGCCAGACAGGAAAATTCAGATTCCTCAAAGATACAAGCTGTAATCTCGATGAAATTCGGGCTAAACTTGACGCAGTTAAGGGTACTGATTTCAAGATCTATAATGCTAACTCAGCAACATTCCTTGAATCAATGCAGATTGGTTGCGCAGGTTTCTCAGGTGTTATGGCAAACTTCCATCCCGAGTTCTATGTGTGGCTTTGCGAAAACTTTGATAAAAACCCTGAACTTGCACAGAAAATTCAGGATTTCGTCGGTTTCTTCTCAGTTGCAGAATGTCAGATGTATCCTGTTAATGCTAAATATTATCAGAGCCTTGAAGGCAACAAAATGGAATACATTTCAAGAGCAAGAGATGCTGGTGAATTCAAGAGAAACCGTCAGCTTGAAATTGAGCAGATGTACAATCTCACTCAGGAATTCAAAAAAACATACAATATCTGATTACATAAGAAATAAAACGGATGTATCGCCTGATACATCCGTTTTATTTTATTCACCGTATTTTTTTGCAAGTTCTTTAAAATGATTTCCTTTTTCTTCAAAGTTTCTGTAACGGTTATAACTTGAAGCAGCAGGGGAGAAGAGGCAAATTTTTCCTTTTTCAGTGTACTTGTATGCGTTTATAATCGCTTCATCCATTGTATCAACTATAATCATATTTTTTGAACATCCGATCTTCTTCAGTTCATTTATGATTTTTTCTCCTGTTTCAGGCAGACCGATAAGATTTGAAACTTTGCAATTATTAAGCTCAGTAATAAAAGAAGAATAGTCTATCCCTCTGTCCATACCACCGAAAATAAGTGTATCGACCTTTTCGAGAGCAGAAATTGCACACATAACAGCGTGAGGTATTGTGGCAATACTGTCATTATAAAAAGTTACATCTTTCCATGTGCCCACATTTTCCATTCTGTGAGCAATAGGAGAAAATGATCTGATTCCCTCTTCAATTGCCTTGTCGGAAATGCCGATACATCTTGCAGCTTTAACGGCAAAGAAAATATCCTGATGTGTATGATATCCTTTAAGATTCTCATTGAGATTTGTCAGAGACTTTAAAAATTCATCGTTATCTCCGTCATATCTGCTGACGGGTAAAAAATTCGTTTTAAGGGCTCTGAAATCAATTAATTCTTTCATTTCGACTTGGTCATCATTGAATATGAAATAATCGTTTTCTGACTGATTTTTGACAATATTCAGCTTTGCGTTAACATATCCCTCGAAACCGTTGTAATGGTCAAGATGTTCTGGATATATATTTGTCATAACGGAAATGTGGGGAGATTTTTTCGCAAATTCAAGCTGATGGCAGGACATTTCTATTACTGCCGTAAGACCGTCAACATCGTCAAGACTTTCAAAAACAGGCACACCGATGTTACCGATAAGTGCACATTTTCTGCCGGATGCCTTAACAATATTATAAATAAGCGTTGTGGTTGTAGTTTTACCTTTAGTACCGGTAATACCGATTTTTACGCAATCGGCAAAACGGAGAAACAGGTCCATCTGACCTGTAATTTCAGTTTTTTCTGAAACTGATACATCTCTGAGTGAAATACCGGGACTCTGCATTACAATATCATAATCGTTTATTGCATCAAGGTATCTGTCGCCCGTAATCAGTGTTACATTTTCATCGTCGATTTTTAATTCTCTCTTATCAGCGATTGCAATTTTTTTATCAGGATAAAATCTTCTTATGAAGTTATAAGTTGATTGGCCTTCCTTACCAAATCCGAGAATTAAAACTGACGGTTTATTGAAATATTCTATTAATTTCTGATACATATAAATGACTCCTGTTACTTAATTTGCGCTTGTATCGGTAAACTGACTAAGATATAAATCACGATAGAAGCTGTCTGTTTTCATAAGCTCATTATGAGTACCGCTTTCAATGATTTTACCTTCATTCACCACAAGAATTTTATCTGCCTCTCTGATAGTTGAAAGTCTGTGAGCTATAACAAAATTCGTTCTGCCTTTCATAAGGTTGTTCATTGCTTTCTGAATCTGTAATTCTGTTCTTGTGTCAACTGAACTTGTAGCCTCGTCAAGAATCAGAATTTTCGGGTCAGCTATCAATGCTCGTGCGATAGTGAGAAGCTGTCTTTGACCCTGAGAAAGATTTGTGCCGTCTTCATCAAGCACTGTGTTATAACCATCAGGGAGCATTTCAATAAAACTATGTGCTTTTGCCATTTTTGTTGCAGCAAAAATTTCCTCATCTGTCACATTTTCTCTGCCATAAGACAAGTTTTCTTTAATTGTTCCCTTGAACAACCAGGTATCCTGAAGTACCATACCGAAGATTTTTCTGAGATTGTTTCTTGATACATCACGAATATCTGTACCACCGATTGTTATTGAGCCTGAGTTGATTTCATAGAATCGCATCAGAAGGTTAACAAGTGTAGTTTTTCCGCCGCCGGTGGGCCCTACAATAGCCACTAATTCACCGGGATTAACAGTGAGGTTCATATTTGTGATGAGCGGTTTATCGGCAGAATATGAGAAATTTACGCCACTGAAAACAATCCTGGTTTCAAAGTTTTCGGGAAAATCTGCATCTGCATCTTTGACAGCATCATCTTCATTAATAATATTAAAAACTCTTTCTGCTGATGCAAGTGAAGATTGAAGATTGTTCGCAATATTCGCCAGGTCAACAATTGGCTGGAGGAAAGTTTTTGAACAGGTAATAAATGTTGTGATTGCACCGACTGATAACTCACTGTCACCTCCGGTAATATACAGACCTCCAACAATACAAATAATGACAAAACCGATGTTATTAACGAAATTGATAAACGGCATTATGAGGCCTGAAATAAACTGAGCTTTTTTACCTGCGACAAAAAGTTGTTCGTTAATTTCATCGAATTCCTCAATAGCCTTTTCTTCATAGCGGAATGCTTTGACAATCTGATGTCCTGTGTACATTTCCTCTATGTGACCATTAAGTTCACCGGTTTTACCCCAGAGTTTACGGAAATATTTTTTCGATTGACCAGCCATTGTAAAACCAACTAAAGCACAGACCGGCACGATGCTTAAAGTGATAAGCGTCAGTTTAACGCTGACCATTAGCATTACAACAAGCGTACCAATGCACGTAACGATGCAGGTTATGATCTGAATAAGATTGTTCTGGAGTGTCATATCGATGTTGTCCACGTCGTTTATAACACGCGAAAGAATATCGCCCTTGGTATGACTGTCAAAGAATCTGAGTGGCAGGGTAGAGAGCTTTTTGTTTATCTGTTCACGCAGCGAACGCGTAACTTTCTGTGCCACACCTGCCATAGAATATCGCTGGAAATATGACATCAGAGAACTGAAAACATAAACTGCAATTATGATAATAAGAATGTTACCGATCGATTTGATGTCAAAGGGGAGTCCGGCAAGTTTGTTTTGAACCTGAATCTGAATTTTATCCACAATTTGTCCGAGCAGAAACGGACCTGTTACACTGAGAGCAGTTGAGAGTATACCGCTGAAGACAACGGCAGTCATCAGGCCTTTCAAGGGTTTAAGCTGAGCAAGTAGTTGTCCAAAAGTTTTTAAAAATGATTGAGGTTTGTTTGGCTTTGAGCGTTGGAGGGCATATTCATGATATTTTGAATTTACTTTTTCATTCTTTTTCATACTTGCTCCTCCTTTGAAAGCTGAGAATTCATAATTTCAATATATTCTCTGCAGTTTTCTGAAAGTTCAGTATGTGTGCCAACGCCAATTGTTTTACCTTCTGAAAGTATAACAATTTTATCTGCATCTATAATTGTACCGATTCTTTGTGCAACAATAATCAGTGTTGAATTTTTCAGTTCTTTTCTTATCGCTTTACGCAGGAGTGCGTCAGTTTTGAAATCCAGAGCAGAAAAACTGTCATCAAAAATATAAATATCCGCCTTTTTAATAATGGCTCTCGCAATAGCAAGACGCTGTTTCTGTCCGCCTGAGAGATTTTTACCGCCTTGAGAAACAAAACTTTCAAGATTGTCAGGGAGTTTTGAAACAAAATCTTCCGCCTGAGCAATACGCAGTGCTTCCCACATTTCTTCTTCTGTTGCATCTTCTTTACCGAAACGGAGATTATCTGCAATAGTACCACTGAAAAGTATTGCCTGTTGCGGAATAAGAGCAATCTTTCTTCTAAGCGTATCCTGAGATAAATCTCTAATGTTATCACTGCCGATTTTCAATTTACCTTTTGTTACATCATAGAAACGAGGGATAAGATTGACAATTGTGGATTTGCCGCATCCCGTACTGCCTATAATTGCAGTAACTTCGCCCGTTTTCGCAGTAAAAGAAACATTTTTAAGTACATCGCCGTCTTCTTCACTGCCGTATGAAAAGGATACTTCTTCAAAACACACATCATTGTTTTCTGTTGAAACAATGGGACTTTCTTTATCTTTGATACAACTTTCAATGTTGAGTACTTCATTTATTCTTGTAACACTTATCATAGCCTTGGGGATAAAAACATACAGAGAAGCAGCCATTGTAATAGCGGCAATAATAAGAAGTGCATAGATGATGAAAGCCTGGAGGTTACCAATTGTGTTTTTTATCATTTCAATTGTTCCGGGCTCAGACAAATCAGCAAGTTGAATCTGCTTTGCGTTAAGAAAAACAAGCAGAACAATTATTCCGATGAGCAGAAGACTGCCGACGGGAATAAGAAGAGCATAAATTCTGTTGATTCTGAGCATCAACTCAGTGAGTTTATTATTTGATTTCTTAAATCGTTTATCTTCATATTTTGTTTTATTGAAAGCTCTGATAACTCTTATGCCGCTAATTTTTTCACGAAGAACCTGATTAAGCTTATCAGTAAATTTCTGAACATCATCATACATCGGAATAATTTTTTTCATTATCAGCATAGCTAACAAAAGAATAATCGGTACAACTGAAAAAAGAACACCCGCCAGAAGTTTATTGAGTGAAAAAGCCATAATTGTTCCGCCGACGAGCATAATAAGTGAACTCATCAGCATACGGATACAGGTGAGTATCATATTTTCAATTTGTCTTACATCATTCGTGCTTCTTGTGATAAGAGATGAAGTGGAAATTTTGTCAATATCACTTGCAGTGAGTGATTCTACCTTGACAAATACAGCGCGTCTTAATTCTTTCGCAAAACCGGTTGAAGCTCTTGCTGAAAAATGGCTGGAAAAAGCCGCAATTACAAGAGCAAGAAACGAAGCCGCAATCATATATGAACCGATTCTTTTTATATAATCAATTCCACCGCCTTCAGTTCCTGCTGATATACCGTTATTGATAATCAACGACATCAGAAGGGGGAGCAGAAGCTGCATACCATTATTGAGAACAGTAAGAATTACTGATGTAATTGCTGATGCTCTGTATTTTTTCATATAGGATAAAATTTGTTTCATCATTTCACCTCAAATCATTAAATCAAAATTATAACTAATATAGTATACCATTTTGAAGAAGTAACTTCAATAGTAATTTTAATTATTGAAATT
>JAZQLC010000040.1:0-44712 GCA_045542485.1 Acutalibacteraceae bacterium
GTATTCCTGAACTCTCTTGGGGATATTACCCATAGGAGCAAACTCAGGAGCATCCGGGTCAATAAAGCATTTGAAGGGTTCACATTCAAGAGCCATTTTTTCAAGCTCGGCGTATGAATATTCTTTGCCTTCGCGAATCCATTGACGACGGCTTTCCTGAATAAGCCAAAGACCGATGATATTTTTAAGGAAGCCTGTTGAAAAATCATATCCGCCTTCGTTTGTTACATTGATTTCATATGTTGTATCGTTAACAACGGGTTTTTCAAGCTCTGTGCCGAAAAGTGACCAGGTTCCGCTGCTGATGAATGCAAACTCACCCTCGGGACAAGGCACAGCGCTGATTGCAGACTGAGTGTCGTGCTCACATACTGCAATTACGGGCACAGATGGTACACCGCACTCTTCGCAGATTTCAGGTCTGAGGAAGCCGACTTTTGTACCGCTCTTTACGATAGGTGCAAAAATATCTTTTCTGATTCCCAGCTTATCGAGAAGCTCTTCTGACCAGGAATTTGTCTCGATGTCTATCATCTGTGATGTTGTGGCGATTGAATATTCTGTATTCTTCTCACCTGTAAGCATATAAGCAAAAAGGTCAGGCATAAAGAGCATTTTATCTGTTCTTTCTAGCATATGAGGACGCTCTTTTTTCAGCGAAAGAAGCTGGAATACTGTGTTCAGCTCCATAAACTGAATGCCTGTAATATTATACATTTCTCTCTTTGAAATATATTTTTCCGCTTCCTCAATCATACCGACAGTTCTTGCGTCGCGGTAATGAATTGGATTTTCAAGCAGACATCCGAATTCGTCAATAAGACCGAAGTCAACACCCCAGGTGTCAATGCCGATACTGTCAAAGCCACCTGCCTGTTTTGCTTTTATAATACCCTGTTTGATTTCATGGAAAAGTCTGAGAACATCCCAGTAAGTTGTTCCCCCCACACTGACGGGGTCATTTGAAAAACGGTGAACCTCTTCCAGCTCAATTTTTCCGTTTTCAAATTTTCCTATGATTGCTCTGCCGCTTGAAGCACCGAAATCAAAAGCAAGAATTCTTTTCAAAATATATCACTCCTACGATTATTCGATAACTACGCCTTTTTTGATGATAACGTTTGCGTAAATTGCAGTTTCTCCTGTTGAAACGATTGCGTAAGCTTTCTTTGCTCTGTCATAGAAATCAAAGCGTTCAACAAGCTCAAATTCCTTGTCGCCCTCGTTCTTCTCAACAATTGCCTTGTATTCTGCCCAGATGGGAGGACGGTTTTCGCTGTCGCCGTTATCCATAAGTGCAACGGGAGCGTCAACATAAGTGTCGAGAGGGAAAAGTTTGAGAATCGCATCGAGAACATCAGGAACTGAATGACCGTCAAGACGGACAAGCCTCTGTGCACATGAAGCAGCAGGGAAGTTTCCGTCACCGATTACAAGCTCGTCACCGTGACCCATTTCCATAAGAATTTTGAGAAGCTCGGGAGATAAGATTGAAGGAATGTTTTTAAGCATAATATTTATCCTTTCTTTATAAAAAATTTATTTTATACTTTCACTTTTGTCACCGTACATACTGTACATATTACTGTAAATTCCGCCTTTTGCAATAAGTTCACTGTGTGAACCCTGCTCGGCAATACCGGCTTCAGTAAGAACGATAATTTCGTCTGCATTTTTGATGGTTGTAAGTCTGTGGGCAATTGTCAGAGTTGTTCTGCCCTTAGCCAACCTTTCAAGAGACTCCTGAACGAGCCTTTCGCTTTCATTATCGAGAGCTGATGTTGCCTCATCAAGAAGAAGAATCGGAGGATTTTTCAGGAAAACTCTCGCGATTGAAATTCTCTGTTTCTGTCCGCCTGAAAGTTTTACGCCTCTTTCGCCGATATATGTATCAAATCCGTCAGGCAGAACAGAAATAAAGTCATATGCTCCCGCCTGTTTTGTGGCTTCAATTATTTCTTCCTCTGTTGCGTCGGGTTTACCGTAAATCAGATTGTCACGGATAGTTCCGCTGAAAAGATAAACATCCTGCGCCACAACACCGATATTTGAGCGAAGAGAATGAAGTGTTATATCCTTTATGTTTTTACCGTCAACGAGAATTTCACCGCTTTCAGCTTCATAGAAACGGGGAATCAGATTGCAGAGAGTTGTCTTACCGCCGCCACTGGGACCGACAAGTGCAAGATTTTCGCCCTTTTTCAGATGAAGATTAAGGTTACTGAGAATCTGCTTTTCACCCTTGACATAACTGAAAGATACGTTTCTGAATTCAATTTCACCCTCAACATTTTCAATGTCGATTGCGTTTTCGCTGTCTGTAATTTCCGGGACCTCGTCCATAATTTCAGTAAATCTTTCAACACCCGTAACACCGCGGCTGAACTGCTCACTGAAATCGACAATGCTTCTGACTGAATTGAGAAGAGTTGAAACAAGAAGCAGACTTGCAGCAAAATCACCTGCTGCAATTTTCCCTTCTTTCATCAGCCACGCACCCATAGCGATAACAGCAATATACATCGTGCCGTTGATAAGACCTACCGTAGCGTGGAAAGAAGCCATATATTTGTAGCCTCTTATCTTAACTTTTATATATTCTTCGCAGCCTTCGAGGAATTTTTTCTTTTCTGTTCTTTCGTTTGTAAATGAACGGACAACTTTTACGCCAAGAAGACTGTCTTCCAGACGGGCATTGATTTCACCTATCTGATGTCTGTTTTCTTTAAAAGTATCTCGCATCTTTGTTCTTGTTTTCTTTGTAAGAAGTACCATAAAGGGGAATAAAACAAAAACAGCAACTGCAAAACGGATATCCATTGTTGCAAAAATATAAAAACTTGCGAGGAATTTGACAACTGTCATCAGAATCATTTCGGGGAAATGATGAGCCCACTCTGCAACATCAAAAAGGTCTGATGTCATTCTCGACATAAGCTGACCGACTTTTGTGTTATCAAAATATGAAAACGAAAGAGTCTGAAGATGGTCAAACATATCCTCTCTCATAGCGTTTTCAATTTTCGTTCCCATTTTGTGACCAAAGAAAGCCTGACAATAACTTGCAACACTTTCAATTGCCTTTATGCCTACATAGACAAGGCAGATTGTAACAAGAAACTCGTAAGTTATTGCTGCACCCTCATTGGTGATTCTTTTTACAATCAACGGCAGAATAATTTCACTGACTGCTGCGATGATTGCACAAAGAAGAACACAAAGCTCTGTTTTTATATGCTTTTTCAGATAGGGGAAAAATCTTTTTATCAGAGAAAAATTCTGTATCAGCGTTCTTTCATTTTTTTCATTTTTCATGGGATATCCCCTCCTTCACAAGAAAAATTTTATGTTTAATCTTTTACTTTATTTTTTCTGCAAGTTTTTTTGCCTGATTTTTTACATTTTCAGGACAAGGACTGCCGAGAGGAGTTCTCATTGAAACACATCTTTCAAGAGAAATTGCCTCATATACGCCCTCATCAAACAACTCACAGACATTTTTGTAATCCTCAATCGGAAGCACATCAAGTGTTGTTCCTTTTTCTATGCAGAGAGCAACAAGCTCACCTGTTGCTTTGTAAGCATCACGGAAAGGAAGACCCTTTGAAACAAGGAAATCTGCACAGTCAGTAGCGTTGATAAATCCGCCGAGAGCAGCTTTCTTCATATTCTGAGGAAGAACTGTCATTGTCTCAATCATAGGAATAAATGCTGTAAGACAAAGCTTCACCGTGTCTACTGCATCGAAGATAGCATCTTTGTCTTCCTGCATATCTTTGTTATATGCAAGGGGTAAACCTTTCATAAATGCCAGAAGTGTCATAAGGTCACCGTAAACTCTGCCTGCCTTACCGCGGACAAGCTCTGCAATATCGGGATTTTTCTTCTGAGGCATAATGCTTGAACCTGTTGAGAAAGCATCATCAAGCTCAATGAATTTGAATTCCCATGAGCACCACATAATGATTTCTTCACTGAAACGAGAAAGGTGCATCATAAGAATTGAAATTGCACTTGCAAGTTCAATGCAGAAATCTCTGTCTGAAACGCCGTCAAGAGAATTCTGTGTCGCACCTGAAAAACCGAGAAGCTCTGCAGTTCTCTCACGATTGAGAGGATATGTTGTACCTGCAAGAGCGCCGCTGCCGAGAGGACAATAGTCCATTCTCTTGTATGCATCCTCAAGTCTACCGATATCGCGAAGGAACATTTCTCCGTAAGCGAGAAGATGATGGCCGAATGTGATTGGCTGAGCTCTCTGAAGATGAGTATAACCGGGCATTACAACCTCTGCATATTTTTCTGCCTGAGAAGCGATAACTCTTTCAAGGTCCTTCACCTGAGAAATAAGTGCAGTACACTCTTTTTTCAGATAAAGTCTGATATCAAGTGCAACCTGGTCGTTACGGCTTCTTGCAGTGTGAAGTCTTTTACCTGCCTGACCGATTCTTCTTGTCAGTTCTCCTTCGATGAATGTATGTATATCCTCAGCATCAGGATCAATGGGAAGAGTGCCGTCAATAATTTCTTCCTTGATTTTGTTAAGTTCGCTGACAATTGCCTCCTTATCTTCAACGGAAATAATTCCCTGTTCTGAAAGCATTGTTGCGTGTGCAATTGATCCGTCAATATCTTCCCTGAACATTCTTGAATCAAAGGAAATTGAGGAGTTAAAGTCATTAGTTTTCTTGTCTGCTTCTTTGGAGAAGCGTCCTGCCCAAAGTTTCATATCTGTTTCCTCCAAAAAAATTAAAGGGTGAAAAATACTTCACCCTTAATTTTAAAAGTTTTTATTATAAATGTCAAGCAAATACTTCTTTTATTACATTATTTATTTGCTTCTCTTTCCTGGTCAAGGATAGCTTTAACCTTGATGGGAAGACCGAAGAGGTTAATGAATCCTGCTGAATCGTTCTGGTCATAAACTTCATCCTCATCAAATGTTGCAAAAGCTTCACTGTAAAGTGAGTAGGGAGAAGTTGTACCTGCGTTGATGATGTTGCCCTTGTAAAGTTTGAGCTTTACTTCACCGGTAACAGTTTCCTGTGTTTTATCAACGAAAGCAGAGATAGCTTCACGAAGAGGTGTGAACCATTTGCCGAAGTAAACAAGATCAGCAAACTGCTGTGAAACAAGAGCTTTATAATGCTGAGTATCTCTGTCAAGGCAAAGAGTTTCAAGAACCTGATGAGCTCTGTAAAGGATTGTTCCGCCGGGAGTTTCATAAACGCCTCTTGATTTCATACCAACAAGACGGTTTTCAACCATATCGATGAGACCGATACCGTTTCTGCCACCGATTTCATTAAGTTTGCAAACAAGATCAACGGGCTCCATCTTTTCACCGTTGAGAGCAACTGCTTCACCCTTTTCAAATGTAAGTGTTACATATTCGGGCTTATCAGGAGCCTGTTCGGGAGAAACACCGAGTTCAAGGAAACCGGGTTTGTCATACTGAGGCTCGTTTGCAGGATCTTCAAGATCGAGGCCTTCGTGTGAAAGATGCCAGAGGTTTTTATCCTTTGAATAGTTTGTTTCTCTGTTGATTTTAAGAGGGATACCCATTTTTTCTGCATATTCAATCTCGTCTTCGCGTGATTTAAATTCCCATGTTCTCCAGGGAGCGATGATTTCCATCTCAGGAGCAAAAGCTTTGATTGCAAGTTCAAAACGAACCTGGTCATTACCTTTACCTGTACAGCCGTGGCAGATTGCGTCAGCACCTTCTGCTTTAGCGATTTCTACGATTCTCTTTGCAATAATGGGACGTGCAAAAGCTGTACCGAGAAGGTATTCGCCCTCATAGATTGCACCTGCTTTGATTGTGGGGTAGATGTACTCTTCAACAAAAACTTTTTTAAGGTCTTCAATATAAAGCTTTGATGCACCTGTCTTTATTGCTTTTTCTTCGAGACCGTCAAGCTCTGTACCCTGACCTACGTCACCTGATACCGCAACAACCTCACAGTTGTTATAATTTTCTTTCAGCCACGGAATGATAATTGATGTATCAAGACCGCCTGAGTAAGCAAGAACAACTTTTTTAATTTCTTTTTTCATCTCTGTTTTCCTCCAAATTTATATTTTTTTCCGTTTATTTCGCTTGATATACACTATTATACACTTTTTATGCATAAAATCAAGGGAAAATTCATAAATATACAAAATTTATACATATTTGACATTTACGAGAAAAAATAATAAAATAATTGTACACTATTACAACATTTTTTTCAAGGGGGATTGCAGATGAAAGGAAATAAAAATTTAAGACCTGTTCTTTTCTGGACACTTGTAGGCATTATTGCAATCAGTGCTGTTCTCTTTGTAATATCTCTTTTTACAGACAGAATAACTCTCCCTGAAGAAATAAATACGGATAATACAATTTCAAAAACTACTTACTGGACAAATGCCAAAGGTACTACTAAAAAGGATATTGTATACGACGAGGACCAGAGCATTTATAAAAGTTCATTCTTGGGTGAATACAAATCTTTCGGCATAAATCCCAAGGTAACAAGAATCAGTAAAAACGGCTGGAATCTTATTCTTCTCAACAAAGACAATATTCTTCCCGATAATTATGATTTTTCTCTTACAAATATTGCAGGAAGCGACATAAAAATGGACGCTGACGCAGCTGAGTTCTTTAATAAGATGTATATAGAAGCGACAAAAGACGGAATTATTTTGACTCCCTTTTCGGGACACAGAACGGTTTCTTTCCAGAGAAAGCTTTTTGAAAACAAAGTTGAAGATATCATAAACGAGACAGGTAAAGAAGAAAAAGAAGCAGTAAATGAGGCTGCAAAATTCGTTAATATTCCTGCCTCCAGCGAACATAACGCAGGTTTATCAGTAGACATTATAAGCCGTGACAATTCTTTCGCAGAAACGGAAGAATATGAATGGCTCTGTAAAAATGCCCATAAATACGGTTTTATTCTCCGTTATCCCAAGGGCAAGGAAAAGGTAACGGGCGTTGAATTCAAGCCTTATCACTGGCGTTTTGTGGGAATTAATGCAGCAAACGAAATGAAAAAATCAGGACAGTGTCTTGAAGAATACTTAAAATAATTTTCAGAGGGATTTTCTATGCAATATTTTGCAAAACATTATGATGTAGCAGTTATCGGAGCAGGTCATGCCGGTGTTGAGGCAGGACTTGCTTCTGCGCGTCTCGGATGCGATACCTGCGTTTTTACAATAAATCTTGACTGGGTAGGAAATCTGCCCTGCAATCCGTCTATCGGCGGCACATCAAAAGGACATCTTGTCCGTGAGATTGATGCTCTCGGTGGAGAAATGGGTATTGCAGCAGACCTTCATACCCTTCAGAACAGAATGCTCAATGTGGGAAAAGGACCTGCTGTACACAGTCTCAGAGCACAGATTGACAGACGACTTTATTCACAGTATATGAAGCATACCCTGGAAAAACAAGAAAATCTCGAGCTGAGACAGTGTGAAATTACAGATTTGAAGAAAAATGATAAAGGTCTGTGGGAAATGACCACAAATCTTGAAGCAATATACACTGCAGAATGTGTAATCCTTGCAACAGGTACATTCCTTGGCGGTAAAATCTATGTTGGCGACGTTTCTTTCTCAAGCGGACCTGACGGTATGTTCCCCGCAAACAAGCTCTCTGAGGCGCTTGTAAGCCTCGGTGTTGAAACAAGACGCTTCAAGACAGGTACTCCTTCCCGTGTAAACAGAAGAAGTGTAAATACTGAAATTCTTGAAATTCAGACAGGCGACGAAGAAACTACCCCATTCTCTTTTGATTATAATTCTAAAATAGAAAATACAGAACCTTGTTATGTAACTTATACAAATGAGGAAACAAAAAGGATAATTCTTGAAAATCTTCATCGTTCTCCTCTTTACGGAGGAAAAATCGACGGTGTAGGTCCGAGATATTGTCCCAGTATTGAAGACAAAATTGTAAGATTCGCGGAAAAAGAAAGACATCAGATTTTCATCGAGCCTTGCGGAAGCAACGAAAATACTGAAGAAATGTATCTTCAGGGACTTTCTTCATCTCTTCCCGAAGATGTTCAACTTGCATTTATCAGAACAATTCCCGGACTTGAAAATGCCCAGGTTATGAGAACTGCTTATGCTATTGAATATGACTGTGTTGACCCTCTCACTCTGAAAGCAACTCTTGAATTTGAAAAATTTGAAGGCCTTTACGGTGCCGGTCAGTTCAACGGCTCAAGCGGTTATGAGGAAGCTGCTGCTCAGGGACTTGTGGCAGGTATCAACGCTGCAAGAAAAGTTCAGGGAAAAGAAGAGTTTGTTCTCGACAGAGCAAGTTCATATATCGGTACACTTATAGATGACCTTGTCACAAAAGGTTGCTCTGACCCTTACAGAATGATGACTTCCCGTTCTGAATACAGACTTATATTAAGGCAGGATAATGCTGACCTGCGTCTTACTGAAAAAGGCTACAAATTAGGTCTCATATCTCAGGAAAGATATGACAGATTTCTTCATAAAAAAGAGCTTATCAAAGAAGAAGATAAACGCGTCAGAAGTGTGGTAATATCGCCATCTGAGAGACTTAACGAGGTACTTGTTTCACGTGAAACAGCACCGATAAAAACGGGCGTAAGACTTTCTGAGCTTATCAAAAGACCACAGCTTAATTACAAAATTTTAGAAGAATTTGACACCGAAAGACCTGACCTGCCAAAAGAAATTTTTGAACAGGTTGAAATCGAGATTAAATACGAAGGATACATAAAAAGACAAAAGGCGCAGATTGACGAAATGCGTCGTCTTGAAAAGAAAAAAATAGATTTTATAGAAGATTACAAAGAAATTGTCGGACTTCGTCTTGAAGCTCTGGAAAAACTCAATAAAATCAGACCTGCAAATATCGGTCAGGCTTCAAGAATTTCAGGTGTCAGCCCTGCTGATATTTCCGTTCTTCTTATTTACTTATCTTCTCTCGGAAAGGAAAACAGACAATGATTATTTCCAAAGAGTTATTCTTAAATTCTCTCAAACCATTCAATATTACTCTTTCTGATGAAAAAATAGAAATGTTTGATAAATATGCTTCTCTCCTTATTGAATGGAATTCTAAGTTTAATCTCACTGCAATAAAAGACCCTGACGGCATTGTGGTAAAACATTTTGCAGATAGTCTTGCAGTGCTTTCTGAAAACAAACTTGAAGGCTCACTGATTGATGTAGGTACAGGTGCAGGTTTTCCGGGACTTCCCCTTCTTATTGCAAGTGATGACCTTGATGTTACATTTCTTGACAGTACCGGAAAGAAAATCAGATTCATAGAAACAGTGCTTGATGAACTGGGATTAGTTGCTGATACATTCAATGCCCGAGCTGAAGAAGCAGCAAAAGACGAATTTCTCCGTGAAAGCTTTGATTATGCAACTGCAAGAGCTGTTTCAATTTTGAGAGATTTATCTGAATATTGTCTGCCATTTGTTAAAGTTGGCGGTAAATTCATATCAATGAAAAGCGCAAAAACCGACGAAGAAATCAGAGACGCAAAGGAAGCTATAAAGGTTCTTGGCGGTGAAATTGAGAAGATAAATTCTTTTGAACTTGCCGATTGTGGTGAAAGAACATTGGTTTTTATAAAAAAAGTTCGTCATACTCCGACAAAATATCCCAGAAATTATTCTCAGATTATAAAGAATCCTATTGTTTCACGTGAAACAAAGTGATTTTTAAAAGATTTTTGTCGTAATTTTCTGCTGGACAAACATCCTTCAAAGGTGTATTCTTGACTCACGGAAAACAAGTCAGGAAACATTTTTGGAGGATTTTTTAATGCATACGGAATTTGCAAAAGATTTTGCATATATCAGATGTAACAGAATAGTTTCTTCAAAGACTGCTGCTTTTTCCGGTAACGAAATAGACAGATTATCTGAAAGTATCAGAAAATACGGTGTTTTGGAACCGCTGTTTGTAAGACCGGTTAAGTATGGAATGTATGAAGTCATCAGCGGCAATAAAAGACTTTTTGCAGCTAAACTTAATTCAATAACAACCTTGCCCTGCCTTATAACTGATACAGATGAAAAAAATGCAGCAAAAATCAATTTTATACTCAATTCTTACAGAAATAATTCTTCAATATTTGAAGATGCAGAAAATCTTAAATCTCTTATACTGGATTATAATTTTACCATAACTGAACTTTCAGCTTTTCTTTCATGTGATGTTTATGACATTATCGATACCCTGAAGCTTCTTCATTTTTCAAAACAAAACCGGTTAAAAGCAGAAAAATCACATCTTACTTTCAGCCAATGCATATCACTTTTAAAACTTGAAAATACTTCATTTTTTGATATGGCTCTGAATGAAATTATTGATGAAAAATTCAATGATGCACAAACAGAAGAATATGTAAATAAAGTCCTTAAAAACCTTAATAATACAGCAATTTTCAAGGATATCAGAATATTTACTAAAACTATTTCAAATGCTGTTGATAAAATGAAAAATGCAGGAGCAGAGGTAATTTTTAAAGAAAAAGAAAATGATGAACAAATCAGCTATCTGATAGTAATTTCAAAAAATAATAATGCTATAAAGTCGCAATAAGCGATTTTATATACAAGGGCATTTGCCCACCCATATCTTTCTCTTTCACACCCCACATCCACAAACGGTAGAGGAGTAGTCTTTTTAAAAGGCTGCTCCTCTGCTGTTTTTTGTTTCACGTGAAACATTTTTTTCTCCTTTTCATTATAAATAATAACTATATAAATATTGCAATTTTATTATATCTATGATATAATAAGTTAATTATTATGGAGAAGGTTGCCGTTCTTACAGATAGGAGAACTTCAGATATGGGAAAAATTATTGCAATAGTCAATCAAAAAGGTGGCGTAGGTAAAACTACAACAGCCGTTAATCTTGTTGCTTCACTTGGCAATAAAGGCTATAAAACACTTCTTGTCGATATAGATCCTCAGGGTAACACAACAAGCGGTCTTGGTGTAAATAAAAGAAATATTTCTAAATCTTCATATGATGTACTTACTGGCAACGCTACTGCACAGGAAGTTATTATTGAAACTGAATTCAAAAATGTAAGTGTTATTCCTTCAAGTATAAATCTTGCAGGAGCAGAAATTGAACTTGTTGATATAAAAAACAGAGAATCAAGATTAAAAACAGCATTATCCCTTGTTAAAAATAATTACGACTTTATTTTTCTTGATTGTCCCCCTTCACTTGGTCTTATCACTTTGAATGCTCTTTGTTGCACAGATACCTTCTTTGTGCCCATACAATGCGAATATTACGCCTTAGAGGGGCTTTCACAGCTTATGTCAACAGTCAGACAGGTAAAGAAGCTTTATAACGAATATATCGACCTTGAGGGCATTTTACTTACAATGTACGATGGCAGACTTAATCTTACTCAGCAGGTAGTTGAAGAGGTTAAGAAATTCTTCCCTAAAAAAGTTTATTCAACGGTTATTCCCAGAAATGTCAGATTATCAGAAGCACCAAGCTTCGGACAACCTGTTATTTACTATGACAAATCTTCCAGAGGTGCAGAGGCATATATGAATCTGGCTGATGAGTTTTTAAAATCAAACAAGAAATAAGGAAGTGAATATATGGCTAAAAAAGGACTTGGCAGAGGAATAGAATCACTCTTTACTGAAAATTCTTTAGAAGAAATAAACTCTTCTTCTGTGGAAAAATTAAAGCTTGTTGATATCATTCCTAATAAAGACCAGCCCAGAAAAAAATTCAATGATACTGCTCTTTCTGAACTTGCTGACAGCATTCTTCAGCATGGTGTAATTCAGCCTCTTCTTGTCAGACCCCTTTCAGGAGGAACATATCAGCTTGTTGCCGGTGAAAGAAGATGGCGTGCTTCAAGAATGGCAGGTCTTAAAGAAGTTCCTGTTATAATTAAAGACCTTTCAGACGAAGAAGCTTCTGTAATTGCCATGATTGAAAACCTTCAGCGTGAAGACCTCAATCCTATTGAAGAAGCTGACGGAATCAGATACCTTATGACAAAATACGGCCTTACACAGGAAGAAGTAAGTGAAAGAGTAGGAAAATCCCGCTCTGCAGTTGCTAATTCTTTAAGACTCTTAAAGCTTCCTGAAAGCATTGTTGAATATGTAAGAGACGGTATTATTTCTGCAGGTCATGCAAAGGCTCTTCTTCCTCTTGAAGATGAAGAAAAAATGATTGCTCTCTGCAACAAAATTACCGCAGAAAATCTTTCTGTCAGAGATGTTGAAAAAATCGTCAAGGAAATGATGACAGAAAAGAAAAACAAAAAAAAGAAATCAAGAGATAAATTTTTTGATGAAGTTGAGCTTTCACTTAAAAATTCTCTAAACAGAAAAATAAAAATTAATTCCACTTCAAAAAATAAAGGTACAATTACAATCGAATTTTTCGATAAAAAAGACCTTGCAGATATTATAAAATGTTTTGACGAAAATAAATGATAGGAGATTTTAAAAATGTTAGACATCAGAGTTATCAGAGAAAACCCCGAAAAAGTTAAGGCAGCTATGAAAACAAGAAACAAGGATATGGATGCCCTTGTTGATGAAGTTCTTGCAATAGATGCTGAACGCCGTGAACTTATGACAAAAACAGATGCTCTCAAACAAGAGCAGAACGAAGCAAGTAAAAAAATTCCTCAGATAAAAAAAGAAGGCGGAGACATCTCCGAAATTATGAAGAGAATGAATGAAATTAAAGAGCTTATCAAAGCTAATGACGCAATTCTCTCAGAGCTTGAGGAAAAACAGAAGAAAATTATGTATGAATTCCCCAACATTCCCAGCGAAACAACACCTATCGGTAAAGATGATTCAGAGAATGTTGAAATAAGAAAATGGGGCGAACCCAGAAAATTTGATTTTGAAGCAAAAGCTCATTGGGATATCGGTGCAAACCTCGGTATTCTTGACCCTGAAACTGCAGCAAAGGTTACAGGCACAAGATTCCATTTCTACAAAGGTCTCGGTGCAAGACTTGAAAGAGCAATCATCAACTTCTTCCTTAATACACATATTGAAAACGGTTACACAGAGGTTATGCCTCCCTATCTTGTAAACCGTGCATCAATGACAGGCACAGGTCAGCTTCCTAAATTTGAAGAAGATGCTTTCAAAACAACAGATGATTATTTCCTTATCCCCACTGCAGAAGTTCCTGTAACAAATATGCACAGAGATGAAATTCTCGATGGTGCATCACTTCCTATCAGCTACTGCGCATATTCCGCATGTTTCAGAGCTGAAGCAGGTTCTGCAGGTAGAGACACAAGAGGTCTCATAAGACAGCATCAGTTCAATAAAGTTGAACTTGTTAAATTTGCTGACCCCGAAACATCATATGAAGAGCTTGAAAAGCTTACAAACGATGCAGAAAGAGTTCTTCAGCTCCTCGGTCTCCCTCACAGAGTTGTTGCTCTCTCTTCAGGTGATATCGGCTTCTCATCAGCAAAAACTTATGATATTGAAGTATGGATGCCCTCTTACGGCAGATATGTTGAAATTTCTTCTTGTTCAAACTTTGAAGATTTCCAGGCAAGACGCGCATCAATCAGATTCAAGAAAGACCCCAAATCAAAGGCTCAGCTTGTTCATACTCTTAACGGATCAGGTGTTGCAATCGGCAGAACAACTGCTGCAATTCTCGAAAATTTCCAGAATGAAGACGGCACCGTAACAATTCCTGAGGTTCTTGTGCCTTATATGGGAACAGATATTATTAAGTAAAAAAGAAAAAAGTTTTCCACAATTTTTTACTTTTTCCACACAAGGTTTTTCCACTTTTCAATTTCCACAAATTAACAGATTGAAAAGTTAAAAGTTATAAAAAAGTTTTCAAGACAAAAAAATACAAAAATTTCAAGTTATATCGGGCTTAAAAGAAGTTTTACCAAATTTCCACAGCCCCTACTACTATTACTAAAATAATATATATTTATTTTCTTTTTTCACGGAGGTTTTTGAAATGAGAGTAGTTTGCGACACTCAGAAATTATCAGAAGTTTGTCAGGTAATTCAGAAAGTAGTTTCTACTAAATCTACAATTCCTGCAATAGAAGGAATTTTACTCAAAGCTCTCGGTAATGAGCTTATACTCAGCGCATATGATCTTGAAGTTGGTATAAACACTTCTATTAATGCAAAAATTGAAGAGCCGGGCAGTATTGTTCTCAATGCAAAAACTCTTTGTGATATTCTCCGACATCTTCCCGGTGAAACAGTTTCAATTTTTTCAGAGGATGACAGACTTAAATACAAAATAAAAAGTGGTGAATCTGAGTTTTCTCTTATGGGAATTTCTGCAACAGATTTTCCTGAGATTCCTAATGTTGATTCAGGTTTCCCGATTGTTGTTGAAAGTAAAATTCTGAAAGAAATGGTAAGCCAGACAATCTTTGCAGTTGCTGCAAATGATTCAAAAGTTATCCACACAGGTATAAAATTTGAAATTTCAGAGAAAAAAATCAAGCTTGTTGCTCTCGACGGTTTCCGTCTTGCAATAAGAACAGAAAATATTGATTATTCAGGTGACAATGTTTCATTTGTAGTTCCTGCAAAATCAATAGACGAGGTTGTTAAGACTGCAACTTCTCCCGATGGAGTTATAGCAATCAATGTAGGAAAAAGACATATCAGCTTTGAGGTTGAAAACTATACAATTGTTTCAAGACTTCTCGAAGGTGAATTTCTTAATTACACAACTGCTATTCCTCTTTCAGGAACAACAGTTGCAAGAGTTGACACAAAAACATTTATTCAGAGTATCGAAAGAACATCTCTTATTATCACAGATAAATTCAAGAGCCCTCTCAGATGTATCTTTGAAACAGATTCAATCAAAATTTCAAGTGTTACATCAGTAGGTACTGCAAACGATAAAATTCCTGCAAAAATAGACGGCGGAAGAGTTGAAATCGGATTCAATAATAAATATATTTTCGATGCGCTCAAAAACTGTAATGTGGATGAGGTAAGAATTGAACTTAACGGACCTACATCTCCGATTGTTATTCTTCCTCCCGAAAATGATAATTTCCTTTATCTTGTTTTACCAATGAGGTTGAAAGCATAATGAAAATAAAAGTTAAAATAAAAGAAAAAGAAACAAAGAAAATTTCTATATCAACAGAGTTTATCAGACTTGATGCTTTTCTGAAAATGTGCGACGATGTTCAGAGCGGCGGACACGCTAAGATTGTGATTCAGGAAGGGGAAGTAAAGGTAAACGGTGAAGTCTGCACACAGCGTGGTAAAAAAATGCGCGTAGGTGACAAGGCTGAATTTGAAAGAAAAGTTTACGAGATTATTTAAAAATGAAAATCACTAAATTTGAAGCGAAAAGCTTCAGAAATTTAAAAGATATTGAGTTTATACCTGATGACGGAATAAATATAATCTACGGAGAAAACGGTCAGGGAAAAACAAACATAATTGAGGCTATATGGCTTTTTACGGGATTTAAAAGTTTCCGAACAAGAAAAAATTCAGAAATGATTCCTTATAATGAGGAAAAGTATGAAATTTCTCTTGATTATTTTTCTGAAAACCGTGAACAGAACATAACACTTCTGAGTGATATTTCAAAACAGGAAACATATAAAAACGGTGTTAAAATGATTTCACCGAGAAGTATAATCGGAGAATTTTTTTCAGTTGTTTTTTCGCCGACTCATCTCAACCTTATAAAAGGCGGACCTGATGAAAAAAGAAAGTTTCTTGATATTGCTATAAGTCAGCTTAAACCTTCTTATGCAAGACTCCTTTCAGATTATGTAAGAAGTGTAAAGCAAAGAAATGCTCTTCTTAAAAATTTCGGCGAGACATCATATGAATATGATATGCTTGATTGCTGGGATGAAGCTATTTCAAAAACAGGCGGAAAAATTACTACTGAAAGAATAAAATATGTGGAAGAGCTGACAAAATCTGCAATAGAAATTTATGACGGAATTTCAAACGGAAGAGAAATTCTTGAAGTAAAATATAATCAGGTGGGCAGGGAAGACAGATTTGAAGAAGAAGAAATAATTGCTTCTCTTCTTGATGCTCTTCAGAAATCCCGTGAAAATGATATAAAAAACAAATTCACTTCAAAAGGTCCTCACAGAGATGATTTTGATGTGATTCTCAATTCAAAAAATATAAAAAGTTTCGGCTCACAAGGTCAGCAGAGGTCTGCTGCACTTTCACTTAAACTTGCAGAGGCGTCTCTCATTAAAATAATAAATGATGAGCAGCCCGTTGCACTTCTCGATGATGTTATGAGTGAACTCGACACCGGCAGACAGGATTATATTTTAAATAAACTCAAAGACTGGCAGGTTTTTATTTCATGCTGTGAACCCACACAGGTTCTGAGAATGAAGAGTGGAAAAAGTTTTCATGTGGAAAACGGAAAAATAATTTTATAAGGTGATTTTATGTACCTTCATTTAGGTCAGGAAACAGTTGTGATGCAAGAGGATATTGTGGGAATATTCGACCTGGATAATACTACCGTATCAAAATCAAGCAGAGACTATCTTGCACAGGCAGAAAAAAATAAACAGGTAATAAATGTAAGTTTTGAATTACCTAAAACTTTTATTCTGACAAATAACAAAACAGAAGGAAACAGAATTTATATATCACAGATTTCCTCATCAACGCTCCTTAAAAGAGCTGAAAATATATACGAAAATAATAAATAAGACCGAAAAAAATTTAATCGGTTATGGAGGGTATAGCATTGGATAATTTTGAAAACATCGGAAATGAAAATCAGGAAGAAATAATGGAAGAAAAACTGATTAAATTTGACGATGAAGAAGAAATGGATACGGCTGTTTCTGATGAATACGGCGCTGACCAGATTCAGGTTCTTGAAGGACTTGAAGCTGTAAGAATACGCCCCGGTATGTACATCGGTTCAACCGGTCCAAAAGGACTTCATCATCTTGTTTATGAAATAGTTGATAACTCCGTTGACGAAACTCTTGCAGGTTTCTGTACTCATATCGAGGTTGAAATTCATCCCGATAATGTTATATCTGTAAGAGACAACGGTCGTGGTATTCCCGTAGAAATAAATGAAAAAACAGGACTTCCGTCAGTAACTGTTGTTCTTACTGTTCTCCATGCAGGCGGTAAATTCGGCGGTAGCGGTTATAAAGTTTCCGGCGGTCTTCACGGCGTTGGTTCTTCAGTTGTTAACGCACTTTCAGAATGGCTTGAAGTTGAAGTTTCACGTGACGGACATATTCACCGTCAGAGATTTTCAAGAGGTAACATTGAAACAGACCTTGAAATTGTAGGCGACACAAATGAAACAGGTACTCTTGTAAAATTCAAGGCTGACCCTGAAGTTTTCACAGAAACAACAGAATATGAATTTGAAACTCTTCAGAGAAGACTTCGTGAAACTGCTTTCCTCAACGCCGGTCTTAAACTCACACTTACAGACAGCCGCGACCCTGAGAATATAGTTGAAGAAGTTTATTGTTATGAAGGCGGTATCGGAAGTTTTGTTGAATATATCAACGAATCAAGAGGTCTGACTCCTCTTCACGACAGCGCAATTCATTTTTCATCAGTAAGTGGTGACAGAAGTGCAGAAATTGCTCTTATGTACAACGATGGCTACAATGAAACAATTCTTTCATTCGCAAACAACGTGCGTACAGTTGACGGCGGTACACACGAAACAGGTTTCAAAACTGCGCTGACAAGAGTTTTCAATGACTACGGCAAAAAATATAATATCCTCAAAGACGGTGACAAAAAGCTTTCAGGTGACGACGTAAGAGAAGGTCTTACAGCAGTTGTAAGCGTAAAACTTACAGAAGCAGAATTTGAAGGCCAGACAAAGGGTAAGCTGGGTAATACAGATATTACTCCCCTTGTTTCACAGACAGTTTATGAAAAACTTACAACATATTTTGAAGAAAATCCTGCAGTTATAAAAGCGATTTTCAACAAAGCACTTGAAGCAGCACGAGCAAGAGAGGCTGCAAGAAAAGCAAGAGACCTTGCAAGAAGAAAATCAGCACTTGAATCAAACTCACTTCCCGGTAAACTTGCAGACTGTACTTCAAAGGATTCAACTCTCACTGAGCTTTATATCGTCGAAGGTGACTCTGCAGGCGGTTCTGCAAAGAACGGACGTGACAGAGAATATCAGGCAATTCTTCCTCTCTGGGGTAAAATGCTCAACGTTGAGAAAGCAAGACTTGATAAAGTTATCGGTAATGATAAGCTTACTCCCGTTGTTCTTGCACTTGGTACAGGTATCGGTGAAGATTTCGACATATCAAAACTCCGTTACGGCAAAATTGTTATTATGGCCGATGCCGACGTTGACGGTGCTCATATCAGAACGCTTCTTCTTACTTTCTTCTTCAGATATATGCGTCCTCTTATTGATGAAGGTCACATTTATATTGCACAGCCTCCCCTTTTCAAAATTTCAAAGGGTAAAAAAGTGCAGTATGCTTTCTCTGATGAAGAAAGAAATGCAATAATCGAAGAATTCGGCGGAAGCTGCGACATTCAGCGTTATAAAGGTCTTGGTGAAATGGACGCACAGCAGCTCTGGGAAACAACAATGGACCCTGCATACAGAACAATGCTCAGAGTCAATATTGAAGATGCGATGAAAGCAGATGAAACTTTCTCAATTCTTATGGGTGACAAGGTTGAACCCAGGCGTGAATTTATTGAAAAGAATGCTAAATACGTTAAGAACCTTGACGTCTGATTTTAAAGTTGTAAAAATTTAAGGAACGGTGAATGTAATGAGCGAAGAACATAAAATTCAATCATTTGAAGATTCAAAAATAATAAATGTAGACATTGACAGGGAAATGAGAAGTTCTTTCCTTGACTATTCAATGTCAGTTATCGTTTCCCGTGCACTTCCCGATGTCCGTGACGGTCTTAAGCCCGTTCACAGAAGAATTCTCTACACAATGCACGAAAACGGACTTACTCCCGACAAGGCTCACAGAAAGTGCGCTGATACAGTCGGTTCAGTGCTCGGTAGATACCATCCCCACGGTGACTCTTCAGTTTACGACGCTATGGTACGTCTTGCACAGGATTTCTCAATGAGATATATGCTCGTTGACGGTCACGGTAACTTCGGTTCTGTTGACGGCGACCCACCTGCTGCTTACCGTTATACTGAGTCAAGAATGAGCAAAATTGCTCTTGAAATGCTGACTGATATCGACAAAGACACAGTTGACTTTGCCATGAACTATGACGACCGTCTTAAAGAGCCTACTGTGCTTCCCTCCCGTTTTCCAAACATTCTTGTAAACGGTTCAATGGGTATCGCAGTCGGTATGGCAACAAATATGCCTCCCCATAACTTAAAAGAAGTTATTAACGGTATGTGCTGTGTTATTGATAATCCTGATGCATCTCTTGATGATATTATGGAACATATCAAAGGACCTGACTTCCCCACTCACGGTATTATTATGGGTAAAGCAGGTATCCGTGCTGCATATGCAACAGGTAAAGGTAAGGTTATTGTCAGAGCAAGAGCGGAAATTGTTGAAAACAAAAACGGAAGATTTTCAATCAATGTTACTGAAATCCCTTACGGTGTAAACAAGGCAAGACTTATCGAAAGTATGGCAGACCTTGTTAAAGATAAAAGAATTGAAGGCATCGCTGATATCAATGACTATTCATCCCGTGAAGGTATGCATATTCAGATTGACCTTAAGAGAGATGCTAATCCTCAGGTTGTACTTAATCAGCTTTATACTTATACACAGCTTCAGACAACATTCGGTGTAATAAACCTCGTTATTGTTGACGGCGTTCCGAAGATTCTTACTCTTAAAGAAATTCTTCAGTATTACATCAAATATCAGTGTGAAGTTATCACAAGAAGAACACGCTTCAACCTTAAAAAGGCTCAGGAAAGAGCACACATTTTAGAGGCTCTCAAGAAAGCTCTTGATTTTATTGATGAGGTTATTGCAATTCTCAGAAATTCAAAGAGCATCGCAGAAGGTAAAGAAGCACTTATGGCTCGTTTCGATTTCGATGATGTTCAGGCTCAGGCAATCGTTCAGATGCGTCTCGGACAGCTGACAGGTCTCGAAAAAGAAAAAATTGAAGAAGAACTTGCTGCTCTTAAAGAAAAAATTGCTGATTATCTTGATATTCTTGCTAACGAATCAAGAGTTCTTGCTATCGTTAAAGAAGAAGCTTCAGCAATCGGTGACAAATTCGGCGATGACAGAAGAACAGAAATTGCAAATGTCAGCGGCGAAGTTGATATTGAAGATCTTATCCCCGAAGAGGAATGTGTTTATACAATGACAACTCTCGGATACATCAAGCGTCAGCCCACTGAAACATATCAGATTCAGCGCAGAGGCGGCAGAGGTGTCAAGGGACTTACACGCCGTGAAGAAGACATTGTTGAAACAATGTTCACATGTTCAACTCACGACTATGTTGTATTCTTCACAAATGCAGGCAGAATGTACCGTCTTAAAGGATACGAGATTCCCGAGGGTAGCCGAACAAGTAAGGGTATGAACATCGTCAATCTTCTTCCCATTACTCAGGAAGAAAAGGTTTCTGCTATGATTCGTGTGAAACCCGAAGAAGACGATGAAAAATATGTATGTATGGTTACAAGAAACGGTATCATTAAGAGAACTGCAGTTTCAGAATACAAAAATGTCCGTAAGAGCGGTATTATTGCAGTTAACCTTGATGAGGGCGATGAACTTGCATGGGTTAAGCTGACAAGCGGTAACGATGACCTTCTTGTTGCAACAAAGAAAGGTATGTGTATCCGCTTCAATGAAAGTGATGCCCGTGTTCTCGGAAGAACAGCAAGAGGTGTTAAAGCAATTGAACTGAGAGCCGGTGATGAGGTTATAGGCTTCGACGTTCTCAGAGAAGGCACAACTGTCCTCACAGTCAACGAAAGAGGCTACGGCAGAAGAAGTAACAATGATGATTACCGTATCCAGTCAAGAGGCGGTAAGGGTGTTATGAACTACCGTGTAGATCAGTTCGGTGATGTAAGCGCAATCAGTGTTGTTGAAGAAAATGACGACGTAATTCTCATTTCTTCTGACGGTATTATTATAAGAATTCCTGCAAATGAAATCAGCACATTCGCAAGACCCTCAAAGGGTGTCCGTGTAATGAAAGTCACAGAGGGTGAAAGACTCGCAACTATGACAACAACAGAACACATTGACGCTGAAGAGTCAGAAGAAGCTGAAACTGAATCAGCAGAAACCACAGAAGAAAATCAGTAATATAATTTTTCCGAAAGGATAATCTTTATGCAGTTAAATATTAAAGCAATTAAGGGAACACAGGATGTTCTGCCCTCAGAGAGCTATAAAAATCAGTTTATTGAAAAAACAGCTCTTGAAATCGCAGAAACCTTTGGTTTCAAAGAAATCAGAACTCCCGTGTTTGAACAGACAGAGCTTTTCCAGCGTTCCGTCGGTGACACAACAGATGTTGTGCAGAAAGAAATGTACACATTTACAGACAAGGGTGACCGTTCAATCACACTCAGACCTGAAGGCACTGCAGGTGCAGTAAGAGCTTTCCTTGAACACGGACTTTTCAATGACGCTCTCCCTCAGAAAGTCTGTTATGTAACTTCTTGTTACAGATACGAAAAGCCACAGGCAGGCAGACTCCGTGAATTCCATCAGTTTGGTGTTGAATGTTTCGGTACTGCCTCACCTGCTGCTGATGCAGAAATCATTTCTCTTGCAAATGAAATCTTCGGTTTTCTGGGAATTCAGAATCTTGAGCTTCAAATTAATTCAATCGGTTGTCCCAAGTGCAGAGCAGAATATCACAAAGCTCTCAAAGCATATTTTGAAAGCTATAAGGGTGAGCTTTGCGAAACCTGTCTTGACAGACTTGACAGAAATCCCATGAGAATTCTTGACTGTAAGAGCCCTGTATGTTCAGGTATTGCAGAAAAAGCTCCCGTCGTTCTCGATTTTCTTTGCGATGAATGTAAAGAGCATTTCGAAATGGTGAAGAAATATCTTGAAAATATGAAGATAGATTACAAAGTTAATCCTCAGATTGTAAGAGGTCTTGACTACTACACAAAAACTGTTTTTGAGTTTGTTTCAACTGAAATCGGTGCTCAGGGAACAGTTTGCGGTGGCGGACGCTATGACGGCCTCGTTGAAGAAATGGGCGGTGCTCACACTCCCTCACTTGGTTTTGCTATGGGACTTGAAAGACTTCTTCTTCTTATCGAAGCTCAGGGAATAGAGCTTCCCGAGGGCAGAGGCTGTGAGGTTTATATTGCATCAATCGGCGAAAAAGCATCACTTGCAGCAGCAGAAATCGTAACAGATTTAAGAAGCGGCGGAATCAGTGCACAGTTTGATGTTGTGGGCAGATCCGTAAAAGCACAGATGAAGTTTGCAGGAAAAATCGGCGCACAGTATTCAATGGTTCTCGGTGACAGCGAAATCGACAACAATAAGGCTATGCTGAAAAATATGGAAACAGGCGATATGGCAGAGGTTGAGCTTGATACTTTCGCTGAAGATTTTATGAATATTATGGTGCAGAATGCCGCAAAGGGTCTTGGCGACTATATCGGTGCAGAAAGCTTTGATTTAGGCTCACTTTTCGGTGCAGGTTCTCAGGAATAATAAGTGAAAGGTAGATGAACTATGGATACAATGACAGGTAAAAAAAGAACAGACTATTGCGGTACTTTTACTGCTAAAGATATCGGCAGAAAAGTAACCGTTGCAGGTTGGGTACAGCGTCAGCGTGACCTTGGTGCTCTCATTTTCATTGACCTGAGAGACAGAACCGGTATTGTTCAGTTGGCTTTTGATGATACAACAGATAAGGAAATTTTTGAAAAGGCTTTCTCTGCAAGAAGTGAATTTGTTCTTATGGCAAGTGGTGAAGTCAGAGAGCGTTCTTCAAAAAATCTTGATATTCCCACAGGTGAAATCGAGATTTTTGTTGATGACCTGAGAGTTCTTGCAAAGAGCGAAACAACACCTTTTGAAATTGTTGAAAACTGTGCAACAAGTGAACTTACAAGACTCAAATACAGATATCTTGACCTGAGAAGACCTGACCTTCAGAAAAATATTCTTATGCGTCACAAGATTACAAAAATTACACGCGACTATTTTGATGAAAACGGATTTATTGAGCTTGAAACTCCTATGCTCATCAAATCAACTCCCGAAGGAGCACGTGACTTCCTTGTTCCCAGCAGAATCCATAAGGGAACATTCTATGCTCTTCCCCAGTCTCCTCAGCTTTATAAACAGCTTTCAATGGTGGCAGGTTTTGACAGATATATGCAGATTGCCCGTTGCTTCCGTGACGAGGACCTTCGTGCAGACAGACAGCCTGAATTCACACAGATTGACTTCGAGATGTCTTTCGTAGATATGGAAGATGTTCTTTCAATCGGTGAAGGCTACATCAAGAGAGTTTTCAAGGAAGCAATCGGTGTTGAAATCGAAACTCCTCTCAAGCGTCTCACATATAAAGAGGCTATGGAAAAATACGGCAGTGACAAGCCCGATACCCGTTTTGATATGGAGCTTACAGACCTGAGCGAAACAGTAAAAGGCTGTGGCTTTGGTGTGTTCACTTCTGCTATCGAGGGTGGCGGCTCAGTAAGAGCAATCACTGCAAAGAACGCATTTGGTGTTCTCACAAGAAAAGAAATAGACAAGCTTACAGAGTTTGTCCGTGGTATCGGCGCAAAAGGTCTTGCGTGGGCAAGAATTGCTGAAGACGGAACAATTGCTTCATCCTTTGCAAAGTTTATGACTGAAGATGAAATGTCAGCAATCAAAGAAAAATGCGGTGCGGAAAACGGCGACGTAATTCTTATTGTGGGCGACACTAAAAACTCAATTGTTCTTTCAGTTCTCGGTGCACTTCGTTGCGAGGTTGCAAAGAAACTTGATATTATCGATAAATCAAAATTCAATCTTCTCTGGATTATCGAATTCCCCTTCTTCGATTGGGATGAAGATTCTCAGCAGTGGGTAGCAATGCACCATCCTTTCACATCTCCTATGGATGAATGTCTTGATTACCTTGAAACAGATAAAGCAAATGTAAGAGCAAAGGCTTATGACCTTGTTCTCAACGGCATTGAACTTTCAAGCGGTTCAATCAGAATTACTGACCCCGAACTTCAGAACAGAATGTTCAGACTTCTGGGCTTAAGTGAAGAAGAATCACACGCAAAATTCGGCTATCTTACAGATGCTTTCAAATACGGTGCACCGCCTCACGGTGGTATGGGTATCGGTCTTGACAGACTTGTTATGCAAATGCTCAGATGTGAAACTCTCCGTGATGTTATCGCATATCCGAAAGTACAGAACGCAAGTGAGCCTATGACAGACTGTCCCTCAGTTATTGATACAGCACAGCTCGATGAACTTGCAATTATGGTAAATCTTCCCGCTGAAGAATAAAAATGTAAATTCTCCTGTTTTTAAATAAAAACAGGAGAATTTTTCATAATAATTTTTAATTTGACTTCAAGAAAAGTAATTGTTAAAATGTTTATAAGATAGGAGGGAAATTTATGAAAAAATTTGTCGGCATTCTTTTAACCTTAGTTATGGTCTTCACTATGTTCAGCACAACTGCCTTTGCAGAAAGCAACAAAGTGGAATTTGAAGAAAAAACCTACGATTTATCAAACAAACATCCCTGGGTATTTGTCCACGGTATGGGTGGCTGGGATAAGTACGGTGAAGAAGCTTACTGGGGTGGTTGGGCATCTTCTGAGGGAGATGTTATCGACCTTTATAACAGTAATGGTGTCGAAGCATACGCAGCAGTTGTAGGACCTTTCAACAGTGCATGGGACAGAGCTTGTGAACTTTACGCTCAGCTTATGGGCACAGTTGTTGACTACGGCGAGGCACATTCAAAGGCTCACAACCACGACCGCTACGGTTATGATTATACAGACAATTGTCTTATGAATGAGCCGTGGGATATGCAGAAAAAAATCAATCTTGTCGGTCACTCATTCGGTGGTCACACAGTAAGACTCTTTGCATCTCTTATTGCTTACGGTGATGCAGACGAAATGGCAGCAACGGGAGAGGAAACATCACCTCTTTTTACCGGTGGACACGGTGACGCAATATATTCGGTTATAACTTTTTCAGGTGTACATAACGGCTCACCTATTGCAAATCTTATTCACGATTCTTTCCTTATGACAGGTATTATAGCACTGCTCAATTTTGCAGGTGCTGTTTTTGGCAGTAATGTTCTTATGTGGGATCTTCCTATGGGACATATGGGACTTACTCCCAAGCAGGGCGAAGAAAGAGCCAAATTTAGTCTGAAAACAATTAAAACAGTCGTCGAGGCTCAGGATAACTGCGGATATGACCTGACTTTGAGAGGCTCAGCTGAGCTTAACGAAAAAATCAAAATGATTGACAGTGCATATTATTACTCATATTCCTGCAACTCAAGTTACAAAACTCCGTGTGGTACATATTTACCCATCGCATCAAACTTTGCAATGTTCTATCTTACATCACTTTACATCGGTGCTACTGAAGGCAAGACAATCGACGGAATTTATATGGACGAAGCATGGGCAAAAAATGACGGTATTGTTCCCCTTGCAAGTGCCCTTTATCCCGCAACCGATGCAGATAATGCAAAGAGTTACGAGGAAACTGTAAAAGCAGGAGAAAAAACAGAGCCCGGAATATGGTATTATATGCCTACAATGGAAGGCTTTGACCACTTCGATTTCTGCGGAACAATAGATTACCCCACAAGCTTTGAAGATTTCTATTTTACCCTTGTGGAAACAATTAACAAACCATAAAACGAACTCCCTATCATTCTGTGATAGGGAGTTTTCTTCGGGTAATTCATTTATTTATACTGATAAACCTTTACATAATCAACGATGAACTGTGCCTCTTCTCCGGGGGCATTTTCTCTGTGAGAAGGAATGCCGTTTTCACCTCTCATCTCAACTGAAAGGATAAGATATTCTTCGTTCTGACTTACTCCGCCATAGCTTGTGCGGAAAGTTTCTATGCCGTTTATGTAGAAAATATATTCGTTTTCGTTCCACTCAAGGCCGTATGTGTTGAATTCTTCATAAGGGTTATTTTTAATGAGAAATTCCTTTGCACCCATCGCCTGATGCGCTTCATCGTAGCCGTCAAAGTGAAGATTTGTAGTTATCGCATTGTTACGGCGTTTTCCGTAACGGTCACTTTCAAAAATATCAATTTCAGTTCCGTCTCTTCCGTTGCCGTCCTCGTTATAAACGCCCTCGTTCATAAGCCAGAAAGCACTCCAGATATCAGCACCTTTCGGAAGAATACAACGGCATTCAAAATATCCGAACTTCTGACTGAAACCGTTTGGTGCATCTTCGTCTGTGTCGATACCAGCAGAATACCAACCAGCACCTTTTTCTCCCATCCCCTCTTCAATATATGTTACAGGGATAATAAGATTTCCGTTTTCAGTATAAGCCAGGTACTGATTCCAGTAGCTTCCCTTTCTTGCCTCAGTTTTTGTACCGTACTGATAATGTCCCGACCATACGGTACGGTCAAGCTCACCGTCAAATTCTTCAATAAATGTTTCTTTGAATTTACTCATATCAATCTCTTGACCCATCGGATAGCAAGGAATATTGAGCCATGAACAGATAAGCATAGTAAGTGAAGCGAAAAATGCTGTGATACTGCTGAAATTGATTTTCATTATAATTCCTCCTCAAAATCTCATAAAATAATTATACAGGAATTGTTCATATAAATCAATATCACCACAGACCCTTAAAGAATCTGTGGTGATAGCTTTTTATTTATTCTCAAGTTCTGCTTTTCCCTCAGGAGTATCACGGTAATAATAAGTTTTCGTGTCTCTGTGAGTTGTGGAATTCCAGAGCTTGTCTGCTTCATCTTTCCACGCAGCGGCAAATTTATCGCAACGTGAGCAGAGTGTGTCAACATCTTCAGGAGAAATCAAATCGGTTGATTTAGCACCTGTATCTTTTATAATCTTTCTCAGGCAATCAGGGTTTTCAAGCATAGGACAAGGTCTTAAATGGTTGTCGTTGAAAGGCTGATTTTTATAGTACGCCTGGAAAAGAGGATTTTTAAGTGCCTCAAGAATCGTATGAGTTCTGATGTTTGAATCGGAATAGTGAATGAAAACGCAAGGCTCCATATCACCTGCTGAGTTGATGTGGAAGTAGTTTCGTCCACCTGCAATACATCCGCCAACATATTCGCCGTCATCCTGGAAGTCGAAGACAAAGATTGGTTTACCTGTTTCTGAATTTCTCATTTTTCTCAGCCAGTGATACATATGTTTTCTCTGGTCAGGATTGGGAATCAGTTCAGGTACGGCATCTTTACCAACGGGCATATAATTGAAATACATACCGATTTTAACGCCAAGGTCAATCATCTTGTCGATAAACTCGTCGCTTGTGACGAAGTCAACATTTTTACTAGTGTAACACACAGACATACCAAAGAAAATGCCGTGTTTTTTCAGAAGATGCATAGCGTCAACAGTTGTCTGATAACTGCCCTCGCCTCTTCGTTCATCGTTGCTTTCCTCTGTGCCTTCAATACTAGCCACAGGAACGAAGTTACCTGCCTCTTTGATAGCCTCACAGAAATCGTCATCAATAAGAGTGGCGTTTGTGAAAGCGAGGAAAACGCAGTCAGGATGTTCGTTACAAAGCTTTATGATATCGTTTTTTCTGATGAGAGGCTCGCCGCCTGTAAACATAAACAGATGTGTGCCGAGTTCCTTTGCCTGATTCACAACACTGTTCATTTCGTCATATGTGAGACTCTGCTGATGGCCGTACTTGGCAGCCCAACAGCCTTTGCAGTCCTTGTTACAGGCAGATGTGGGGTCCATAAGGATAATCCACGGAATATTGCATTTTAATTTTTCTCTGTTTTCTCTTACCTTCTTTGTGCCGTGAACACCTGCACCGAGACCGAAGGCCAGAAGCATTTTTCTGACAATGTTTTTGTCAGTGTCATTGAGAACGGCTTTTGTAAGCTTCACCCAGATGTTGTCAGGGTTCTGTGCGCCTTTTCTCATAGCCTCGAAATTTTTACCGGGGAAAACAGAGCCCACATACTTTTCTGCAAAATCAACAAGTTTGCCGATGTTTGCATCAGGGTCTTTTTTAACATAACCGAGAAGCATATCAAGAGCTTTTCCTACTGCTGCGCGTTCGCTTTTTTCACGAAAAGTCATAAGTCTGTCTCCTTTCTGATAAATATACTTTAATATTGTATCACACATTTTCAAAAATGTCTATGGAAAATTTGTAAATTGCTTGAAATCAAATATAAAATAGGCTATACTCTTATAGTATCATCATCAGGGAGGTCAATATGAAAGCAAAAACAAAAGAAATTTTATCAATAGTTCTGCGTGTTGCCGTGGCACTTATTATATTTGTTGCAGTTGTAATCAATTATGACACCCTGAAAAATCTTGACCTGCGTGAGCTTGTGGGCTCAATTGCGGTGATTTGGTATGCTTATTTTGCGGTAATTGGTGTTTACGCGCTGAAAAGTGTTGTTTTTGTCGTACCTGCTATGATGATTTATGTTTCAGTCGGTATTTCTTTTGATACGGGCACAGCCCTGATACTCAATCTTATCGGTCTCATTGTGGAGGTTACAATCACCTATTTTCTCGGAAAATTCCTCGGTGGGGAATATGTGTCAAAGATTCTTGAGAAAAACAAGGGCGGCAGAAAGCTTCTTAATATGAAAACAAAAACGAAAAACTCATTTTTGTTTGTTGCCCGTGTTGTCCCTGCTTTTCCCATAGATTTTACAAGCCTTTTCCTGGGTTCATCAAATTATGGCTTTCTTCCCTATCTTCTTATCTCAATTTTAGGAATTTATCCCAGAGTTCTCCTTTTTACTATCATCGGCGACAGTATATATAAGTATATACCCAAAGAGCTTATAATTAAACTTATCATTGTTGCAATTCCGGCAGCAGTTGCAGGATTCCTTATTTATACAGTTGTCAAAAAACGCAGAAAGAGTATTGAAGAAAAATAAAATGGAATATTAATACTGACGGCATCTCAGGTTGGAGGTATCAGTATTCTATGGAAAATAAAACAGACAGAAATAGAAAAAGAAAAAATAAAGATATTATCGAAAGTATGATAAATGTGTGGGCAATTAACTCCGTGCAGAATCCCACAGACATTCTCGGAAGCTATCGCGGCACACCATATAGTGTAGAGGATGAGCGTCCGGAACAAGATCCTGATGATTTATAAAAATATTAAAAAAATAGCAAAAAAGCCTTGACTTATCTTGATGTTTATGGTATGATAACTGTACCTCTGAAAGAGGGTTATTTTTTTGTGCCCTTTTTTGAGGGAGGCTAATTCTTATATCCGGTAAAATGGAGGTGCCGTCATGAGAGTAAAAATCACACTTGCTTGCACTGAATGTAAACAGCGCAACTACAACACAATGAAAAACAAGAAGAACACCCCGGACAGGTTGGAGATGAACAAGTACTGCAGATTCTGCAAGAAACACACTCTCCACCGCGAAACAAAATAAGCGGGAGGTAGTAAGATGTCAAAGCAAGAAAAGTCCGAAGCTGTTGCAAAGGTTGAAAAAGCCAAAAAGGTTAAGGACAATGCTCCTAAAGCCAAAAAAGGCAACATCTTTGTCCGTGTGGGTAAAGCAATCAAGGGCTTCATCAAGGACTTCAGAGGCGAAACAAAGAAAATTGTTTGGCCCGGAGCAAAAGAAGTTATCAAGAGCACAGGCGTAGTGCTTCTCGCCGTTCTTATTATCGGCGCAGGTATCTGGCTTGTAGACTGGCTTCTTTCACTCGGTGTTGATGGAGTTATGGAACTTGCAAAAGAATACGGAAAAAATGCTTCAAAAGAAGCAGCTAATCTGTTCAGTTCTCTTTGATTGGAGGAGAATACATGCCCGCTGATGCAAAATGGTATGTAGTTCATACCTACTCAGGCTACGAGAACAAAGTAGCAACAAACATTGAAAAGGTTGTTGAGAACCGTAAGATGCACGATCAGATTCTTGAAGTCAAGATTCCTGTGGAGACAGTTACGGAAACAACTATCAAAAAACAGAAGGTCAAGAAAGAGATTGACGGAGTAGAAGAAGTTGTTGTGGAAAACGTCAAGGTTGAAAAAGAAACCGAGCGTAAAATTTTCCCCGGCTATGTTTTCGTCAAGGTTGCAGTCACATATGATGACGACGACCAGCCCTCTATGACTGACGATTCATGGTTTGTTATCCGTCACACAAGAGGCGTTACAGGATTTGTAGGCCCGGACAGCAAACCCACACCTCTCTCAGAAGACGAGGTGCACAAGTTCGGCGTTGAAAGGCACGTTATCGAAGTTAAATACAATGTTGGCGATCTCGTTAATATCGTTGATGGTATATTCGATGGTTATTCAGGCGTCGTTCAGGAAATCGATGTTGATAACAATCTTGTAAAAGTTGTTGTTTCAGCATTGTTCGGTAAAGAAACATTGGTTGAAATGGAACTCGACCAGGTTGAAATTGCCGAAGATTAATCAAGATAATTTACGGGGAGACCCGTTGAATTATGCACAGGACACTCTGACTGTGTCCGACGTGGGAGGAGCGAAAATTTTATCCAATCGCCCCGTATAACCACATAATTTTGGAGGTGCAAAAAATGGCTCAGAAGGTAGTAGGCTTTATCAAGCTTCAGATTCCTGCCGGAAAAGCAACCCCGGCTCCGCCGGTTGGTCCTGCTCTTGGTCAGCATGGTGTTAACATCATGGCTTTCACTAAGGAGTTCAATGAAAGAACAAAGAACGATATGGGACTTATCATTCCGGTTGTAATCACAGTGTACGCAGACCGTACATTCTCATTCGTTACAAAAACTCCCCCTGCAGCAGTTCTTATCAAGAAAGCTTGCGGTATCGAGAGTGGTTCAGGTGTACCGAATAAGACAAAAGTTGCAACAATCACAAAAGAACAGATCCAGAAGATCGCAGAGCAGAAGATGCCCGACCTGAACGCTTCAAGTGTTGAATCAGCAGCAAGCATGATTGCAGGTACAGCACGTTCAATGGGCGTAACAGTAGTAGATTAATGCTCCCCCGTGGGAGGAAAAATCCGATTAACCACTTTTGGGAGGTAAATTATGAAACACGGAAAAAAATATGTTGATAGCGCTAAGCTTATCGACAGAACAAAACTTTATGAAGTAGAAGAAGCTCTTGATATCGCTATCAAGACTGCAACTGCTAAATTTGACGAAACTGTTGAAGTTCATGTACGTCTTGGTGTTGACTCACGTCATGCTGACCAGCAGGTTAGAGGCGCTGTTGTTCTCCCCAACGGTACAGGTAAGACAGTTCGTGTAGCTGTTTTCGCTAAAGGCGATGACGCTGAAGCTGCATTGGCTGCAGGTGCTGAAGTTGTCGGCGCTGAAGACCTTGTAGCAAAAATCCAGGGCGAAGGCTTCATGGATTTCGACGTTGCTATCGCAACACCCAACATGATGGGTCTTGTTGGTCGTCTCGGTAAAGTCCTCGGTCCCCGTGGTCTTATGCCCAGCCCCAAGGCAGGTACAGTTACTCCTGACGTAGCTAAGGCTGTTAACGAAGCTAAAGCAGGTAAAATTGAATACCGTCTTGACAAGACAAACATCATCCACTGCCCCATCGGTAAAGCATCATTCGGTGCAGAAAAGCTTAAGGAAAACTTTGATGTACTTCTTGGCGCTATTATCAAGGCAAAGCCCGAAGCAGCAAAAGGCCAGTACATCCGTTCATGCGCTCTTGCTTCAACAATGGGCCCCGGCGTAAAAATCAACCCTGCAAAGCTTGGTTAATTTTATCGCTTAACTCTTGACAAATATTTTTATTTGTTGTAAAATTCTATATGTCATCTGAGCCGAAGACAGCAGGTTCCCGTAAGGGTATAATGTGAAGAACGCCTGCCCAGGTAAGGAACACAATCTCATTTTGAGTATTTATGTCCCTTTCCCGTCTTTCGGGAAAGGGTTTATTTTTACCAAAATCCTTGGCTCTCAGATATAAATAATCTTTCAGGAGGTGAAATCTAAGATGCCAAGTGTTGCTGTATTAGAACAGAAGAAAAAGCTCGTTGCTGATTTGACAACTGAAATTGCTGAATCATGCACAGGTGTTGTTGTTGACTACAAAGGTATTAACGTTGCTGACGATACACAGCTCCGTAAGGAACTCAGAGAAGCAGGCGTTAAGTACACAGTTGTAAAGAACACACTTCTCAAACTTGCTATTCAGGGTACAAGCCTTGAGTCAATGTCAGAATGCCTTGAAGGCACAACTGCTATTGCTACTTGTAAGGACGACTATGTTGCTGCTGCAAGAATCCTCAGCAAATATGCTGCAAAGGATAAGACAAAGTTCAACATCAAGTCAGGTTACCTCGATGGCGAAGTTATCAGCCTTGAAAAAATTGACAGCCTTGCAAAGCTTCCCTCAAGAGAAGTATTGCTTGCAACTGTTTGCAACGTTTTCAATGCTCCCATCGCTTCTTTCGCTCGTGCTGTACAGGCTATTGTTGACAAGCAGAACGAAGGAGCAGCTCCCGCAGAAGAAGCTGCAGAATAATTAACACTCGAAAGAGTAAAAAACAAAAAATCATTATTACTATATTAAATTAATTGGAGGAAAATTAAAATGGCATCAGATAAAATCAATGCAATTATTGAAGAACTCAAAGTTCTCACAGTTCTCGAGCTCTCAGAACTCGTATCAGCAGTAGAAGAAGAATTCGGCGTATCAGCAGCAGCTGCAGTAGCAGTAGCAGCTCCCACAGCAGCAGCAGAAGCAGTTGAAGAGAAAACAGAATTCGACGTTGTTCTCGCTGAAGTTGGCGCAGAAAAGATCAAGGTTATAAAGGCTGTTCGTGAAATCACAGGTCTTGGCCTTGCAGAAGCAAAAGCTATCGTTGACGGCGCTCCCAAAACTCTTAAAGAAGCTGTATCTAAGGAAGATGCAGAAGCTGCAAAAGCTAAGCTTGAAGAAGTTGGCGCAAAAGTTGAACTCAAATAAGTTTTTACTTATTAAAGAAAATCCTGCATTGAAGGCGTTGTGTTCGTAAGGACACAACGCCAGTTTTATTCGCCTTTCGGCGAGTTATATTGCTGCGCAGTTTTATTGTGCTTCGCACAGTGTTATTCGCTTTGCGAGTTTACATGCGAATAAAATATCACTGAAACCATAGGTTCAATAACACTTTCACGCCAGTGAAAATATCACTCCGACTCGGTCGGAATAACACTTGAAAAAACTTGCTGTTTCAGATATAATTCATATAGAAGGTGATATTTATGGTAGCCAGTATTTTACGAGACAAAGCTAAGGATTTTGCAAAAGAAATAGTTTTCGCTTGCCGAGATATGAAAAAAGATAAAAAAGAATCTGTCCTGATAAATCAGATTCTTCGTTCCGCAACCTCTATCGGTGCAAATATACACGAAGCACAATATGCACAAGGAACAAAAGATTTTATATCTAAACTTGAAATAGCACAAAAAGAATGCTATGAAACAGAATATTGGTTAGAACTTCTTTTTGAAACAGATTGTATTCCTGAGGGAAAATATAAAAAGTTGCATAATGATTGTGGTGCTATCAGAAGGATGTTGATTTCTTCGTTAAAAACAGTCAAAGCAAATAGCACATAAAGGAGAAATAAAAATGAGCGGTTACAGTTTTAGATGTGAACATTTATTTTATACTCTTTTCAAAAAGCACTGTTGTCCGAATTGTGGAAATAAATTGTTGAGAAAAAAGGTTTCCGAAATTGTTAATTCCAAATCTCCAGAAGCAGAAAAATATGATTTTGAGGTTGCAGATATTACTGTGAAAGGAGATATGAAATTTACTCATATTGAATTTTATTGCGGCCAATGTAATAAATACTATACCATAAAAGAAGCAAAAGAAAATAAATTTTAATAGTGCACCTACTCACCACAGAAGGTAAAAGTGCAAAAAAAGAGAGGTAACACGGAATTATCCGTATTACCTTTTTTCTGTCCTTATCAACCCTGCTCATAAGATGCAGGATTTTTTGTTATATCTTTTATATAAAAACAACGGCTTCATCCATAAGAATGAAGCCGTTGAATTGTTTATTTTATAAGGAAGATGACCAATACAGAAATCAGAGCCTGAATCATATTGAATCTGAAAATTACCTGAGTATTTGACCAACCTTTGTTTTTTCTGAAATGGTCATGGAGAGGTGTTCTGATATTTTTAAGTGCGTTGATTTTGAGGAATCTGATAAGGATGATTTTGAAAATTCCGATAAGTCCGTCAAGGAGAATAAGGAAGCAAACGGGAATCGCCAGAAGCATATTTCCTGTTTTCAGGATTGAAAGACCCAGGAAAAGTCCGATTGCGCGTGATCCTGCATCACCCATAAGGATTGTGCTGGGCTCTGCGTTGAACCAGAGATAAGCAACGATAACAAAAATCATAGCGATGATTGCTTTGACATGAACCGAGTCCATAGCAACGATTGTGCCAATCAGGATTATTGAAATCATTGAGTTGATTGAAAGCGAACCGCAGAAACCGTCAATGCCGTCTGTACAGTTTGTGGCGTTTATCATCAACCAGAAGAAGATTGTAGCCACGGCAATAAATATCCATTTGTTTACGCTGAAGTCTGCAAAGAAAAGGTCAATCTTCAGAAGAGTCGGATTGAAGTTTGCAAAAGTGAGGGCAAGAAGAAAAGAAATTGCCAAATCTATAATTCCTTTTTTATATTCGCCCCAGGGTTTCTCTGCTCTGTCATCAAGATATCCGGACATCATACCTGCGAAAATCAAAGCATAATAAGCAAGGTATTCAGGTGCCGCGGAAACAAAAAGGAATGATGCAACTATGAAGCAGATTATAAAGATAATTCCGGCACCTCTTGCTTTGCCGCGGGAAAGCTTTCCGTTGAAAGCAAAATCTCTTCCCTGGTCTGCCGGAAGCTTGTTTTTGAAAATTTTCAGCAGTGCAAACACGCTGACAAATGAAAATAAAACAAGCAGTACATAAACTAACTTCTCGTTCGGAACGAATGAGCCTAATTTGTAAATCATTTTCTTTCGCCTTCTTTTCTTTTATTAATATACGATGATTTCTATTTCATCACATTCGTAGGTATAATCCTTGGTAGATTCCTTACCCTCGATTGTGAAAACGCTGTACGCTTTGAGGATATACTTACCGCTTTCTGTGGGAGTAAATTTATAAAGCGCTTCAATCTGATTGTGTGGGCCGATACCGGTTTCGGAAACTACTGCGTCTGTCAGAGCAGAAAAGTCGCCGTCCACATAATCCTCAGCTTTCACCACATAAATATTAACAAGCTCCCCTGCGTGTTTCAGGTTGTATTGCTCGTGTTCGTTGTTTGTGAGGAAAGCTCTGTATTTGACGGTTGTTCCCTTCTTTACATATGTTTGTGTAAAATCCATAACAAGTGAAAACGCCTTTTCCTCAGGAGGTTCGGGTTTGTTTTCGCAGGATGAAAGCACAAACATCATAGAGATAACTGCCAGAATCAATGCAATAGGTTTTATAAATGAATTTTTCTTTTTCATCGGATACCACCTTTACAGTAACATATGCTTATAAAAGTATACCACAAAAAAAGGGCTATGTCTACCTCTTGACAAAACAATAAATTAATGTTACAATACATTTAACATTTAACCAAAATGTTAAATGTATTGCGGAAATTGCAATTGAGTTTTGAGAAAGGTGGTGGCGTTTTGAGTTTGCAGAATACTTTGAAAGCACTTGCAGACCCTATAAGAAGAGAGATTCTGAATATGCTCAAAAGTGGGAAAATGACTGCGGGTGAAATCGCAGAAAAATTTGATGTTACTATGGCATCAGTTTCCCGTCATCTTTCTGTTCTCAAGGATGCAGATTTAATAAGAGATACCCGTGACGGGAAATATATTATCTATGAAATCAACACATCTGTTCTTGAGGATGTTATGTTATGGATAACGGCTCTGAAAGGAGAGGATCATAATGATTAAACAAAATAAATGGAAGCTTGTTGTCACATCTGTGACAATTCTGTTGCCGATAATAGTGGGACTTGTTCTGTGGAACGATTTACCTGACACAATAGCAACACACTGGGGGATAAATAATCAGCCTGACGGATTCAGCTCAAAAACCTTTGCGGTTTTCGGTTTGCCTGTAATACTTCTTGCAATTCATTGGGTTTGTGTTTTCGGAACAAAGCTTGACCCGAAGCATCAGAATATAAATCCGAAAATATTTTCACTTGTCCTGTGGATTTGTCCCGCAATTTCACTTGTGATGAACTCTGTGATGTATGTTGTTGCGCTGGGGAAAGAAGTTAAAGTTGGTTTTGTTGCGATTATGCTTATGGGAATATTGTTTATTATAATCGGAAATTATCTTCCTAAGTGCAGACAGAGTTATACAATGGGAATAAAGCTTCCGTGGACACTTAAGAGCGAAGAAAATTGGAATAAAACTCATCGTATGGCAGGTATTCTTTGGGTAATCGGCGGAGTTGTTATATGCGTGACCGCAGTTTTTGAATCTATTATTGTTTTCTTCTCAATAGTTGCGATTATGGTAATTATCCCTACGGTTTATTCGTATATATATTATAGAAAGCATAACAGATAATCTGAAAAAAATCCCCTTGGAAACACCAAGGGGATTTTTGTTTAACTGTTAGAACGCGCTGTGTGCGTTCCAGATGTTCTTAGCATATTCGTTGATTGCTCTGTCTGCTGCGAATACACCCGCACCTGCAATATTTTCAAGTGACATCTTGTTCCACTTTTCTTTATCCTGCCATACCTGGTCTGAAAGCTTCTGAGCCTGAGAGTAGTCAGCGAAGTCAGCAAGAACCATATAGGGGTCGTGATGAAGGATAGTTGCGGCGATTTCGGGGAACTTTCTTCCGTTGATACCGCCGAGAATATAGTCAATAACTGCGTGAAGTTCAGCGTTGTTCTGATAGTAGTTCATGGGAACATAGCCTTCCTTCTGAAGTTTTCTGACTTCTTCAGTTCTCATACCGAAGAGGAACATATTCTCATCGCCTACTGCCTGATTGATTTCCACATTTGCACCGTCAAGAGTACCCATAGTGATTGCGCCGTTAATCATCAGCTTCATATTACCTGTACCACTTGCTTCTGTACCGCAGAGAGAAATCTGTTCACTGATGTCTGCTGCAGGCATAAGTCTTTCAGCCATTGTAACATTATATTCCTGCATATAAACAACCTTGAGGAGTCCGTTTATCGACTTGTCGTTGTTAATCATATCGGCAAGAGCGTGGATGAAAGTGATGATTTTCTTTGCCATATCATATCCCGGGGCAGCCTTTGCACCGAAAATATAAGTTCTGGGCACCCAGTTGCCGTTGGGATTTGCTTTGATTGCAAGATATCTTGCGAGAATGTTGAACGCATTAAGGTGCTGACGCTTATATTCGTGCAGACGCTTTACCTGTACGTCGAATACAGAGTCGGGATCTACGATAATGCCGTTTGTCTGTTTGATAAGTTTCGCAAAATCTGCCTTGTTTGCTGTTTTGATTTTTGAAAGTTCTTCAAGAACTGAAGAATCGTCAGCATATTTTCTCAGTTTCTCAAGTTCAGCACCGTCAAGAACATATCCGTTGCCGATAAGGCTGTCAAGAAGTGAACAGAGTCTGGGGTTTGACTGGCAGAGCCAACGTCTGTAAGCGATACCGTTTGTAACATTCTTGAATTTATCAGGAGTGATGTTGTAGAAGCTGTTGAAAACAGTGTCCTTAAGAATCTGGCTGTGAAGTGATGAAACACCATTTACGCTGTGACTTGCTGCAACACAAAGGTTTGCCATACGGATAACAGTTTCGTCGCCTGAAACAACTGCCATTTCTTCAACCTTATTTGCGTCACCTGTTGAATTCCATACAAATGAACGGAAACGATTGTCAATTTCCTTAACAATCTGATAGATTCTGGGAAGAAGCATTCTGAAAAGACCTACGGGCCAACATTCGAGAGCTTCCTTCATAACTGTGTGGTTAGTGTAAGCGCAGGTCCTTGTTACGATGTTCCAAGCGTCATCCCAGCCGTAGCCGCACTCGTCGAGAAGGATTCTCATAATTTCAGGAATCGCAAGTGTAGGATGAGTGTCATTGATGTGAACTGCAACTTTTTCGGGAAGATTGTCAAGTGAGCCGAATTTTCTCAGATGACGGCTGATAATATCCTGAATTGAAGCAGAAACAAAGAAATATTGCTGCTTAAGACGAAGACTCTTGCCTTCGGGATGTTTGTCTTCGGGATAAAGCACCTTGCTGATAACTTCAGCCATTGCGTTTTCTTCAACTGCCTGAAGGTAGTTACCGTTGTTGAACTCCTGCATATTGATGCCGGGTGCCTTTGCGGACCACAGACGAAGAACGCTGATACCCTTGCCGTCTTTACCTGCAACATACATATCATAGGGAACTGCAGTGATTCTTGTGGGATTGACAATTTCAACGTGGTGATATTTGTCATCCCAGGTATCAACAACATTTCCGCCGAAAGTAACCTCAACTGAGCGGCTGTCTTTCTTAGCCAACCAGATTTCGCCACCGGGGAGCCAGTTATCGGGAATCTCGTGCTGACAACCGTCAACGATAAGCTGTTTGAAAATACCAAATTCGTAAAGAATAGAATATCCCATAGCAGGATAACCCTGAGTTGCGAGACCGTCAAGGTAACAAGCAGCAAGTCTTCCCAGACCGCCGTTGCCGAGACCTGCGTCAGGCTCACAGTCATAAAGCTTGTCGATTACAATACCGAAATCTTTAAGAGCAGATGTAAAAGTTTTTGTAAGATTAAGATTGTAAAGTGAATTTCTCAGAGAGCGGCCCATAAGGAATTCCATTGAAAGGTAGTAAACTCGTTTGGAGTTTGCTTTGTCAGCAACATCCTCAAACTCTTTTCTTCCGTTACGCATCATTTCTCTGACAATCATAGCTACTGCTTTGTAGTACTGGTCATATGTGGCATCTTCCGGAGTTACACCGAAATAGTGCGAAAGATTTGTGACGATAAGTTCTTGTGCTTGTTTCTTTGTAAGGCTATATTTCATACTATTCCTCCAAAAATTTATTTAAAAAGAGCCTTTTTTCTATTTTTATTGTATATTTTACACTAAAATTACGGAAAATTCAATAGTAAGAGCAATATTAATGAATAATAATTTAAAAATTAAAAAATTCATATATTTATTAAAAATATATTTTACCTCTTTATTATGTGCAAAAAATATAGTATAATACTGTATAAAGAATTTTTATGAGGGAAAGAGTTGAAAGATATGAAAAGAAACAGAGTAGTTTTGCACATATGCGATCAGGATTTTCCGATTGCTACCGATAACACAATTGCGTATGTAAAAGAGCTCGGTGACGGAATCGATGGAAAAATGCGTGAGATTCTTTCTGCAAGTAAAAGGGTTACCTTTGCTCAGGCGGCGGTGCTTACAGCTCTTGAATATGCTGACAATGCTGCTAAGGCAGAAAAAAGCATTGAGCTGCTCCGTTCACAGATATCAGATTATCTTGCAGACGCAGAGGACTCAAAGCTGAATTTTGAGCTTGTGAAAAAAGAAAATGAAAAACTCAGAGCAGAGATAGAAAAACTTAAAGCAAAAGCAGGAAAAAAAGATGAGTGAGATTCTGGCTCCTGCAGGGTCTTATGATTCACTGAGAGCTGCAGTGTTATGTGGTGCTGACGCAGTATACCTTGGTGCAGAGAGCTTTAATGCTCGGGGTAATGCTCAGAACTTTTCGAGAGACGAACTTAAAAATGCCGTGAAATTTTGTCACGAAAGAAATGTTAAGATTTATCTGACTCTCAATACTCTGGTAGCCGATGAAGAAATGGCCGAGGCAGAAAATCTTATCTCTTTTTGTGGGGAAATCGGCATAGATGCGTTTATAATTCAGGATTTATCCCTTGTTGAAAGAGTAAAAAATCTTGCACCCGAAGCCCATCTTCACGCATCGACGCAGATGGCCGTGCAGACAGTGGAGGGAATAAAATTTCTTGAAAAGCTTGGTTTCTCAAGAGTGGTTGTTCCTCGTGAACTGACAAAAAATGAGATAAAGTATCTCGCAGAAAACACCAAGGCGGAACTGGAGGTTTTTGTTCACGGTGCGCTTTGTATGTCCGTGTCCGGACAGTGTTATATGAGTGCTTTTCTCGGTTCAAGAAGCGGTAACAGAGGTCTTTGTGCCCAGCCCTGCAGACTTCCTTTCAGTGCAGACAAAACAGGGGGCTGCAATCTGAGTCTGAAAGACAATTCTCTTGTGCCATATCTTGGTGAGCTTGAAGAAATTGGTGTTGCATCCTTTAAAATTGAAGGCAGGATGAAGCGTCCTGAATATGTTGCGGCAGCCGTGACAAGCTGCAGAAATTCTCTTTTACATAAAAAAGATGAAAATATTGAAAAATCCCTGAGGGCCGTTTTCTCACGTTCGGGTTTTACCGACGGATATTATACGGGCAGAAGAGACAGGGATATGTTCGGCACAAGGGGAAAAGAAGATGTAACGGCAGCGAAAGATGTTCTCTCTTCTCTTGCATCGCTTTATGAGAAAGAGAAACCGAGATTTTCCGTTGATTTCCGTTTTACAATGAGTGAAAATGAGCCGCTGCGTCTTTGTGCAGAATGTGAAGGAATAGTAGCAGAAGCCGTTTCAGAATGTGTGGCAGAAAAAGCTATTAAGAGAGAAATTACTCAGGAGGATGTAAAAGAACAACTTTCAAAATTGGGAGGGACACAGTTCTTTGCAGGAGAAATCCAAACGGAAATTCAGAATGGATTGTCTGTTCCGCTTTCTGCAATCAATAAATTAAGACGGGAAATAACTGAAAAATTGTCGGAAGAAATTTTCAGAAAAAATACACCGGAAAATGCGGGAAAAGAATCAGAAAAAACTGAAATATTTCTTCCTAAAAAACAGAGAAGCTCACCTCAGAAAACCTATTTGTTTTTCAGGTCGGGTGCACAGATCCCCGAAACACTTTCCGAGAAGTTTATAATTGTTCTTCCCCTCAGTACGGATACGGAAGTTTTCAGAAAACTTATTGAAGGAAACAGAAAGGTCTGCGCAGAAATGCCCAGAGGGATTTTCACACACAGTGAAAAAATCAGAGAAAAGGCGAGGGAACTTCTTGCGTTGGGCGTGAACAGATTTTTCTGTCCCACAATTGACAGCGCAGCCATCGCAAAGGAAATCGGCGGAAAGGTTACGGCATCGTTCGGTTCCAATATTTTCAACAGTTACAGCCTTGATGTGTGGAAAAAGCATTTTGCAGATGAAGCAGTGTTGTCTGTTGAGATGACCTCTTCCCGAATCAACAGAATCAGAGGAAGCGTCAGCACGGGAATTATCTGTTATGGTCATATTCCTCTTATGCTTACACGCAACTGTCCCGTGAAAGCTTTTCTCTCCTGTGAAAAATGCAAAGGAAACGGAAAGCTTACTGACAGAAAAAATATGGAATTTCCCGTGGATTGTTCGTCGGGAACAAGTGAAATTCTCAACAGTGTTCCTCTTGATATTTTTGACGAAATTTCACAGTTTGAAAATATAGACTTCTGTGTTCTTGAGTTTACCGTGGAAACAAAAGAAGAGTGCGAAAAAATTCTGGAAAGATACGCCTGTCGCAGGAAGGGTGACGGTAAATTCACAAGAGGTCTTTACAGAAGAGGCGTAATATAAAGGAAAAATTTTTCGTTGTAATAAGCTTATATTTTTGTTATAATCTGAAGTGTATAACGAAAGGAGAAGACTATGAAAAAATCTTATAAAAAGTGGTTGGGACCGGTCATAGCTGCAGTAGTCGCAATTGTGGTTGTTGTAGTTCTTTTCGCAACAGGTGTTATCAGACTGGGTGATGTGAAAGTTCCCGACATTACAAAAATGGGTGTTGAAGAAGCAGGTAAGCTTCTTGAGGAAAACGGACTTTCGATATGCATTACCGAAACTGCAATTGATGACTCTGTTTCTGAAAACACAGTGCTTTTACAATATCCCGAAGCCGGTACAAAAATCCAGAAAGGCGGAAAAGTGGATGTTACTGTCAGCAAAAAATCTGTCAAGGCAGACATTCCTTTTGTAGAGGGCTACGATAAAGATCTGGCAGTTGAACTTCTGCAGAACGCAGGTTTCAAGGTAAACATTACGGAAAAAGAATCTGATGAATATGCTGACGGTACTGTTATTTCGCAGAGCAACAAGGGCCAGGCACAAACGGGCTCGGTTATTACAATCACTGTCTGCAAAAACGATAAAAAAGATTCAGATAAAATGGTTCCTGTTCCGTCACTTAAAGGCAAAACACCCGAAGAAGCAAATAAGCTTCTCGGCGGAAAGCTTTATCTGAAAATTGTTGAAGAAAAGTTCAGCTCAGCAATTAAAAAAGGTGCAATAATTTCTCAGAAACCCGAGTCATCTCAGCAGGTCAGTGAGTACACAGTTATTGAAGTTGTCATCAGCAAAGGCAAAGCAAGTGACACACAGATAATAATGCCCGGGGTTGTGAATTTTTCAAGAACATCTGCCAAAGAAGTTCTTGAAAGAGCAGGACTCAGAGTTGCAATCAAGGAAAAATATGACGAAAAAGTTCCTGCAGGTGTGGTAATGTCACAGAGCATTCCCCAGGGAAAAAAGATTGTAGCAAATACAACCGTAACACTTGTGGTCAGCGCAGGAAAAGCTCCTGAAATCACAACAATAAAACCTGAGGATATGCCCACTCAGCTTACAACAGCAAATAAAGAAACAACAAAGAATGATTCTCAGAATGTGACGACAAAACCGTCAGAAAAACCCACCAAACCTTCACCGAAGCCCACGGACCCCTCAGGGGAAAGCAAGTATGTTGCAGCCTTTGCAATCACTACCGATAAGAATGAGGTCAAGGCAGGAGATATTATCACAGTCAGCGTGAAGCTTAAAACAAACTATAATATTGTTGCAATTTCTCTGCCTGTGATATATGATTCAAATGTTTTTGAAATAGTGGGAACAAGCGAGAGCAATCTCTCATCGTATCTCAACTTTACAGGCACACTCAAGGAAAATGCCTATGTAACAAACGGCAACTGGAAATCCCCCGATAATATGTATGAGAAGAATAATAATCCGGACCACTGGACCAGCTCAATGACAAAGGCAAAATACAAAATCGCCTTTGCAACCTGGGTAGCTGCTCCGTCACAAGGCACGGTTATCACCTCTCTTGATAAAGAAGAAACAATAGTTACATTTAAGCTTAAAGTCAAAGCCGGTGTAAATGACGCGGCGGGAAGAATTTTTATGAGTCAGGATTTCATCAAAACTGCAAGTACTCCTCAGGGTATTCTGTCAGTGGGACGAACAAAAACCGATGGTGTTACAGCGGATTCAATCGTTTCAACAGGACAGACAATTGATTTGAGAAAAGCAACGGTTTTGATAAAAATAAAATAAGTGAGGTACAGTAAAATGAAAAAATTCTTAGCACTTCTTATGGCTGCTATTATGCTTGTGTCTTTTGCTGCATGTGGCGGTAACGGTGAAGAAGAAACAACAACAAATCCCGAAGTTACAACAGAAGCTCCCGTAAACGGTGAAGATGTAACAGAAGAAGAGGGCGAAAAACCCACAGAAGCTGTAACTGATGAAAACGGTGAAGAAGTTACAGACGAAGAAGGCGAAGTTGTAACAGAAGAAGCCACGGAAAAAGAAACAGAAAAAGAAGAAACAACAAAGAAAACAGACAACACTGAAAAGGGTCCTGCAGATTGGTCAAAGGCAGAAATCATTGACTATTGCGCAAAAGCTCTCGACAGAGTAAAATCTGAAAAAGCAGGTTATACAAAACACGCATATATGGAAGTCAAGGGTGATGTTGAAGGTCTTCCCTCATGGCTTGTTGCAATCTTCTCAAAAGATGAAACAACATCAAGAAAAAAAGGTGAAGGCAATAAGGACGATTTCCCCGCAGCAGGTTTTGACTGGTCTTGTAAACTCAGACCCCAGGATGTAAAAGATGCTACAATCAAAGTAAGCGGCACAACATATGAAATTATGATTAAGCTCGGTACAGAGAAGAATCCCGGCACAGGCACATCAAGTTCATACGGCAGAGCAGTTTCTGTTATTGATGCATCAAGTGCAGCCGGTATGGTTCCCGGCCTCAAGTCTGTTGATATGACATACCATGATGGTTACATCCACGCAAAGATTGATTCAACAACAGGCAACATCACTTACGCTCAGATTTCTGCAGCAGCAGATGCAAAAGCAAACATTTCACTTCTCGGTGATGTTCAGGCAAAAGATATCACAAGTACAGAAACTTATACAAAGTTTGTTTGGTAAAAATCTTATAAAAACAAAAATACACTCAGCGTTGAACTGGTCCAAATTGTGCAGACAGTACAAAAACACCCACTGTGGTAGAAAATATTAAAAATTAAGCAACAAACTGATTTCGTTTTTCAAGCGGAGTCAGTTTTGTTTTTAGTTGAATTCTTTCATTGTTATAAAAGTCG
>JAZQLC010000041.1:0-21345 GCA_045542485.1 Acutalibacteraceae bacterium
GCCACAAGCTCATCATACTTGTCACAGACCTCATTCGCTTCGCCGGAAGCGATGATTTTGCCGGGGTCAAGAATTATTGCTTTGTTGCAAAGTCTTCTCACCTGAGCAGTATTATGAGAAACGAAAAGCACTGTAACGCCTTTGTCAAACATTGATTTTACTTTCTTTTCGCTTTTTGCTTTGAATTTGGCATCGCCTACGGACAGCACTTCGTCAAGAATAAGCACCTCAGGCTCAACTGCAGTTGCAATTGAGAAACCGAGCCTTGCTCTCATACCTGATGAATAGTTTTTGATGGGCACATTGATGAAATCGCCAAGCTCTGAGAAAGCCACGATTTCGTCATAACGCTCTTCAATATATTTTCTTGAATAGCCCATTGTTGCGCCGTAAAGGAAAATATTTTCCTTACCGGTGTAGTTGGAGTCAAAACCTGCACCAAGTTCAAGGAGCGGTGCAATAACTCCCTCTACCTCAACTGAGCCCTTTGTAGGCTTAAGAACACCTGCAACTGTTTTGAGAAGTGTACTCTTACCTGCGCCGTTGAAGCCGAGAACACCGAGTCTCTCACCTTTTTCGATGGTGAAGCTCACATCCTGAAGTGCCCAGAATTCGGTAAATCTCAGTTTTCTTGTAATGAGCTTTATAAAATATTCTTTCACGTTGTCAACCTTTTCCTTGTTAAGGTTGAACATTACGCTGACATTTTCAACTTTTACTGCGGGTTTTGACATACTTTCACCCTCTTTGAAATTAAATGTGAAGAATGAACTTGTCCTGTTTTTTCGAGAACATCAGCATACCTATGGCAAGACATACAACACTGAAACCAAGTGAATACCACAGATGGTTAAGGTTGAAAAGCTGACCGTCAAGAATACAGGCGCGGAACATACTTATAATGGAATAAAGGGGATTTGCCATTATGCCCATACGGACAAACTTACTCATATTCATACTGTCAATAACATAGACAATAGGTGTTGCGTAGAAAAGGAGCATACAGAAAACATCGTAAAGATATTCTGCATCCTTGAAGAAAACTGCTGCCGTTGCGAGAATCATTCCAACGCCCAGACAAAGAATGAAAAGCACAAGAATCGGAACAACGGTCAGTAGCATATAAGGCGTTATGGGCACAGCCTTATCGGTAAAAGCATAACCGATAATGAAAAGAACGAGAATTATAAGTGAAATGAGGAAGGTTATAAAGCACGAAATAACATTACCGAGAGGATACATATATTTCGGCACATAAACCTTCTTTATGACACCTGCGCTGAGCCTTACTGATTTCATCGCCCTTTTCGTGGACTGACTGAAAAAGTCATAGAGAAGTCTGCCGCAGAGAAGATAGATGACATAGTTTGAGATGCCGTCTGCACTCCTGCCAAAGAAGCCTCCGAAAACGAGAGCGAGAACAATCGTCGTGAGAAGAGGCTGGAGAAGTGTCCAGAAAATACCGAGCACTGAGTCTCTGTACTGTACCTTGATGTTTCTTCTGACAATCTCGCTGAGAAGATATCTGTATTTGACAAAATCCGAAAGAAATTTTGAATTCTTAACCAGATTTGAATTTTCAAGTTTTTCCATCATAAAGCTCACCACCTTATGTATTGTAGGGTTATGGGTTTATTATTTCTTGCCAATCATCCATTTAAGATAGAATCTTATCATAGACTTTATCTGGATAAATTTGAGCTTGAAATTTTTCTTGCTCTCTCTGCCCCAGACGTGATAAATCACTGCCTTGGGATAATAGAGAACCTTTGAAATTTTATTTACTGCACAAGCTAAATCGAAATCCTCAAAATAAAGGAAATAGCCGTCATCGAAGCCACCGATTTTTTTGAAAAGGTCTGTTCTGATGAAGATGAAGCAGCCTGTTGCAATTTCAACGGGATATTCTTCGTCAGGGTCACGGTCCAGCATAGCGTACTCTGCAAGAAGCTCTGAGGGCTCATCGCCTTTTCTCATACGACTTGCAACGAGATATTTCAGCTTGGGCATTCTCTTGCCGAGAATCTGAAGTCTGCCGTCCGGGAAAAGGATTTTCGGTGAAAGCATTCCCGCTTCCCCGTCCTCATCAAGCTTGTCTGCCATCACCTTGATAACATCGCTGTCGATTACTATATCAGGGTTGATGATTGCGTGGTATTTTGAAGTAATTCTGTCAAGGACCATATTGTGTCCCGAGCCGAAGCCCTCGTTTGTGCCGGGCTCGATAAGTTCAACCTGGGGATAGTTTTCCCTGATGAACTGCGGTGTGCCGTCTGTTGACAGATTATCAACAACAAAGAGCTTGAAATCAAGTTCCTTTGTATATTCGAAAATAGAATCAAGAGTATCTTTGATTGTTCTCATATTGTTATGAGTCACGATACATCCCGATACCGTATATTTTTCCATTTTGCACCTCATTCAGCAGAAAGTCTCTTTCTAATTTCCTTTGCCATTGAGATTCTCCACATGCATTTTTGTTTCAGGGAAGTCTTGCCGCCCGTCACATTACCGCCGTGTCTGCGATAAAGGATAAGTGGTTTTTCGGCAAGTGAGACCTTACCTGTTTTCTCGGCAATCAATCCTATCCACTGGTCGTGCATAGGAATGTTTTCCGGAAAGGGCATAATTTTTCCGCATAGCTCTCTTCTGAAAGCCATGCAACAGCCCATATATGAATTTCTGATAAGATTCGTAAGATACCCTTTTTTTGTTCCGTGGGATTTGAAGAAAGAAGTGTCCTGAATTTTCATCTCTCCGTCAGTGACCATAGCGTTATGAAGCACTAAGTCTGAACCTGCGTCAAGCTCTTTGCACACTGTCTCCACCTTATCGGGAAGCCACATATCGTCCTGGTCCGAAAGGAAAATATATTTCCCCGTACAGGCTTTTATTGCGTTTTCAAAATTCCTGATAACTCCCGCCGAAGGGCCTTCGATATATTTTATCCTTGCATCATTTTCGGCAAATTTCATAACCACTTCACGGGTTTTACCCTGCGGAAAGTCGTCAGAAACTATGACCTCATCCTGAGGGGAAAGCTGACTGAGAATTGAAGAAAGCTGTTCCCCGATAAAGTCTTCGCCTTTGTATGCGGCAAGTGCCACCGATATTTTATAATCCCGTTCCATCTTATGAAAGTGATTTCATTGTGGGGAAGAGAAGCACGTCACGGATAGCCTGAGAGTCTGTCAGGAGCATACACATTCTGTCAATACCGAAACCGATACCGCCCGTGGGAGGCATACCGATTTCAAGAGCATTGAGGAAGTCCTCGTCTGTTGTGTTTGCCTCTTCGTCACCCTGTGCAAGAAGAGCTTCCTGAGCCTTGAAACGCTCTCTCTGGTCGATGGGGTCGTTAAGCTCTGAATATGCGTTAGCCATTTCCCAACCGTTCATAAAGAACTCGAAACGCTCAACATAGTTGGGGTCTGAGGGCTTTTTCTTTGTAAGGGGAGAAATCTCGATGGGATGGTCTGTAACGAAAGTGGGCTGGATAAGATGCTTTTCTGCATACTCCTCAAAGAAGAGGCTGAGAATATCACCCTTGCCGTGTCTCTTTTCGTACTCGATGTGGTGCTCGTCTGCAAGGCGTCTTGCATCCTCGAGAGTTTCAACCTCGTTCCAGTCGATGTTTGCATATTTCTTCACAGCATCAACCATTGTGATTCTCTCAAAGGGTTTGCCAAGGTCCATTTCGATTCCGTTGTATGAAATTTTTGTTGTGCCGAGAACTGCCTTTACAACGTGGCGATAGAGATTTTCTGTAAGGTCCATCATACCGTTGTAGTCAGTGTAAGCCTGATAGAGCTCCATAAGTGTGAACTCAGGGTTATGTCTTGTGTCACAGCCTTCATTTCTGAAAACTCTGCCGATTTCGTAAACCTTTTCCATACCGCCTACAATAAGTCTCATAAGGTAAAGCTCAAGTGAAATACGGAGCTTGAAGTCCTCGTTAAGAGCATTGTGGTGAGTAACGAAGGGTCTTGCAGCAGCACCGCCTGCGTTTGAAACGAGGATAGGTGTTTCAACCTCAAGGAAGCCCTGAGAATCAAGATAATTTCTTACTGCTCTGAGGATAAGTGAACGCTTTACGAATGTGTCCTTAACCTCGGGATTTACAACAAGGTCAAGGTAACGCTGACGGTAACGGGTGTCAACGTCCTTAAGACCGTGGAATTTTTCGGGGAGGGGCTGAAGTGATTTTGAAAGAAGCTTCACTGCGTGAGCGTGAACTGAAATTTCACCTCTTCTTGTTCTGAAAACAAAGCCCTTGACCTCAACGATATCGCCAAGGTCCCATTTTTTGAATTCTGCGAAGCTTTCTTCGCCGATGTCGTTGATTCTTACATAAACCTGCATTCTGCCTGAACGGTCGTGAATGTCGATAAAGTTAGCTTTACCCATATCTCTCCAGGTCATAATTCTGCCGCAGATGTAAACCTCGTTGCCCTCGATTGAATCGAAGTTGTCAACGATTTCCTTTGCTGTGATAGTCTGCTTTGCAGTAGTAATTTCAAAGGGGTCGTTACCTGCCTTCTGAAGAGCTTCAAGCTTTTCAAGACGGATTCTTCTCTGTTCGCTGATGTCAACCTGCACCTCTTCTTCAGGTACATTGTTCTTGATTTCTTCGCTCATAATCTTGTCCTTTCCGTATGTTCTTACTGTTCAGTTATTTTCCTATAAACGCCGAAACAAGGGCGAAGTTACGCTTCGCCCCTGTAAAATTAAATTCTTATTTAGAAATTTCGAGAATTTCATAGCTGACCATACCCATAGGCACTTCAACACTGACAGATTCACCTACTGAATGTCCTATCAAAGCTGCACCAACGGGAGAGTAAGCTGAGATTATACCGTTGAGAGGGTCAGATTCCTTTTCGCCGAGAATCTTGTATTCCATAACCATATCGAGTTCTGCATTCTTGACTTTAACCTTTGAGCCAACCTGCACCTTTTCGTTTGAGATAGTATTCTCATCAATGATTCTTGCATTCTTGAGAGTTTCTTCAATCTCAACGATGCGGTGTTCCATTTTACCCTGTTCGTTTTTAGCCTCGTCATATTCGCTGTTTTCTGACAAGTCACCGTATGAAAGAGCTACCTTGATTTTCTCAGCTATGTCGTCACGGCCCTTAGTCTTGAGTTCGTTAAGTTCTGCCTGAAGTTTGTCATAGCCTTCTTTGGTGAGCAAAATTTCTTCTGCCATAATTCAAAATCCTCCTGAAGCGCACTGTTTTCACACGCGCATTATTTGATTGTATACTTACAGTATTATACCACAAAAACCCGTAATGTCAAGTATTTCCTGCTTCACGGCACCTTGCAAGTATTTTTTCTTCATCCGACACTTTCCCTGCAAGACAGAGTCTTTCAAAACACATTTCCTCAAAAGACCTGACACCGCAGCCCTCATACAGTGCCGAAGCAAAGAGAAAATCATCTGTTATCCCGCCTTTCAGCCTTTCGTATTCCTCGGGAAGCGTGAAGCCGTCACCGGTTACGGTGTTGTAGGCAATCACATCATTCTTACCGAGAAATATGAGCTTTGCACCTTTCATATTTCTTGAAAAAGAATCGGCAACCACAATGTCGGCTTGTCTTGAAAGGGATTCGTATTCGCCTACCTTTATGCTCATCCCCGATTCCTCCAGAATCCTTACGGACTCATAGAAATATTCCTGTATTTTCTCCGTATAGACCGAGGCATATCTGACATAGGGTACGATTTCTTTCAGAAGCTTCACACAGGCGCCTTTTCTGTCATAGAGGGAAAAGGAAAGATTCTGCGATGCATCCGCCTTTCTGAGAAAAGAGAGAGCAGTTTTCATCATAATGACCGTACCGAGAGATTCAAAGTCTCCCCTCCTGAGACTGACGCAGGGAGGTATGCGCATTCCGTCATCTGTAACAAGACATCTTTCGCTGCCCGAAAGGGAGGATGAAATATCACTCCACGAGAAATAATCCTCTCTCACCTTCAGTCTGACAAAGGGAGTACCTCCCCTGACCTGAACATATTCTTTACGCACACCCGGCGGTTTTATTCTTTCTTTGATTTTCACGAATATCCCTTCGCAAGGGGGCAGAATTTCAAGAGAAGTGAACATACAAACCCGTCCTTTATAATATCATTTTCAGAATATTTAAGTTTTCTTAATTGATTTTTTCCTGCAGATAGTGTATACTCATACCATATTACGAAAGGCGGTAAAAAAATATGAAAAAATTAATTTCTATTCTTCTTGCGATTGTGATGTGTTTTTCACTTACAACTGTTGCTTTTGCAGCAGAAGAGGAAGCACCCGTAGTTTCTGAAGACAGCATTATTGCCGTTCTGCTTGAAGCTGCAAAAATTGCAAGTGAATTAAATGATGAAGCAAGAGAAAAGCTCGGTGAAGAAATCGAGAAAATTCTTGTTGAACAGATTGCAGGAGACAATGTTTTCCTCCAGAAGGCTGCTCAGTGGATTCTTGACAAGGCTCTTGAGCTTTCAGGCAGCGACAACATTCTTACACTCGACAAGGAACAGGCTGAAAAAATTGCTGAAATCCTCACAAAAATGTATGACGGAGATATTGCTGATTACATCGACAATCCCCTCATCAAGTTCATCGTAGGCTTTATTCCCGAAGAAGTTTTCAAAGAAGCAGTAGTATGGCTTCTCTCTGACGGATTCGGTCAGACACTTCAGGACTTCATCGACAAGTACGGTGACGGCGAAGGCGAAACACCCGATGTTGAAGAAAAACCCGAAGAAGAGGAAAAACCCTCAACAAACAACCCTCTCGACGGCATTGACCTTGGCATCGCAGCAGCTGCAGCAATCCAGGCTCTCAAGGATGTTTTCCAGATGGTTATCGACAGCATCACAGCTATTTTCGGCGGTATGCAGACAAATCCTGCAGCATAATTGAATTTTCAGATTCCGACAAAAGCCTCCCCTTGCGTTTTCAAGGGGAGATTCCCCTTTTTAGGGGAATGTGTGAAAAGCAAAAGTTTTCCCGTTTCCTGAAGAAAACGGGATTTCTGTGTTAAAATTTAACAGATATTTCATTATATTTTATTGACACAGACAAAATTTTATGTGATAATTATTCATAGTTAATTACAGTTAAAGGAGGACTGAAGTTGGCTTCTATCATTGAAATGGATGAAATTTACTCCACCCCTATCATAGAGGTTAAGGACCTGCACAAATCATACGGCAAAAACAAGGTCCTGAACGGAGTTTCCATATCCCTGAAGCCCGGTCAGATTATCGGTCTCTTGGGACCTAACGGCTGCGGCAAAACTTCACTTATAAAAATTCTCACAGGCCTTATAAATGACTATGAGGGTCAGGTAAAGGTAGGCGGAAACAAGCCCGGTGTTGAAAGCAAATCAATGGTGGCTTATCTTCCCGAAAAAACATACCTTGCAGACTGGATGCGTCCGATAGATGCAATCAACTACTTTGACGATTTCTTTGCAGATTTCGATAAAGAGAAGGCGTTGCAGATGATGCAGCATTTCAACCTTCCTATGAAGCAGAAGGCAAAGACTATGTCAAAGGGTATGCAGGAAAAGCTTCAGCTTCTTCTCGTTATGAGCAGAAATGCCCGTCTCTACATACTTGACGAGCCTCTCGGCGGTGTTGACCCCGCAGCAAGAAGCTTCATTCTCGACACTATTATGAACAACTATTCTAAAAATTCAACAGTTCTTCTTTCAACTCACCTTATCCACGATGTTGAAAGAATTTTCGACCATGTTCTTATGATCGGTAAAGGTAAAGTGCTTCTCGACGAGGACACATCTTACCTGAGAGCAGAGGGCAAAACTGTGGAAGATGTATTCAAGGAGGTGTTCCACTTTGCTTGGGAAGTTAATTAAAAACGATTTTAAGGCAAGTGCGCATTCTCTTGCAGGTATTTATCTGATAGCGATTGCAATCGGTATTTTCACTGCTCTTTCCTACGCTTTTGAAAGCCTTGCAATCATTCAGGCAATCGGCACTCTCGCTCTTCTCCTTTTAAGCTTTGCAGTTCTCATTATCCCCGTTTTCCAGATTCTGTCTTATTTCAATAAGTCACTCTATTCAAATCAGGGATATTTAAGCTACACCCTCCCCGTTAAAAGTCGTGACCTGCTTTTCTCAAAGGCAGTTGTTTCATTCTCATGGATTACTTTGGGCTTCGGAATGTATGTGGGAATCTATGTTTTCGTAATCAAGTATTTCTTCGGAAAGATGGACCCTGCAATCCTGGAACAGTTAGAGCTTCTCTACGATATGATTGAAACTCTCCCCGATAAATCAGTTTTCATTAAAGTTATCGTGGTTGTGCTTGTTGCTTTCTTCTTCGAGATTCTCGTTCTTGTTTCTCAGATTTTCTTTGCTATGACGCTTTCCAACATCAAGCCCTTCAACAGAATGGGTAACGCAGGTGGTTTCCTTATCTTTGCAGGACTTTTCGTTGTAATGTTCTACATCTTCATTCAGCTGACACAGTATTTCCCCTTGTCAATCTATATTACAAACGGAAATGTGAAGCTTGTGTCTGAAGCTATGTTCGGCACTGCCGGAACGCTCATCGGACTTGCAGGTATTATTTTCCAGCTTATCTGCACGATTGTGATGTTTGTGGGAACAAACTACCTTATGTCCAAGAAAATCAACATCAGATAAAACAAAACCCCGAAGTTGCTGCCAGGCGTCTTTGGGGTTTAATATTTTGAGGAAAATAAAATGAAAAAGAAAATCAGAATATTACTCATATCTTTCCTTGCTCTGTGTCTTGCAGGATTTCTCACATGGGCAGGAATCAACATTTACATAATTTCCTACGCAAGGCCTTATGTTATCACTGAATCGGAGGCAGAAAATCTCCGCAAAGACTGCGTTATCGCTCTCGGTGCTCAGGTGCTTCCCGACGGCACTCCCTGCCATCAGCTTTATGACAGGGTTATGATTGCGTCACGCATTTTCCTTGACGGCGCAGGAGAAAAGCTTCTTCTCAGCGGCGACAGCCGTGTGCCTGAGGAATACGACGAAATCACTGCGATGAAAGGCGTGGCAGAAGAACACGGCGTAAAAGAAGAGGATATGCTCTTTGACGGTGCAGGACTTAACACCTATTCGTCAATGGACAACCTTAAAAACAAATTCGGTTTTTCAAGCTGCGTAATCGTCACTCAGGAATACCACATCTACCGTTCTGTCTATATTGCAAGAAAAATGGGACTTGACGCTTACGGTGTGTGCGCTGACCCTCGCGGTTATGCCACAATCGTTTACAACGAGGCACGGGAAACACTTGCCCGTGTGAAAGCCTTTTACGACATTGAAATTGACAAATAATCTTTATTATTATAAAATAAATGGGGATAATATTTTTGGTGATTCGCATTGAAAATACATTCTCCCGTAGGTATGAGAACAATCAAAACTGCCCTTTGTGTTCTCATCTGCCTTTTGATTTACAAGCTTTTTTATTATCTTAACGAATTTTACGGAGATAACCCCGTGATGAGGTTTGTTCACAACTATCTTTTCGGCACGTCTCCCTCTTTTGCCTGTATCGCAAGTGTTATCTGTATGCAGGACACAATGGAAAATTCGGTAAAATTCGGAATCAGCCGTATTCTCGGCTCTGTTTTCGGCGGTGTTGCAGCAGTGCTTCTCAGTCTTCTGAACGCAGTGCTTTTTTCTTCAAGAGGAGACATTTTCGTCTGCGTCTTCGGCGTGGTTTTTCTCATCTGGCTCTGCAACAGAATCCGCAGAAAGGAAGCATCGTCAATCAGCGTCATTACCTTTCTGATTATAATCATCGGTATCGACTATGCCCGTCCCCTTGTGGCTGCAATCAACAGGACAGTCGGCACCCTCATCGGCGCAGGTCTGGCAATTGCCGTCAACAGAAGCATAAAAAAGCCACAGTAATATATACGGACATCCTTTCATATATCTGTAAAAAAAGAAAGGATGGTCATTATGAAATTTATCGTAAGAAAAGCAGAAGAAAAAGACCTTTCCTCCGTTGAGGGTCTCTACAACGAAAAGAGGGATTACCCCTATTCCCCTTTCGGAAGAGAAAAAAGAGAAGCTTTCAGGGAAATGATTGAAGACAAAAACTGTTTCCTTTTCGTCGGAGAGAGAAACGAAATTCCTGCCGCTTTTCTCTCAATGAGAATAGAGCACAGGTTTGAAAATTCTATGAAAGCCTCGGCAATAATCACAGATGTGAAAACTGCAGGAAAAGATTCCGAAATCCTCTGTGCAATCATTTCAAGAGCCGTAGCTACCGCTATGGAAAACGATTGTTGCGAAATCACCCTCTATGACAAAAGTGTCATAGCAGAAAGCAGCTCTGTCTATTCAATCTGCGGTTTCAGAGAAAGCAACACCTTCTATGCTAAAAAACTTTAGAGTATGATTAAAAATAAGGACTGATAAAATGAGGAAGTTGAAATTTGAGAAAAAGCATATCCCCTTTACCATTATGGCTGTTGCCTGTATCATCGTGGCAATCCTCTGCGGTATCAAAGCGATTGACGAAATAAAATACAACGAAAAGCTCTTTTCATCATCTCTTGTTGACACGAATCAGACTATCATCATCGCTGACGGCGGAAACGGTACGGAAATACCGAAAAATACAAAATATGCCGTTGATGACCTGATGAAAAAAGGCTTTATCGCCATGAAGATTGATGCCCGTCTGACAAAAGACAAAAAGTGGGTTTCTCTCGCCAATGAAGATATTTCGTCTGTTACCACAGGTAAGGGAAATGTAAAGGATTTTACATATTTCGACTTACTCAATCACAACATCAAAAACTTCAGACCTAATGAATTCCCCGTTATTGAGCTTGTATCTTCCACCGCAAAATATGCATCTGACAACGGTATTCTCCCCGTAATTTTCTTTCACGATTACAACAAGAGTGCCATCAGAAACCTCTATGCAAAGCTTGCAAGCGACAGCACACGCGTTCTCTATTTCGCATCCGATGACATAAGAGTTCTTGAATATTTAAGAAAACTCAGTGCAGATGCAAGTCTTTTATACTATGTTTCATCTATCACCGACGAGGATATCGAAAGATGCCGACAGGACGGAAATATGACTCTCGGCTTCAGTTTCGGCAAGGACAAGGACACAAAAACCGCCATTGAAAAAATGGCTTCGGAGAATGTTCCCTTCCTCTGCTTCGGCGCAGAAACTCTCGGCGACATCGAAAGCCTTTATAAGCTTGGTGTGAGAAGCTTTATCACAGACACGGTAAGTATGGAACAGTAACGGTGAATTGAATGAAAACAGAAGTTTATGACATTACGGGTATGCACTGTGTTGCATGTTCGTCTTCAATTGAGAGAGTAACAAGAAAAATGCCGGGAGTTGAACAAAGCGATGTAAACCTCCCTCTTAACAGGCTTACAATCACATATGACGAAAGTCTCGTTACTCCCGAAGACATTATTGCGAAAATCAAAAAAGCAGGTTTCTCTGCCTCTGTAAGGCAGGAGGAAATCAAAGAAGAAAATAAAGAAGAAACATTGAAAGCCAAAAAGGAAAAGGCATCTGTTTTCCTTTCTCTTATTTTCGCTTTTCTCCTTATGGCAGTTTCTATGGGACAAATGCTTTTCCCCAAAATGCCCGTACCCGATATAATTTCAATGAGTGCAAATCCCATAGGCTTTGCACTCTGTCAGCTTTTTCTCGCTCTGCCCGTGCTCATCCTCGGCAGAAAATTTTTCATCAGCGGATTTTCTTCCCTTTTCCGACTGAATCCCAATATGGATTCTCTCGTCGCACTCTCTTCTTCCGCATCGCTGATTTTCAGCCTTGTTATGACATTTCTTCTTCCCCATAATCCTCACCTTGTGCACAACCTTTACTACGAATCCTCAGCAGTTGTGGTGGCACTGGTGGGCGTGGGAAAATATCTGGAAGAGAGAAACAAAGAAAAAACAAAGAGCGCAATTTCAGCTCTTATGTCGCTTTCTCCCGACACTGCTGTTTTAGTTGACGAAAACGGACAGTGGGAGGTGCCTCTTTCGATGATAAAGGTTGGCGACACTCTTCTTGTCACACACGGCTCAAAGGTGCCTCTTGACGGCATTGTCATTGCTGGCAGCGGCAGTGCAGACGAATCTATGCTCACAGGTGAAAGCAGACCTGTGGACAAGGAAAAAGGCAGTCAGGTTATCGGTGGCAGCATATGTGTCAGTGGTGCTTTTTATGTGAAAGTCACTGAAACGGGCGAAAATACGACTCTTGCGAAAATCATCAGGTTTGTGGAAAACGCCCAGAACAAGAAAGCACCTATTGCATCTTCTGCCGACAAGGTTTCATCTGTCTTTGTCCCCGTGCTGATTTCAATAGCACTGCTATCAGGCGTTGTCTGGTTTATTGTCAGCAGAGATTTTGCGTTTTCTCTGAAAATTTTCACATCCGTTCTTGTTATCGGTTGCCCCTGCGCTATGGGTCTCGCAACACCTACTGCAATCATTGTGGGCACAGGTCTCGGCGCGTCAAAGGGCATTCTCATCAGAAACGGTGAGGCTCTTGAAACAACCCACAAGGCTCAGGTTGTAATTTTTGACAAGACGGGCACTGTCACAGAGGGCAGAATGTCCGTGACCGATATAATCGGCGACGAAAAGCAAAAGCTTCTCGCCTATGCTTATTCCCTTGAAAAAATGTCGCAGCATCCCATCTCCGAGGCTGTGTGTCGCAAGGCAAGGGAGGATGAAGCAGAAGAATATGAAGTCATCGGTTTTGAAAGCCTTGCAGGTGGAGGAGTGAAAGGAAATCTCCCTGACGGCACCGTAATTTTTGCAGGTAACGAAAGGCTGATGAATGAAAACAATATAGATATTTCGCCGTACAGTGACGCGCTCCTCTCTCTTCAGAGTCAGGGAAAGACAGTAGTCTTAGTGGCAGAAAACCAAGTAGTTCTCGGTGTTCTGGGTATTTCGGATGTTATCAAAAAAGATGCAGAAAAAACTGTAAGAGAACTCAGAAAGATGGGACTTCACACAGTTCTTCTTACGGGTGATAACAGAAAAGCCGCCGAGCACATCGGAAAAACGGCAGGTTTTCAGGAAATTGTTTCTGAAGTTCTTCCTACTGAGAAAGCCGATGTTGTTAAAAAATATCAATCTCAGGGAAAAACAGTTATCATGGTGGGCGACGGCATAAATGACGCACCTGCCCTGACGGAAGCGGATATAGGCTGTGCAATCGGCAGCGGGTCGGATATTGCAATTGAATGCGCTGAAATCGTGCTGATGAAAAACAGCCTTTCAGATGTGGCAAAGGCCATAAAGCTCAGCCGTCTGACAATCAGAAACATCAGACAGAATCTTTTCTGGGCATTCTGTTACAACTGTCTCGCAATCCCCGTTGCTGCAGGTGTCCTTTATCCCCATTTCGGGATTCTGCTTTCCCCGATGATTGGTGCTGTGGCTATGAGCCTCAGCTCTCTCTTCGTTGTTACAAATGCTTTACGGCTTAAAAAATATAAAATATAAGAGGTGTGTGAAATGACAGAAATCAAAGTCCCCGGTATGCACTGTCCTATGTGCGTAAAGAGAATTTCAGAAGCTCTGGAAAACGCAGGAATCAACGCAGTTGTCAGCCTTGAAACAAAAACTGTTTCAGTTGATGAAAAGGATGTGCAGAAAGCCAAGGAAGAAATCGAAGATATCGGTTTCGAGGTTTAAAAAAGCCATACAAAATCAAAACGCCGAGGCACTCAACCTCGGCGTTTCGCTTATTATTTAATCAGCTCTGTCTAAATAGTGACCGTTATTCTGTATCCTTCCGAAGAAATAACTATATTTCGTAGAGACACCGTGATAAGTCAGAGCACTTGAATCATAAAGACGGATGCTGTTGCCTGAAACTTCATAGTCACCTGTTTCAAAAGAGTAGTAATAACCGTTCTTGTACATAAGCTTCGCATAATCTCCGTTTTCTTTAAGAGAAATGCTTACTGTATATGAGTTTCCGTTATATGTATATGAACCTGTCCATACGCCTACAACGTCATTTTTTTCAAGACATGAAACTGCGATGAAGGTAATAAGGAAAACAACAACTCCTAAAATAATAAGGATAGGTGCTTTCTTCTTCGGCTTGGCAGCAGGTGTCTGTACAGGGGGTACAGTCTGCATTCCGGGAGCCGTCTGTACGGGCGGTACTGTCTGCACACCGGGAGCCGTCTGTACGGGTGGCACTGTCTGTACGCCGGGAGCTGTCTGTACGGGCGGTACTGTCTGCTGAACAGCCTGAGGTGCTACGAAAGGCGCACCGCATGCAGTACAGAAGCCTGAATCGCCGTTGTTTTCTGCGCCGCATTTAAGGCAGTATCTTGTAATTTTTCCGTTTGCCATATTTAATCCCTCGCTATCATATAAACTAAAGAAATCAGGAACTCGGCTTTTTTCGCGTCGAGTTCCTTTTTTATTTTACATCTTCTTAACGCCGAAAGTTACTTTCTCGCCGTTGATATCCCACTCTGCGGTATAGCCCTCAAGTGAGCCTGAAACATATGCATCTGCAAGAACATCTGTCATAATTTCAGATTTATTGTTTTCAAAGATCTCTGCCAGTTTATCGTTGCCTGAGATGTAAACAGTAATGTGGTCAGGCACATCAAAGTCTGCATCCTTTCTCATTGTCTGAATCTTTGAAACCATTTCACGGACAAAGCCTTCTTCGATAAGCTCATCTGTGAGAGTTGTGTCAATTGCAACTGTCACACCGCCGTCTGCAAGTGAGAAGAAGCCTGTCTTCTGTGTTGCTTCAATAAGAAGGTCGCTTTCTTCAAGGTCGATTACCATATCGCCAAGGTCAAGCTTGAGAACACCCGTTGTGTCAAGCTCTTTCTTCGCAGCGCTGCCGTCGATTTCAGAAAGCTTTGTTCTGATATCGTTAAGGCGTTTGCCGTACTTGGGACCTAATGTCTTCATCTGAGGCTTGAAGTTGTATGAAAGCATACTGTCAACATCCTCGATGAATGAAACTTCCTTGATATTAAGCTCATCTTCGATAATCTTCTTATAGAACTCGTTAAGCTCTCTCTCGCCCTTTACATACATAGCGCCGAGAGGCTGACGGTTTTTGATGTTTGAACCGTTTCTTGCTGCACGGCCGAGAGTTACAATTTTAAGTACCTCGTCCATATTTTCCTCAAGCTCTTTGTCGATGAGTGATTCGTCAACTTCGGGGAATGAGCAAAGGTGGATACTTTCTTCAGCGCTTTCGTCTACTGAACGAACAAGATTCTGATAGATTTCTTCAGAAATGAAGGGTACCATAGGTGCTGCAGTTTTTGCAGTTGTAACGAGAGCAGTGTAAAGAGTCATATAAGCATTAATCTTATCCTTAGTCATTTCCTGTGCCCAGTAACGCTCTCTGCCTCTGCGCACGTACCAGTTACTCATTTCGTCTACAAAGCTCTGGAGAGCCTTTGCAGCCTCAGGAATCTTGTAGTTAGCAAGGCAATCGTCAACATCCTTAACCATTGAATTAAGGCGTGAGAGAAGCCATTTATCCATAACTGAAAGAGATTCTGTATCAAGAGTATGCTTTGTGGGGTCAAATGAGTCAATGTCTGCATAGAGAACATAGAATGCATATGTGTTCCACAATGTACCCATAAACTTACGCTGACCTTCTGTTACTGCCTTTGCGTGGAAACGGTTGGGAAGCCAGGGTGCTGAGTTAGTGTAGAAGTACCAACGGATAGCGTCTGCACCGTGCTGTTCAAGTGCATCGAAGGGGTCAACTGCGTTACCCTTTGACTTTGACATCTTCTGACCGTTTTCATCCTGAACGTGACCGAGAACGATAACGTTCTTGAAAGGAGCCTTATTGAAGATAAGTGTTGAAATTGCAAGGAGTGAATAGAACCAACCTCTTGTCTGGTCAACAGCCTCTGAGATGAAGTCTGCAGGGAACTGTGCCTCGAAGAGCTCCTTATTCTCGAAAGGATAGTGATGCTGTGCGAAAGGCATAGCACCTGAGTCAAACCAGCAGTCAATAACCTCGGGAACGCGTGTCATAGCCTTACCGCAGACGGGACATTTAACATTCACTTCGTCAATGTAAGGTCTGTGAAGTTCAATCTCGTCAGGACAGTTGTCTGACATTGATTTCAGTTCTTCGATGCTTCCGATTGCGTGTCTGTGACCGCATTCACATTCCCAGATATTGAGAGGAGTACCCCAGTAACGGTTACGGCTGATGCCCCAGTCCTGAACATTTTCAAGCCAGTCACCAAATCTGCCCTTACCGATGCTTTCGGGAATCCAATTGATTGTATTGTTGTTTCTGATAAGGTCATCACGCACATCAGTCATTCTGATAAACCATGATTCTCTTGCGTAATAGATGAGAGGAGTGTCACATCTCCAGCAGTGAGGATAGCTGTGCTCAAACTTGGGAGCATCAAAGAGAAGTCCTCTCTTTTCAAGGTCGATAAGCACTTCCTTGTCAGCATCCTTGCAGAACATTCCTGCAAAGGGAGTTTCCTCTGTCATATTACCCTTACTGTCAACAAGCTGAACGAAGGGAAGGTCGTACTTTCTGCCCACATTTGCGTCGTCTTCACCGAATGCAGGAGCGATGTGAACGATACCTGTACCGTCTGTAAGTGTAACATAGCCGTCACAGGTTACAAAATAGGCCTTTTTGTGCTGTTTTTCGATAATTTCACCGCAGCAATCGAAGAGAGGCTCATATTCCTTGTATTCAAGGTCTTTACCTACATATGTTTCGATAATTTCGTAGGGAGCAGTTTCCTTTTCGCCGCCGAGAATTTTCTCACAGAGTGCCTCAGCAAGAATATATGTGTAGCCGTCTGCAGTCTTAACTCTTACATAAGCCTCAACAGGGTTTACGCAAAGAGCAAGGTTTGAGGGAAGAGTCCAGGGAGTTGTTGTCCATGCAAGGAAATATGCGTCCTCACCCTTGATTTTGAATCTTGCGATTGCAGAGCGTTCTTTGACATCCTTATAGCCCTGAGCAACCTCGTGTGATGAAAGAGGTGTACCGCAACGAGGGCAGTAGGGAACAATTTTGAAGCCTTTGTAAAGGAGTCCCTTATCAAAAATCTGTTTCAGTGCCCACCACTCTGATTCAATGAAACTGTTGTGGTATGTTACATAGGGGTCATCCATATCAGCCCAGAAGCCGACAGTTGATGAGAAATCCTCCCACATACCTTTATATTTCCATACGCTTTCCTTACATTTGTCAATGAAGGGAGCGATGCCGTATTCTTCAATCTGCTCTTTGCCGTCAAGGCCGAGAAGCTTTTCAACTTCAAGCTCAACGGGAAGACCGTGAGTATCCCAACCTGCTTTTCTGGGAACCTGATAGCCTTTCATTGTGCGGTAACGGGGAATCATATCCTTGATAACACGGGTAAGCACGTGGCCGATATGAGCCTTACCGTTTGCAGTGGGAGGGCCGTCGTAGAAAACATAGGGCTCACCCTGACGCGCACTTGATTTTTCAAAGATTTTGTTTTCTTTCCAGAAATTTTCAACTTCTTTTTCACGCTCTGTAAAGCTGAGGTTCGTCGGAACTTTCTTGTACATCGTAAAATCTTCCTTTCATAAAAAATGCTCCCGTCCCGGAACAGGACGAAAGCAACTTCGTTTAACCACCTATTTCCATACAATCATATGGTTTCCGATAACGGCGGAAGCCGACACATCTTAATAGTCTGACGCACAAGGGCAATTCAGTCGTTCAGCGTGTGACTCAGGAGTGATGTTCACAGAAAAGATACTCTTCATCAGGCTCTCACCGTCCCTGATTCGCTTGGGATTTTCTCTTAACGCTACTGTCTCCGTCACAGTCTTTACTATATCCTATATATGATATCACAACATTTTAAAAATGTCAATTAAACTGTTTAAAATCTTCATTATCAAAAACAGAAGTTATGCTCTCGTCCTTAAGGAGAAGACCGCAGAGCTTAAGCAGATGGTCAGTTTTCGCAGCACCTTCGTGATCCATCCCCTTATAGAACCATACTCTGTCCCTGATAGCACTTGTTGACACATCAATTTCTTCCGATAAATCACCGCAGGTTGCACCCATTGAGCAGGATGCAGTGTCAACGATTCCGTCTGAATGTCGCATATCGGGTCTGAACATTTTCTCCATAGGCAGACCGTATCCGCAGAGGGAGAAAAACTCGATTCCGTTTTCTCTCTGCTTTTCAATAAAGGACTTGAAATCCTTTCTGATAGCAAAATTTTCTTCGCATATACGGGTAAGATTCTCACTTCTCTCATGCTTTGATGCCACAGCCTCATAATCACCGTGAGGAATTGCACCCCATCCAACAGAAGAGCGGTAAAGAACCTTGTGACGAAGAGCTAAAAAAATGGAGTCCACTATCCTGCCTCTTGTCTTCTTTGTAAGAAGTGAGCAAAGCTTTTTCAGTTCTTTGGGGATAATATCATCCTCATACTGTGCAAAGCTCCCGTCAATAAGTCTGAGTGCAAGGCTTGAGCCGTCATAAGCAGGTACAACACCCACAACGCGGTTAATGTGTCCCCTTTCGCCGTGTTTATTCACATATGCAGTGGAAATAGTACCACCGAGACTGACGGGTACAAGGTTCACTTTTTCGACATTTCTCTGTTTCATAACATCTGAAATGAATTCATCAAGCTCACGGACAACCTTTTCAGTGTTGCCGAATGAGTTATATGTGAAGAAATAGAAATTTTCTTCGCCGATTTCACAAGCGATTTTATCCACAGGAAGCATACGCCTGATGTATCTTTTTTCATCCTCGGTACATTCAGCAAAACTGTTTCTGTATCTCTCAACTTCCAGAATATGCACTTCGTTTCCGTCCTCGTCAAGAGAGAGACCGTCAATCTGTCTTGAAAGCTCATTATACACAGCCTTTGACAAACCCGCATCACAACGGGTAATAACGGAGCCGATGAAAGGCAGAACAATCTTACCGACAAGCTTTTTTGTGTCGATGTCGATAGGCCATACCCTTTTGCCGTCTTCCGTGTTTCTCACAACAGACTGCCCGATACCTGCAATCGCGATAGCAGGATAAACTTTTCCTGACATAAAATCACCTCAGTATAACTTTACCATATTAAAAACATACTGTCAAACTATAATTTAATACGGCTCTCACAATAAAAAAGTGAAAGCCGTATTTTATCAAAGTATAATCTCCATTTCCCTTTTCTGAGTGGTAAAACCGCATTTTTCGTAGAATTTTACGGCGTTTTCATTAAACTCCCACACATTAAGTTCAATGGAAGAAACATTCATTTTCTTAGCCTCTTCAATAACCGACTCCATAAGAATTCTGCCGATATTCATCTTTCGGTATTTTTCATCTACGCAGAAATCGTCAATATAGATAAACCGTCTCGCAACGAGGGCTTTTGTATCGGTCACTTCTTTTATTATGCAAAAAGCATATCCCACCACACCGTCGCTTTCGTCTGTGGCCACGAAAACCGGTGTTTTCTCATCTTTCAGAATTTCTTCAATTTCCTGCTCGTTATATTTCTGCAGATTGTCTTTGTAAATATCCGGTCTGCCCGAGTGGTGAAGTTCGCCGATAGACCTGAGCATCTCGGCGATTTTCGGCACATCTTTCGCCTGAGCTTTTCTGATTTTTATTTCCATTCCGTCACCTTCTTTTAATTTCGGTTTACATAATAGCACATCACACAGAAAATTTCAAACAAAAAAACAAACACCACAAACTCACGAGGAGTCTGTGGTGCTTTTTTAAATTAATTGATAACGCTTCGAGCAGTTAATTATTCAGCGATTGCTGTAACAACGCCTGAACCAACTGTACGGCCACCTTCACGGATAGCGAAACGAAGACCTTCTTCGATAGCGATAGGAGTGATGAGTTCAACATCCATATCAACGTTATCACCAGGCATACACATTTCTGTGCCTTCGGGAAGGCTGATTACGCCTGTAACGTCAGTTGTTCTGAAATAGAACTGAGGTCTGTAATTGTTGAAGAAAGGTGTGTGACGGCCGCCTTCATTCTTTGTAAGAACGTAAACCTGACCCTTGAATTTTGTGTGGGGGTTGATTGTGCCGGGCTTTGAAAGAACCTGACCACGTTCGATTTCTGATCTCTGGATACCACGAAGGAGAGCACCGATGTTGTCACCAGCTTCTGCATAATCGAGGAGCTTGTGGAACATTTCAACACCTGTACAAACTGTCTTTCTTCTTTCTTCTGAAAGACCAACGATTTCAAGTTCTTCACCAACTTTGAGCTGACCTCTTTCAACTCTACCTGTTGCAACTGTACCACGACCTGTGATTGTGAATACGTCTTCAACGGGCATAAGGAAGGGAAGGTCTGCTTTACGGTCGGGAGTGGGGATGTAGCTGTCTACTGCAGCCATGAGTTCCCAGATGGGAGCACAAGCATCGTCATCAGCTGAAGCAGCTTCAAGAGCTTTAAGAGCTGAACCTTTGATGATGGGTGTGTCATCGCCGGGGAATTCGTACTCATCAAGAGTTTCTCTGATTTCCATTTCAACGAGTTCGAGGCGCTCTTCGTCGTCAACCTGGTCACATTTGTTCATGAATACGATGATGTAGGGAACGCCAACCTGACGAGCAAGGAGAAGGTGTTCTTTTGTCTGAGCCATGGGGCCGTCAGTTGCAGCGATAACAAGGATAGCGCCGTCCATCTGAGCAGCACCTGTGATCATGTTCTTGATATAGTCAGCATGACCGGGGCAGTCAACGTGAGCGTAGTGACGAGCTTCTGTCTCGTACTCAACGTGTGATGTGTTGATTGTGATACCACGTTCTCTTTCTTCGGGAGCCTTATCGATGTTTGCGTAATCGATGAAGTCTGCCTGACCCTTAGAAGCGAGAGTCTTTGTGATAGCTGCTGTAAGTGTTGTTTTACCATGGTCAACGTGGCCGATTGTACCAATGTTAACATGGGGTTTACTTCTTTCAAATTTTTCCTTTGCCATAAGAAATAGCCTCCTTTTGACTAATTAAATTATTAATTTGGTTCATTATGCATACGCATAACAGTATTGTATCAAGTTTTTAAGATAATTTCAAGTCTTTTTTGAAATTAGCCTTTAGTTCTTGCGCTGATAACTTCTTCAGCAATGCTTCTCGGTACTTCCATGTAACAATCGGGTTCCATAGCGTACTGAGCACGACCCTGAGTTTTTGAACGAAGGTGTGTTGCATAGCGGAACATTGATGCAAGAGGAACAAGAGCGTTAACCTGAGTTGCGCCGATTCTTGCTTCCATACCCTGCATAAGACCACGACGAGAGTTGATGTCACCGATAAC
>JAZQLC010000042.1:0-37811 GCA_045542485.1 Acutalibacteraceae bacterium
ATCAGGATATCCTTGTGTCCGTGTAAGACAAGGCAAAGGCGGAAAAATGACTTTACAAAGAATCTTGCCTGAAGATGTGGATTTCGTCAGCTCGTATTTTGACGGAACAGAAAACAAAGTTTTCACTGAGGAAGAAATGAAGAATCAGATTGACTATCACTCAATAAGGGCCGAACATGCATTCAGAGCGTATAACTTTTATCTTGAAAAACTTGAAACGGAACCTGAATATCGGAAAACGCTTGAAGAGGAAATTATTAAAAGATGGAACAAATACAACATTGATAAAAAAACCAACAAGCCGAAACCTTTTGATAAAAAAGAAATTATCAAAAAATATTTCGTGCGTGGCGATAACAAAAAGCTTGCCATAGAAAACGGTCTTCCTGTATCATACGACAAACTTGCAGTAATGGCAGTTTCTGTGTTCCATCTGTCACATTGGAGAAATGATGTAACAGTCGCTAATTACATATTGAATAATAAAATTTAATTACCAACAACCAGCCCTGCATCGATTTTTGATGCAGGGCTGGTAAATTTTGGATTATTGTTCGTTATTCATTTCGTTAACAGTCTTGCTTACTAAATTTAAAATTGCAAGAAAATCATCACTGATTTCAGAACAAGAATTGATGCGTCTGAGTTCATCAAGAATTAATCCCATTTCTATTTTCGGAGCTTTATAAACTCTCGGATTCCCCTGCACCACAATATCAAGTCCGATACAGCGACGATAACAAAACTCCTGTTTAGATAAACCTGATAACGCTACAGCTTTATTTATGGTTTCGTTTTCCTCAGGAGAAACTCTGAACCCTACGGTTATGTTTCTGAATCTGTTATGTTTATCTAAATTTTTTGCTGACATTTATGCAGTTTCCTCTCTTAATTTATTAAGTTTATTACCCATATCTTTTTGTTCCGACGGGAAAAGATGTGCATACATATAAGTGATTTTTTCGCTTTCGTGTCCCATTCTTTTTCCTATCGCTACTGCTGAATATCCCAGATGTATCAGAAGAGAAACATGAGAGTGTCTTAAATCGTGAATTCTTATTCTTTTCAAACCGGCTTCTTCACAACCTCTGCTCATCTCACGATGCATCTGACTTTTAGAAACAAGAAAAAGTCTTTCATCTTTTCCGATTTTATAAAGTTTTTCTATATATTCTTTCATTTCATCTCTAAGAAAATCAGGCATTACAATCACGCGAATACTTCCATCTGTTTTTGGAGTGGTAACAACATCTCTACGTTTCAGGCGTTGATAAGATTTATCAATTGTAACTGTACCTTTTCCGAAATCAAAAGCCTCGGGAGTAAGGGCTAACAATTCCCCGAGTCTTATTCCTGTCCAATAAAGCATTTCAAAAGCATAAAAAGAAACCGGATTATCCATAATTGCAAATGAAAAATCTTTATATTCCTCAGGTGTCCATATAAGCATTTCCTTGCCTTTTGATTTACCCATACTTCCGGCGATGGCAGCAGGGTTTTCTTTTAAATTATAATATTTAACTGCGTGATTAAAAATAGCACTTAATTGATTATGTATGGTTTTTAAATATACAACAGAATATGGTTCACCTTTTTTAGTAACACTTTTTATTAATTCGTTCTGCCATGCAATAACATCTTTGGGTTTTATCTCACTTATTTTCTTATTACCGAAAAACGGTAATATTTTCGTTCTTATAATCTGTTCTTTGGTATAAAATGTATTTTCCTTTAAACGAGGTTCTCTCTCTACAAGATAGATTTCAACGAAATCTGCGAAAGTCATATTCAGATTGCCTTCATTTTTATTACAAAAATCTCTTTCCCATTCCAAAGCCGATTTTTTCGTTGAAAACCCTCTTTTGGTGCTTTGGTGTACTTTTCCTTGCCAATCTGTATAACGATAACAAACTTTCCATGTTCCGGTTTTTTTGTCTTTATAAACCGACATTCAGATCATCTCCTATTTGTTGTAGTTATAGCAAGTTTTTTCGTAAAAATACTGACTGTTGACTTTTCCTCTGAGCACAATATATCCTTGCGCCATTAATTCTTCGTTAAGTTTTCTGATAATTGCATATGCGGATGTTTTTGACACACCTAATAATTCTGAAATGTCCGCTGCAGTCATAAATAATTTTTCAGACATTTTGCGTCTCCCCTTTCTTTTAGATTTTTGGTTAAGTCGTCATCCGAGATATTACGGGTTATCTCTTATCACATTCGCATTTTCATCCCTAAACTTAACTTATTTGTTTAGTGCATCTATATTATACTAAACTTTTTTGCTAAAGTCAAGAGCTTTTTGAAAATTTATTAAACTTTTTTGTTTAATTTCATTGACAGGCGCTAAACAAATATGTTATATTCATATTAACAACCGAAAGGAGTACATATATGGCTATTGGTGAAAGGATACGATTTTTCAGAAATCTTAAGGGAATGACACAGAAACAGCTTGGTGTTTCTGCCGGATTTTCCGAAAAAACTGCAGATATTCGCATGGCACAGTATGAGTCAGGCACAAGAAGCCCAAAATCAGACTTAACCGAAACTCTCGCAAACATATTAGATGTATCTGAAAACGCTCTTAAAGTGCCTGATATCGACAGTTATGTCGGTGTTATGCACACTCTCTTTGCTATGGAAGACCTTTATGGTCTGAAAATTGATAAATTGGATGATGAAATTTGCATTCGTCTTAATAAAAACACAGGTGCTAACTATGTTTCAATGTTAGAACGTTTTTCACAGTGGCAGGAAATGGCCGAAAAGTGTCGCAACAGAGAAATCAGTAAAGTTGAGTACGACAATTGGAGATATAACTATCCGGAGGGATAAAATAAATGTGGCTTAAAATGGGCATAGAGCTGATAAATTACATCAAATTAATCCGCAGACAATTTAAAAAACAAGATCCCGAAATAATCAAACTAATTGAAATTGGAATTATTATTGATTATCACCCGTAAATAATGTGCAAAAAAGAGCTAACAGACTTTCAAATCTGTTAGCTCTTTTCTTATAAAAAACTGAATTTTGTTGTCACGGGGACATTTTTAACTACAAAAACCTTGATTCTATTAGGTTTCTTAAGTTTTGGGGATTATTCCCACTCGATTGTGCCTGTGGGCTTGGGAGTGAGGACGTAGAGAACACGGTTGATGCCGTCTACTTCGTTTGTGCTTTTCAATATGATTTTGTGAAAAGCAATTTAGTTCAACATATCGTTTCTTTTTTTTATATCCTCTAACATTCCTACCAATTGAGAAAACATAAACATTTTAGACTTGTAATATTTTTGAGTATTTTGGATAAATTCATCTGTTTTTTGAATGGAATCTTTTCGCTCATATGGATCAGTTTCATCTTCCAATTTCTCCAATTTCTGCAGAAAATATTCTAATGAAATATAATTTTGTAAGTCGATATTCCAACTCGAATGTTTTTTCGCATATAATTCGTTTCTCATATTATAAGATAAAAGTTGATATTCGCTTAATTTACTTTTATCTCCAAGCAATTCATAAAAAGATGCGAGATTTCTATAAACATATCCTAACAACAATATAGCATAAGCTGAGTTTGATGGATTCTTTTCTAATTCCTTAAGAGTTTTAACAGCGGCTAACCCAATTTTAATTGCTTCATTTAAATAGTTAAATTTAGTTTTGTCATCAAGATCGATAGCCTCACTATTAAAAAATGCAGAAAACAGATATGTTACGTGTTGTTGCGTTTGAGTAATAAACCACAAATTAAATTCCTCATTAGGAAGGTGGTGGTCTTCTAAAGAAAGATCAGTTAAGCCTTCTAAATTTAATGAAGTGTTCTCCAAGTTGATGTTGGATAAATCATATTTTTCATCTCTTTTTCCAAAGAGCAAAAGAGAAACTGTAGACTTATATTCCTTAAGCATGTCTCTAAATTTTGTTCCTGAGATAGATGTTTTGTTGTTACTCTCGCCGGGGATTGCTATATCAAACAATTCAAATGTCAACAATGCATAGTTGAGTACTATGTCCAATTCTGTGCTTTTCTCTTTTTCGTTTTGTGTTATAGCACTATACAAGTGACTGCATTTGCGTTCAGGTTCCTTCCATTCCTGATAAATAAACGCAGCCTGAACATAAAACAATAAGTGTTTTGCCAACTCATGGTCAGAATAGGTTGGTTGTTTTAAATGGACATCTATAGCATAATCTATGTGTCTGTAGTAGTTTATGTCCTGCATTTTAGATTTATAGATAGTAATATTTTTGCCTTCAAAAAATTTTCCGACGATTTCCTCAGCCAACTCATCTATTGATTTTTCACTAGAAGAAATCAAGACACCCCAAGTGCCATGAATATCACTTGGAAGAGCTGGATCACCGGTGGAATTGAAATCTATAAAGAAGGTATGAATGTTAGACGGATGATATTTGGCGCTCAAATATCCAAGCTCATAACACAAATTACCACTAATCATAGAAGACTTTTCTTGGGGCTTATTTTGTATCAGCACAATGGCGTGATTACAATAATCTATTTGGTTGCGCACAGTATTGTTTATAGCACTTCGCTCAACACCGCTAAAATCAATATCTGTTGGATTTTCTTTATAATTGCCGCCCACAAAACACAAATAATCTTTCTTCTTCAATAAAGATTGGATTTTAATAGCAAGTTCTTGGTTTCCACTCCAAGCAATAAATACATTATCTTTCATAGGCATCGAACCACTTTCTACATAATTATTTTGTTGCTATATTAGTTTTCAATTACTTTCAGGTCATTAAGAATTCTGTATATTTCTCCCCAATTGTGAACCTCATAGAGTTTGTCCCTTGAAGGTAATTTTCTTTTGCCGGCCATATAAAAATAAATAAAAATAACCTCTGTGTTTTTCAACAAGATATCAACGCTATAATTATCGTCAATAAGAATATCGATTTTTTTGTCCCTACAAAATTCCGCTTTATCTGTACAACACCAAAAATATTTATCAGCGACAAGTCCTATTTCGTTAAGTTTGTTTTGAGCGATAGTTATCTCTTCTTCTGAAAACTGCCCTCTTGCAGAAACAAAAATCACCTCATTATCTTTTTTGATTTCGTCAATTACGATTGCAGCACACGGCATTATTGCAAAATCAGTTGCACAGGAATAATTATTTATATATTCTTCGATTTCATCTTTGGTCCAACTATACTTTTCTTGCACTCGGGCTTCATCGGGACAAATCATATGATCGCCTTTTAAAACTTTACAATCAAATATTTCGCCCATTGCCATAAAATACATATCTGAGTTGAAAACTACACCATCTAAATCAATTGCGATACGCACTATATATATCTCCTTTGCGATTAATCGTTATTTTTCAGATCTGAGTACTAATACAATTGTTATTGAGATAAGAATTACAACACAATAGATGCTGTGACATCACACAAAATTATTCCCACTCGATTGTGCCTGTGGGCTTGGGAGTGAGGTCGTAGAGAACACGGTTGATGCCGTCTACTTCGTTTGTTATACGGGCAACGATTTTGTGAAGAACTGCATATGGGATTTCTTCAACTGTTGCTGTCATTGCGTCTGTTGTATTTACTGCTCTGATGATTGCAGGCCAACCTTCATAGCGGCTTTCATCCTTAACACCTACGCTCTTGATATCAGGGATTGCCACGAAATACTGCCATACTTTTCCTGCGAGACCTGCAATTTCAAATTCTTCACGAAGAATTGCATCTGCCTCTCTGAGTGCATGAAGTCTGTCGCGTGTGATTGCGCCGAGACAACGCACACCAAGTCCGGGACCGGGGAACGGCTGACGGTAAACCATATTGTGAGGAAGTCCGAGAGCATCGCCCACAACTCTTACCTCATCCTTGAAAAGGAGCTTGATAGGCTCAACAAGTTCCATTTCCATTTCTTCGGGAAGTCCGCCTACATTATGGTGTGACTTGACTGCCTTTTTACCTTCTGCCTGTTTGATACTTTCAAGAATATCAGGATAAATTGTGCCCTGTGCAAGGAAAGAAATACCATCAAGCTTTGCTGATTCTTCATCAAAAACTTTAATGAATTCTTCGCCTATAATCTTACGCTTTGATTCGGGATCGCTTACACCTGCGAGGAGGTTAAGGAAGCGGTCTGATGCATCAACATAAATGAGGTTTGCGTCAAGTGCCTTACCGAAAACTTCGATGACCTGTTCACTTTCACCTTTGCGCATAAGTCCGTGGTTTACATGAACACATACAAGCTGTTTTCCGATAGCTTTGATAAGAAGAGCAGCCACAACTGATGAATCGACACCACCTGAAAGAGCAAGAAGCACTTTCTTATCTCCGACCTGTTCACGCACTGCTTTTACCTGCTCATCGATAAATGCATTTGCAAGGTCCATTGTGTTAATTCGCTGCATTGATTCGGGGCGTACATTGTTTTGCATAAAATCTCCTCCAGTATGTTGATTTATTATGCTCTTTATTATATACCTATACATAAAAAATTTCAAGATATTTAAAATCAAAAAAATTAGAAAATTTTTATCTTACCGTAGCAAAAAATGTATATTAAAACGAAATTTCTTTTGGCACATATTGAATTATATATTGTTATGTGTTAAAATTATTAAAAGAAATTAAGAAAGAGTTGATTTCACTTGAAAAAGTACGATGTCGCCATTGTAGGTGGTGCAACTTCCGGTTCATTTTTTGCACGAAAAATGGCTGAAAAAGGTCACAGCGTTCTTGTTATCGAGAAAAATCCCCTTGAAAAAATAGGTACACGATATGATATTTTCCATATCGGCAGAAAAGAATTTGAAAGATTCGGCATCCCCCGTCCCATAAAAGGAGACAAGGAATGGGCTTTCGAATTTGAAACAAATTACACTGCTGCTCCTTCAGGAAAATATCTTATAAAAACCTTTGACCCTATGGTCGGTCTTCATATGCACGATTATACTGTACTTATGAATAATTGGGCAAAAGAAGTAGGTACTGAGTTTGAGTATTCAGCCTCCTTTGTTGACTTCATTTATGAAGACGGCAAAATAGCCGGTTTTACATATAAAAAAGACGAAAACACTGAACAGGTTTATGCCCGATGCGTTGTTGACTGCACGGGAATCGACAGCGTTTTAAGAAGAAAATTGCCGGATGACACGCTTGTTGAGAAATTTGAAGTTTCTCCCGAGGATATGTTTTATGTGGTATTGAAATATGTGAAATTCAAGGACCCCTCTTTTACATACGACACCTCATCAACAGGATGGCCTTTCTACAAATCCTGGCTTGCACCACAAGCTGACCCCAATGGTGGCATTCTCGGCATCGGCGCTTGTAACAGCTACAAACAGGCCGAAACAATTCTTGAAGATGTTATAGAAAATATTCCGCTTCCCGAATACACAATCACCCACACCGAAAAGGGCAAGACACCTTATACCCGTCCCCCTTATTCATTCGTGACAGATAATTTCATTGTCACCGGTGACGCAGGATGCCTTACAAAGCCTAATAACGGCGAAGGTGTAACAAGCAGTATGGTACATATGGAAATCGCTGCCGACGTGCTTGACAAAGCTCTGAAAGCAGACGACCTTTCCTGCGGAAACCTCTGGAAAATAAATAAAATTTACAACGAGAAGCAGGGTGCTGACTTTGCAAGTACAAGAGCCTTGCTGACAAAGGTTGTTAAAGCAAAAAAAGATGAATTTGAATTCTTCTTTGAAAAAGGCCACGATTTTCTTCAGGCTTTTCTTGACGGTGCTGCTGACGGCCCCGAAATAAAAATAAATATCGGCCAACTTCTTCCGGCAGTAGGAAAAATTTTCGGAGGAATTCTCACCGGTAAAGTTTCTTTCAGCACACTGAAAGAAGCAGCAGGTGGTTTCACTCTGGGCAACAAGTTGAAAAAGCACTATCTCGCCTTCCCCTCTTCACCTGAAGGATACAAAAAATGGGCAACAATAGCCGATGGTCTCTGGACCAAGGTCGGCAAAATGCAATAAATCCCCTGAAAGGAGAAAGACTTATGAACGAAAAATTAGTAGCAATCGGCAAAAAAATTCTTGCAGTGCTTCTTGCTGTTATCATCCCCGTACTGGCTGCAGTTATTTCTTTTGACCCCTTTGCAAAGTACGACCCTGAGGTTAAATCAGCTCTCGAAAAAACAGGTGGTGTCATCAAAGGCGTATGCCACGCTGACCCTGACTACGACCTTCTCCATGAAGCAGGAATTGAATGGACAAGAAAAGATATTCCTTTCCTTTATGATGACGAAGGCAACATCAGCCAGAGCTACCTTAACTGGAAAGCTGAGATGAAAGCTTATGCTGATAACGGAATCAAAATTTTCGCTATCACACCCTATCCCTACAAATTCTTAGAACACGGCATTGACCCCCGTCTTCCTGAAGATCGAAAGAAAGTTCAGGAAATTGCCGAATATTATGTAAAAGACCTTGAGGATATCGTAGGCGTTTTCCAGGTTACAAACGAAATGGGTATCGACCGTTTCACTAAACCCCTTACCATTGACGAGGCCGCTGAATTCATCGCAATGCAGCTTGAAGTTATGGACCCCCTCTGTGAAGAAAGAGGAATCCTTCTCGGCTACAACATCGCAAACTTCACTCTCCCCTTCAAGATGCTCAAATACAACAAATATCTGGACTATGTAGGTCTTGACCTTTATCTCGGATGCTTTGAAGACATTCTCCACGAAATTGATACTTTTGTAGGTCTTGCAGGTCTTGTTCATCTTATCACTCAGAAGCCTATTATTTACTGCGAATTCGGATATATGGGTTACGGTGAACCAAAGACAGCCGAAGAAAAAGTTAAAGTTCTTCAGAAATACGGATACAACAGTGAAGCTGAGGCAACTGCGGATATGGACAACTTCATTCAGAAACTTCCTGAAGATATGAGGGAAGAAATTCTCGAGCTTTATCCCAACCATACAGCAGAGCAGTATGCAGATATGATTTTCCGTGGCGAATACAAAAACCACTTCTACACATCACTTCCTGAAGGCTATTACCTTGACGGTTACACACATACACCTGAAGGTCAGGGCAAGTTCTTTGAAGACCTTATTCCCAAACTTCTTTCAAAGGATTACATCATCGGTACAGTTATTTACTGCTGGTCAGACAGCGACTCCTGTTATGTTTGTGGACAGTCTGATTGTCCCGTTGAAACAGGTTGGGGACTTGTTGACGGCCAGGGTAACCGTAAGCCCTCATTCTATGCGGTAAAAGAAATCTTCACTTCAACAGACAGATAACCTTAAACAAAAATATATTAAAAGTGCAGCAGAATTCAGAGTTCTGCTGCACTTTTTAACTTTATGTTTTTATTTTCTTTTATACAAGGTCAATTGTGTACACTGAGTTTGTAAACCACTGATTTGTGATGAAGTTTCTGGGTCTGAAAATAATTTCATCCTCGTAAACTTCCATCTGTATACCTGTACCTGCCTGAAGAAGGCCATACATATTCACAATACCGAATGTGGGAAGGCTGACATAAGAAACACCGTTTACCTGCTCAACAAGAGGAAGACCGTATTTTTCGGAAGCCCATGTACATCTGATACCACCGTGCATATGACCGCTGATATAGATGACATTCTCATATTTTTCCATAACAGTTTTTATATCATTCACTGCAAGGTCAATGCCACTGTCGGGATAAATTACTTCCTGACCGTTTATTCCGTCAACCGGCCAATGGCAGATAACGAAAACGGGTTTGCCCTCTTTGGTTCCCTCTGCAAGTTCACTGTCAAGGAAGGCAATCTGCTCAGGAGTCATATCCATAGCGTCCCAGTGACCACCGTTTATAACTTCATCACCGAGAACAATGAATTTAAAGCCCTCAACATCCATACTGTAATAGTTTGTTGTATGGTCTGTACCGTAATATTCATTTGAATATCTTATGAAGTTTGCAAGTGCCTCTTCACGGGTGATGTTTGTCACATCTCTGTCGCCCACGTGTCCGATATCGTGGTTACCGGCTGCGGTGATTACGGGTACAGGGCTATGCTCTTTGATAAGCTCATAGTAGTAAGCAAGAGACGGCTCATCTGCATAGTTTGTTATATCACCTGCTACCACCATAACATCAATGTCATTTTTTGCATATTTCATATTTCTGAAACCTGCTTTAAGAAACTCAGGACGAAGGTACTCTGTCATTTCAATGTGAGTATCGGAAATAAGTTCTGCGGTAAGAAGGCTTCCTTCCTTTTGGTCATCAATGATGGGGAATTCAATACCGGCATAGGGAATCCATGTCATAATAATTGACATAAGAAACGCTGTGAAGTTTGCGAATATTGATTGTGCTACGCTCATTTCAACACCTCATTTTTTCAAAATAAATTATAGATATATTATCATATATAAAAATTTAATTCAAGCATTTATTCGAATTTAAATAAAAAACTCTGATTCCTCATCCAACGATGAAACTGAATCAGAGTTTTATTTTCAGTTTTTAGACCATGTCTTAGGCATAGCCACAATAATAAGGGGGAAAATTTCAAGTCTGCCGAGAAGCATCGCTGCAGAAAGTACAATTTTTGAGAAAAAGCTATACTGAGCATAACTTCCGGCCGGTCCCACCAAACCAAATCCCGGTCCGATATTATTGAAACAAGCACAGACTGCGCTGAAATTCGTTTCGAATCCGAAATCATCAATAGAAACTGCGAGAAAAATCAGAATGAAACAAACAATATAAATCGCCATATAAACTGTCGTGCCTGTTATCGTCTGCTCTTCAAGACGCTTTCCTTCAAAAGTGATTACCTTAACTGAGCGAGGATGAAGCAGTCGCTTGATTTCGCTTCCGATTTTTTTGAAAAGAATAATAATTCGCGAAACTTTGAATCCACCGCCCGTAGACCCTGCACAAGCGCCCACAATCATCAACGAGAACAGAATCGCCTTTGAAAAGGATGGCCAGAGATTAAAGTCTGTTGTCGCGTATCCGGTAGTGGTTATTATCGAGCCGACCTGGAAAGCCGCGTCCCTTACCGTTTCTGAAAGGTCATTGTACATCGGATAGATATTTACAGAAATAGCAGCGACCGAAGCCAGAATTATTCCTATATAAGTCCAGAGCTCTGTGCTTTTCAGAATGGGCCTGAATCTTCCGATAAGAATAAGAAAATAAATATTAAAGTTCACTCCGAAGAGAATCATAAAAATCGTAATAACCCACTGGAGATAAGGACTATAAGATGCCAGGCTATCTGCCTTGACGCCAAAACCACCCGTACCTGCCGTGCCGAAAGCGTGAACAATACAGTCAAACCAGGACATATTGCCTACGCGTAAAAGAAAGATTTCTATGATTGTAAGAACAATATAAATTGTGTAAAGAATTTTGGCAGTATCTCTCATTTTAGGGACGAGCTTACCCTTTACGGGACCCGGCACCTCTGCGCGCATAATGTGTATTGAGCGTTTGGAGACATTGGGAATAATCGCCATAATAAAAACGAGAACACCCATACCGCCAATCCAGTGGGTAAAGCTTCGCCAGAAAAGGAGACCCTTGCTCATAGCCTCAACATCAGTGAGAATTGAAGCACCCGTGGTTGTAAGACCACTGACAGTTTCAAAAACTGCGTCAATGTAATTGGGAATTTCCCCACTCAATCTGAAAGGGAGAGCACCGATAAGTGACAGAATTATCCACGAAAGAGAAACTGTAAGGAAGCCCTCTTTTGAATAAATAACATCGCTCTTTTTTTGAAAAATCACCATCAGCAAAGAGCCGATGACACCTGCCACAAAAATAGTGATAAGAAACGCGTTGGCACACGCTTCTTTGTATATCAGCGAAACAGCATAAGGAATCAGAAGAAGAAGAGCTTCCGCCCACACAATTTTACCGACTGTACTGAATACCATTCTGTTATTCATCAGAAATTACCCCCAGTCGATAATATCGGAAAGATTGTTTATCCGATGGCCTGATGTAAGCACGACAACCTTGTCACCTGCTTTTATCACATCGTCACCGTCAGGTATGATGATTGTTTTCTTTTCTCTGACAATACCTCCGATGAGAATATCTGACTTGAAACGGATTTTTTTAAGAGGAACATCAATCATTTCACAATCTGTTCGAACATTGAATTCAAGAGCCTCTACCTTGCCATCCATAAGCTTATACATCGTTTCAACACTGCTTCCGATTGTGTTTTCAAGGGCACGTGCGTACCTTACAACAATGTCAGTAGTGGCAATTTTAGGCGAAATTACAGAATCAATATCCAGTTTTTCTGCCATCGCAAAGAATTCCGATCTGTTTACTTTTGAAACAACCTTGGGTGTATCATGAGACGACGCATAGTATGAAAGAAGAATATTCTCCTCGTCCATACCCGTAAGAGAAACAAAAGCATCCATAGAATTGAGCCCTTCTTCCAGAAGAAGCTCTTCTCTCGCCGCATCGCCGCAAACCACATCAACCTTGGCAAGAAGTTCAGAAAATTTTTCACATTTTTCAAGATTGGAGTCAATTACTTTAACTGAGCAACCGATACCGAGAAGCATTTTCGCAAGATAATAGGCAGTACGACTTGCGCCCACAATCATAACCTTACGCGCCTGTTTCTGGAGAATTCCCAGGTCTTTAAGAAGCTTCTGCACCTCCACGGGGTCAGCAGTTACTGCAATCTTATCTCCACCGCGAAGAATGAAGTTACCATCGGGAATATAGACGCTCTCTCCGCGCTGAACAATACCCACAAGGAATTTATAGGCATACTTTTTACGCATATGCTCGATTGTCATTCCGTCAAGAGCTGAATCGGGTTTAAGCCTGATTTCAACCATTTCAAAGTTTCTTGCGGAAAAGTTTTCTATTTTAAGAGCTGAGGGGAATTTAAGAATATTGAAAATTTCCCTCGCCGCAAGTTTTTCAGGGTTAACAGCCATTGAAAGATTAAGATGCTGACGGAGAAGTCCGAGACTTCTGTCATTGAACTCAAGATTTCTGATTCTTGATATCGTATGCTTTGCACCCATTCTCCTTGCAATATAGCAGCTGAGCATATTAAGCTCGTCTGAGCCTGAAAAAGCTGCAAAAAGTTCTGCATTTTCAATACCGGCTTCAATCAGAATATCACTGTCCGCGCCATTACCACAAAGACCGATAACATCATATATATTTGTAATTTCCGAAATTACCGCAGGGTTGTTATCGATAACTGTAATGTTATGTCCTTCCGACACAAGACTATCAAGAACAGCCGTACCGATTTTACCGCAGCCTACAATTACAATGTTCACTTAAAACATCTCTTTTCAAAAGATTATTGTCTGTGTATTGTACTACAAAAAGCTTAAAAAGTCTATACCTTTTCCGATTTATTTACAAATATTATTTCCCTGAAAAAGAAAAGATGCAGGAAACTTTCGTTTCCTGCATCTGAAAATTTAATGATTAATATGTTCCCATTGTACCGTCCTGCATAAGGGTTGCATCCATATTTGCAAGTGAAATCATAATGGAAACGTCCATAGCGTCAATATAGCCATCCTTGAAGAGGTCCATAACCTTAAGAAGAGTCACATCGGGATCTTCACCTGAGTTAACAACCTCTGTAATGTAAGCTACATCGAAAGCGTCGATAACCGCATCGCCGTTAGCATCACCGAATACAATAACTGTATATGTGCCGAGAATATCGCCTGTTTTTGTGCTTACGAACTGAATCATTGTTCCTGTACCGAAACCATTCTTTGTTTCGTAGATTTTAAGTTCTGCTGCACCTACAAACTTGATAAGTTCTCTTGCGTCATCACCCATTGTACCTTCTTCAAAGCCATAAATGTAACCATCTTCATCGATTACAAGGCTTGTGCCTGAAAGGTCAATAGTGAATACATATTCAAGAGCTGCCGTAACTTCGATAATTTCTGCTGTAGACTGATCAACTGCACCCTGGTCAAGAATTGTTGTTGATTCATTGTATGAGTTACCTGCTGTTATTATAGCATCCATTACTCTTTCATATGAATCCTTTTCAATTTCATAACCTGATGCTCTCATTTCACTAAGCTTTGCCTGTGCCTGTGCCATAGCTTCGTTAAGCTCTGTAAGGTCAGCTTTTTTAAGAGTTGTTTCAAGCTCAGCAAGTGCAATATTGATTTCTTCAGCCATACGGTCTACTTCTGACTGCTCGTTTTTCTTAAGACCCCATACAACTCCGTCTATCAATTCCTTAACTGCATTATAGCTATCAGCATCATAATGGTCAATAGACTTTGAAGCGAAGGCTTTAACAGCATCATCAATTGCTGTATAATCAGCAGGTGCATATTCAAGATTTTCAAGCATAGTTCTGAGCTCAGCAGCAATTGCATCAACGTCAGACTGTTTGTCAATTGTAATGTTCATATTGATCGCTGCAACATAAGCATCCAACTGAGTAAGAGATGCATAAAGGTCTCTCTGAAGAGCGTTATAATCTGCTATTGCGTTGTCAACCTCTGTATAATCAGCTCTTATATATTCAAGTTGTGATACTGCAAGATTGATTTCCACGATAAACTCATTGACTTCTGCCTGATGCTGAATGTCAAGGTCGTAGTTAACTTTGCTGATAGCTTCTTCAACTTTAGCAATTGATTCATCTGTGTACGGATATGCGCCGTTGTTATAAGCATATCTTGCATCTTCAATTGCTTCTTCAACCTTTGAGTAATCAGCAGGAAGAAGTTTAAGACCCTCTACTGCTGCATAGATTGCGTCAATCTGAGCCTGCATTTCTTCTGTCTGACGACAGTTGAGATCCCAGTTTACAGCAGCAATTGCATCCTTAACAATCTGATAGTTGCTGTATTCAGCCTCAGGATGGCTTTCTGCGTAAGCGATAGCAACATTGACTTTTGTGTAGTCTGCGGGAAGAAGGTTTTCTTCTGCAGTTGCAAGAACAGCTCTGATTTCTGCTTCCATAGCGTCTACTTCAGCCTGTCTGTCCTTTGTATAACCTGCAACTACCTTTGAAATTGCAAGGTCAAGTCTTGTAACGAATTCGTCATTGTAGTCTGAGAGAGACCCAAGATCTTCAGAATCTTTAATTGCGTCTGTTACACCTGAGTAATCAGCCTCAGCAAGCTTAAGGTCTTTAATTGCCTCACGGATTGATGCTGCATAACCGTCGACGATTTCCTGGTTATCAAGAGTTAATTTCCAATCGATTGAAGCGATAATTCCCTGAACAACATAATAGTTAGCATACCATTCTTTGTTTTCAATAGCTTCTGCTTCATCGATTGCTTTTTCTACTTCTGTGTAGTCTGCAAGGACATATCCGAGATTTGCAATAGCATCGCGGATTGCTTTTTCCATTGCATCAACGTCATCCTGGTCTACAATCTTCTTTGTTCTGTCAACCGCTGCGATAGCGTCATCAACGATTGAGAAGTTTACATAATCATTTCTGTCAAGAGCGTTTGCGTCAGCTATTGCATCGTCAACGCCTGAGTAATCAGCATCTCTGTAGTTTGCAGGTGTAAGTTCTGCAAGAGCATATTTAAGATTATTAGTTATCTCGTCAACCTCATCCTGTTTGTCAAATGTTGCACCGTAGTCAATTGTTGCAACAACTGCCTTGATAGCTTCAACAATTTCAGGTTTATAGAGAGCAAGAACTTCTTCTGAGGGGATTTTTGCAACCTGTTCGTTAAGTTTAGTGAAATCGGCCTTTACAAGTTCAAGGTCATCGAAAGAAGACTGGATGAGATTGATAAGTCTGTTCATCTCATCGATGTGAGTGTATGTCTTTCTATCATCACCTGTGTAGTTAGCAGCAGCTTTAGCAAGGAAAGTATAACCTTCAACACGAAGTGAGTTCCATGTGTTATATGAGTCTGCTACATATTTTGACTGTTCATACTTGGGAGTGAGTGCAAGAACTTTCTGAAGTTCTGTTGTGTCAAGAAGGCGATAGTTTGAAAGAACTCCGATTGCCTGTGCAAGAGCTTCTGTTGCAGCGTCAACTTCAGCCTGTTTGTCGATTGTGTAGCCTTTTACAGCATTTGCCTGAGTGTAAGCTGCTTCAAAATTAGCCCATGCCTCGTTAAAACCTTCTGCTGATGTGATGAGTTTATTATTGTCGTATTCGGTATAAATACCATCACCATTTTCAATCTGTTCCTTAAGTGCTTTTGTATCAGCCTGAACATATTTAAGGTTAATCTTTGCATTAACAATAGAATCAAGAAGTTCGTTAATCCTGCTCTGTTCATTTGCTTTGAGTGAGCGTGAAAGTGCCTTTGCATTGTTTGCTGCACCCTCATAAGCTGCCCAGGTTGTGTTTGTATAATGAGATGATTTTTGGCTTATGCCTTCGTATTCCTGAATAGCAAGGTCGATATATGTATAAACGGCGTCGGAGTATGTAAGATTTGCTGTCATTGACTTGATAGTTGCAGTATAACCATCAACAATAGACTGGTCGTATTTGTAGAGACCACCATTAAAGTTACTATTATACCATGCCCATACAGAATCAGTTGCTTCCTGTGTATAAAGACGGAGTGTTGTCTCACCGAGAGTTGTACCGCCATCATATGTTCTTACTGTTACCGTACTGTTTTCAATTGCAAGGAATTCATTAGCTGCATTATTGAATGCTGTGTAATCAGCTGCGACGGGTACAAGTGCATTTTTCGCATTCAGAATAGCCTCGCCTGTAGATACTGCTGATGCATTCTCACAAGCCAAACGGAAAGCATAGTTTGGTCCGGGAATTGCCATACCTACAAGAGCAGCTTTATCAAGGGCTGCAAGGTAAGCATTCCAAGAAGCTTCTGTGTAGTAACTCTTTTCGCGACCCTCTGAAAGATATGTGTTTAACTGGTTGAGAGCGTTGTTTTTAGATGTATCATCTCTGTAATACATTTCAACATTAAACCAGTTTGAATCACGATATACGATTGTGAAATTGAAGTAACCGTTGGGTATTGAGTTCATTTCAAACCATGTGGTATGAACATTTCCTTCACCGTACATTTCAACATAATCCCATTTAAGGTTTCTTACAGTAATTGTATTGGGATAGTTGCCGGAAAGAGCAAATGTACATTCTTTTGAACTTGCACCTTCAATCGCGTTTTTTGATGTCTGCTGATGCGAGTTCAGAACTATACTGGGTGTCTGAACATAAAGTGAGTTAATTTGTCCGAAACTCTCAAAATAATAACGGTCACCAGGTCTTGAAGGCTCACCTGAGTATGAACCCAATGTACCTGTCTGCTGACCATTTGCAGAAACAACACCGTATCCGTAACCTGTCATACCTGCAAATTTAACATTACCGCTTGAATCAAGAAGGTCATAGTTACATTCGTAACGGATAATACCGGCAAGACCTGCAGTGATTGCACCTGATACGCTGAAATTCTGACCGCCTGTGCCCACAACAGTACCTGCAGTATATGAAACATTTGCGGTATTAAGTCCGCTCGTTTCATCCTGAGAGTATCTGATTGTAGCGGTAATTGAATTTACCTTAATCTGATAACCGGAATTCTTACTCTTAATATTGATAGTGGTGCTGAAAGAAGTACCTGTTGCGATTTCGCCACCTGTAAGGCTGAATGCGTTGATAGCTTCAACACCGCCTCCTGCTGCACCGGCAGTAGCAACGAGCGATCCGAATCCCATGGAAACAGACGTCATCATAACTGCTATTACGAGCAAGAGAGATAACAATTTCTTTTTCATACATACTCCGCCTTTCGATAAGATTTAATGAAAAATAAATTCTTAAAAAGCATTATGGATTTTATCTCTAAAATGGGCTCCCTCCGAAAAAAGGGTATACTAATCCACTTATAGATATAATCTCATAGTCATTATATATTAAAATCAAATCATAATCAAGTAGTTTAGCAAAATTTCTTAATTTTTTGTACATAATGAATAAAAAAATCATGGTTTATTTTCACTCCAGTATGGTAACGACCCCTGAGTGCTTATAAATTAAGAAAACTTTGATTTCCATACACCCCACCAAACTATTACAAACTGAAAAATACTTTATATATAATGGTATACCATAAGATATCTTTAAAATATATTCCGGGTTCAGATAAACAACTGAAATGCAACTCAAATGCATACTATTATATATAGCCTGTTTCTTCGTGCCGTAAAAAATTTTTTGAAAATTCTGAAAAAACCTATTGACTTTTCTGAAAAAACGTATATAATAATAGTAACAGTTACTGATATTGATAAAAACGAGGTGAGAGCAAAGCTATGAAACACAGTACACAACGAGAAGCAATTCTTAATGAGCTTTGTTCACGAAAGGATCACCCCACTGCCGACGAGCTTTACTGGTCACTCAGGCAGATAATCCCGAACATCAGTATGGGAACCGTTTACAGAAACCTTTCGCTCCTGACTGAAACCGGTCAGATAATGAGACTTTCTTACGGTGGGGCTGACCATTTTGACGGCAACGCTCAGAATCACTATCATCTGCATTGTACAGACTGTGGCAGGGTTTACGACATCGAAATGCCAATGTTTGAAAAAATGGAAGACGATGCAAAAAAACATTCAAAGGCAAAAATTACAAGTCATATTCTGACCTTTATCGGTATCTGTGAAAATTGTCAGAAATAAAATTAAAATAAAAAACATTTGGAGGAAAAAAATTATGAAAAAGTTTGTTTGTTCAGTATGCGGTTATGTTCACGAAGGCGATGCAGCTCCCGAAAGATGCCCTCAGTGCAAAGTCCCTGCAGAGAAATTTGTAGAACAGTCAGCTGAAAGAGCTTGGGCCGCAGAACATGTTGTAGGCGTAGCAGAAGGTGCTCCCGCAGACATCATCGAAGACCTCAGAGCTAACTACATGGGTGAATGCACAGAAGTTGGTATGTACCTTGCAATGGCAAGAGTTGCTCACAGAGAAGGCTATCCCGAAATCGGCCTCTACTGGGAAAAGGCTGCTTTCGAAGAAGCAGAACACGCTGCAAAATTCGCAGAGCTTCTCGGTGAAGTTGTAACAGCAAGTACAAAGAAAAACCTTGAAATGAGAGTTGAAGCAGAAAACGGCGCAACACTCGGCAAATTCGAACTTGCAAAGAGAGCTAAAGAGCTTAACCTTGATGCAATCCACGACACAGTTCACGAAATGGCTCGCGACGAAGCAAGACACGGCAAAGCATTCGAAGGTCTTCTTCAGAGATATTTCGGTTAATTAATAAAAAAATCAGCATCAGGCGACAGTAAGCCGCCCTCTTAAATAATATAACGGGCGGATAGCAGATATCCGTCCGTTTTTCTATAAATAACAATTTAAAAGGAGGAACAATTTATGAAAAAATCATTGGCAATAGTAATCTCAACCTTGCTTGTTCTTACTCTCTTTGCTTCCTGCAAGGCAACTAAGGCTGAAAACACCCTTACACCTGATCCACCGACCAAAACGACTTCAGAGCAGACAACAATATTATCAGAAGAAGTCATTACAGCAGAAACTCAGTCGACAGCAAAAGAAAACTCAGCATCAGAAAAAAACACAAACAAGCAGATTTCAAGTACAAAAAATCCGACTGCCAAGCACGATAACACAACTGCCGTTCCTCTTACTGTAACGAAAGAAGAGGCTAAATCAGTTGCTCTTGCTCACGCAGGACTGTCTGACACCGATATCAGGCATTACAGAATCGAGCTTGACAGAGAAAGAAAAATTCTCGTTTATGAAATAGAATTTGATGCAGGTAAATTCGAATATGAATATGAAGTAAATGCAGAAACAGGCAAAATAATCAAAGCCGAAAAAGAATTAAACGACTGAAAAACAAAAACCGTATCATAGTCAACAAGCTATGGTACGGTTAAATTTTATTCTTCAACTATTTTATCAAGAAGATGTCTGCCGAGGTCATAAGATGACGCAACCTCTCTGAGCATATCGTTGTAAAAGGACTCTGCTGTTTTTCTTCTTTCTTCCGCAAGGGATTTTCCCCTTTCTGTATAGAAACGAGAATAGATTTTTTCAAGCTTAAATTTATATTCCTGAAAAAATGACGGGGTTTTGTCTGTCGCACCATCAGAAACACTTCCGTCAGGAAGAAGTGAATACAGTGGCTCACACATAGCACCCTGATAGACAAGTGTCCTCGCAATCCCAAGTGTTCCTGCTGCGTCAAGCTTGTCAGCATCAAAAAGGATTTTAGCCTCCGTGCTTTCAGGTACATTATTTTTTCTGAAACGATGAGAAGAAATACAGTGTCTTACCCTTTCGGCGAAATCAGCTTCAAAGCCTTCATTCAGCAGAAAAACATACGCCTTTTCAGAACCTTTCTGTGCGTGGCAGATTTCCGGATTTTCATTCTGCTCCTGCCTTGCAATATCGTGAAGAAGACAAGCTGCAACAAGGACATCGGAATCCACTTCCTTTTCGTATTCCGCAATATCAAGAGCAGTATAAAGAACTCTGTAAACATGCTCCTTATCGTGAGCCGAATCTTTCATACATTCCTGCATATAATTTTCCAATTTTTTATAAGTTTCTTTTGTCATAAAAACCCTCAGATATTCAGTTTATAAATCCTCTGTTTTTTCACATTATCTCTGTATGCAAAATATGTTTTCGGTGGTTTTGTGATTTCTATCAGCTCTCCGCCTAATTTTTCAATGGTTTTGTAAGAAGGGATATTGTTTTCATCACAAGTCAGAATAATTTCTTTCATTCCGTGAGCTTTTGCTATGAGCAAAACTAATTTACAAGCTTTAAAGGCAAAATTATTCCCTCTGAAATTTTCTTCGATTTCATAACCTATATTACCGTTATAATAAGAATTAAAATCTCGGCCAATCCGCATACTTATCCTGCCGATGAATCTGTCTTTCAGAAAAATATCGTAATAATAAAACGGCAGCATTTCCTTGTCACCAAAATATTTTCCTGATATTTTCAAATCAATTTCGCCGTCGGTTAAATAATCAAAGTCATTAAAGAATTGAAAACTCATAATTTCTTTTACCTTTTTCTTGCCACAAGTGTAACAACATTTGTTGATAAAGTAGCAGTGCAGTTTTCCCGCGGTATATCGTGTCTCTGCGAAACAACAGTTTGCTTTAAAACTTCCCAGCCGTTAAAAATGTTTTTTAACATTTCACTCATCTCAGAAGTTTTAAGATTCACCTCAAACTGCGGAACAAGAGTTTCATCTGTTGCTTTGTTCTTTTCGTTTATTTCAGAATTTATTATCATACAAACAATACCGTTTTGTCTTGTACCTTTTTGAATTTCTTCAAGCTTACTTTCAAAAGCTTTTTCAGAATTAATGTGTTCAAGAGCAGAAACAGCTAAAATAAAATCATAGTAATTTTCTTCAATGGTGAAATCATCAATTGATGAAACAATTCCATTGATGAAGCTTTCAACATTATACTCTATACTATTATTTTTCAGTTCTTCGATTGCAAAATCAAGAATATCAACACAATCAATGTGACAGGAAATATCGGAAAACCTCTGTGCGATAGGAATACAGTTTCTTCCCACACCAGCTCCTAAATCCAGAACATTCAGTTCCGTATAATCTTCAAAAAGCGGTAGAATATCAAGTACAGTTTTTACAGGTTTTTGCAACCAACTTCCACTTTCAAACAGTTTGGCGGTTGAATAAATTTCAATGTGAGAGGCTTTTTCAGCCTCTCTTATTTTATTAATAGATTTTTCCATATTTAATACTCCGTCAATTCACATTCACAAAATTCTTCACCTTTTATTTTAAGAGATTTAACCTCAAAAGGTGTAAAAGCAAGACTGAATGTACTGCCACTGATTTTCAGGTCAGTTTCGGTGTTTTTCTCTGTGGAATTATAAAGATGAATTCGAACATATCCGTCAGAAACAGACTTATACCCTGTCATTATAATCTTATCGTTTGTCACACATACGGTTGTATCCTTCTTTTCTCCGCTGCCGGACGGAAAAAACGCAAGAGCGTATGATGTCTGATTATAACTTTCGGCTTCCTTGTCAAGATTTGAAACATCTGTTGTCAGACGGAAATCAAATTCGCGCTCACCCATATCTATATGATTCTGATAACGGTCAGAGTCCACAATTTTTCTGTCACGGATAGGGTGTGCGGAATAAACGGCAGTACGAAGAAGTGAGATTCTGATTTCATTATCATCTGCACTGTAACCGTGTGTACCTCTGTTGAGAATTGCAAGACCCTTGCCATTTTCAAACAGTCCGCACCACTTCTGACAAACAACCTCTTTACCCTCTTTTTCCATCTCTTCTCTGCCGAATGCCATCTGTGAAACGGCCGTAGAATTTTCCAGAGAAGTGGAGAAAGAAAGTTTATACATAGTATTAACATCGTTTATGAAAGTTTTCACATTGATGTCGATGTATGTATCGTTTTTCGGGATGCAATAAGTGATTACGGCAAAGGAATTTCTGTTTTTGAAAGTTGCCTGAATTTTACATCTGACACTTCCGTTTTCAATGATTCTCACATTTTCATATGTTTCCTCTTCATAACCGTTGAACGCATTCGCTTCTTCCTTTGAAGCAAGAACGAATTCGCCGATTTTCTCACGGAAGCTGTCAACGGTCATGCCCCACGGGTCCTCGTTATCTTTTATAACATCAATTCTGCCACTGCCTGATTTTACATAGTCAACACCGTCAACCTGATACTTATCAAGAAGTCCCGTTGCCTTGCTGATAAAAAACTCTGCTCTTTCATTTCTGACGATAAAATGAGTATCGGTTTCTTCGCAGGTTTCTATGGGTCTTCGTTCTGCCTGAATTCTTTTAAGTTCGCAATCAAATCTGTTGATGCACATAGGTTTCAGCTCTGCACGGAAAACAACGCTCTTGCGCCAGTCGAGATTAAGATTTGACTCTTCCTGCTCGTTTTGTGCAGGAAGATATACGCCGTCTTCGTCACGAACGGACACTATCGTCACCTCGTTATCGTTCCAATTCTGATCCTCAAGTTGAAATTCGACCTCAATGTCCTGCACCACTGCGTAGGGATTCGGGTTGAAAACAAGAACGGGGATTTCACCCTGCTTTCCTTCTTTTTGTCCTTGACAAAGCCTGAAAAATGCCTTTGCACAGATTTTCGATGCAATCTCCCTGCCATATGAGAGCAGTCTTACAGAATCCTCCTCACCACTTTTGATCATTGAGCCCGGGAGAATATCGTGAAACTCACAGAAAAGCAGTGCTTTTTCTGCACTTTCAAGTTCTTTTCTGTCATAGTCAACTCCACTAACGGCAATCATTTTTTCACAAAGTGCCAGGTCATTTTCAAGAGCGCGGTGAAGCTGTTTTATTCTCACCATAGATGTGTAACAGCCTACCATACAGTGTACCATTGATTTGTCAATTACCGTTGTAAGGTCTGATTTATCAACAAGGCTGAAATATTCATCGCAGGAGGAATGTTTAACAAAAATATCCTTATTCTCATTGATGTATTCAGAAATTCTTTCAAGGTCAATTCTTGAAGGACCTCCGCCGTGATCGCCGATTCCCCACGCAAGAAGGTTGGGTCCCTCAACTGCATCAGGTATAAAGCGGTCAATTTTCTCCGTTGCTTTACCTTTACCTGAATTGTATCCGCCGTAAGACCTGTGACCGATTATTTCACTGCCATCATAACCTTTCCAGATGAAATTTTCTTCATCAACAATCTTATACGGTCTGTGAAAAATATAGTGTTCAAATCCACTTTTCTTCAGTATCTGCACAAGTCCTCTCGTATGACCGAAAGAATCAAAATTCACAGCGGTTTTCGGCTTTACACCAAATTTTTCCATAAAATATCTTCTGCCGATTTCCATCTGACGGATAAAGGATTCACCTGAGGGCATAACACAATCAGGCTGAAGATACCATCCGCCCATAATGTGCCATCTGCCTTCGCTGACCAGCTTCTGAATTTTCGCAAAAAGCTCAGGCTCATTCTCTTCAACCCACTCATACAACACTGATTCATTGTGGTTGAAAATGAAGCCGTCAAACTCTTCGCAGAATTTCGCAGCAACACGGAAAGTGGAAATAGCTTCTGCCATACCCTCTTCTCTTTTCCATAGCCATACCGGGTCCAGATGGGCATTACACAGCAAATAAAATTCTTTCATTGTCACTCACCTCTTACAGAAGTATAACATAAGAACACGGGAAAAACAAATTTATTTTTTGCTTTCTGAAGTAAACAACACCAACATCCCTGTCACAATCATAAGCCTCCCCGTCGCCCCGAGAAAAAATCCGGAAAGTTCAGAAGTAAATGCAACTAAGAATGACAAAGCGGCACCGCATAATATTATTAAAATTCCCATCACAAGCTTTTTCGTATTCATTTTCTTTTCCTCTCTTTGCACTCATATAGGTGCAAAATAATTATAGAAGAATAATATAATAATGTCAAGAGTTTTGTTCCTAAATAAGTGCAGGAGGCTTTTCAGATGAATGCAGAAACAGAAAAGAAAATAGGCCGCAACATAAGAATGCTGAGGGAAAAAGCAGGTATAACTCAGGACAACCTTGCAGCAAAATTGCAAATAGCCGGTTGTGACATCACAAGAAGCGCCTTAGCAAAAATCGAGGTTGGTCAGCGACATCTCTACCCCGATGAAATCATCCTTATTAAAGAAGCACTCAGTGTGCAATATGAAGAAATTTTCGATTTAACATAAACAGACCGGAGGAAGTATAATGACATTTGTTGAATTTTTCGATAAAGACGCAGTAGAAAATATCTGTGCTTGTCTTGCTCACAAGCCTGATAAAGTAATATTTATAGGTGCAACAAAAAAAGAAATAATGAGGGAGCATATAAGACGATACGAAAAAGTTTTCCGTGACAGAGGAATTGAAATAGAATTTGCAGAGCCACGGGCAATCAATGAGTATAATCTTTCCTATGCAGTCAATACTCTTTCGAGAATTGTGGAAGAAAATAACGATTGCGTTTTCGGTCTTACCGGCGGCGACAATTTACACCTTGTTGCTATGGGAATCGTTTATGAAAAATACAGAGACTCAAAAAATATTCAGATGCATCGTTTTGACCTTAAGAACAACACCATATTTGACATCGATCAGGACGGCAAAACCATTTTGGAAGAAACTCTTCCCACACTCTCTGTTCAGGAAAATATTCAGATTTACGGCGGAGATGTGATTTTTGAATATGAAAAGTCAGGCACAACATTCCAGTGGGATTTTAACAGTGATTTTATGAGAGACATCACCTTTTTATGGACTGAATCGTGCAACAAGGACCTGGATTGGAATAAAATTATCTCTGTTTTCGCAAAAGCAGAATCAATCACTGCAAAAATCCGTGAGGACGATTTTACTTTTCCGATGCTTCACACAAAAGCAAAGATGAGTGAACTCCGGGAATTTATGCGCTCCTCCAATGTATCTACGGATGATCTGAAAAAATTCGCCAAAAAGCTCTACTTTTACGGAATTCTTCCCGATTGTGAAATCGATGAAAATAATTTCTTTGTTTCATATAAGGATGAGCAGATAAAAAAATGCCTGACAAAAGCCGGTCAGGTACTTGAACTAAAAATAACGATTCTGCTTATGAACTCCTTTGACGAAAACTCCAATCGCATCTATAACGATGTTATGAGCGGCGTTTACATAGACTGGGACGGGGAACTTCATGAAGACAACCCTGAATTATGTGACATATCAAACGAAATCGATGTCCTTGCTATGTGCGGAACTATTCCCGTTTTCGTTTCATGCAAAAACGGAAATGTTGATGTTGACGAGCTTTATAAGCTGAACACAGTTGCTCACAGATTCGGTGGTAAATACGCCAAGAAAGTTCTTGTGGCTTCAGGATTTGAAAAAACATCACCTGTTTTTCTCAAGAGGGCTGCGGAAATGGGAATAAAAGTTTTCGACAATATCGAAAAACGCATCGACGAAATCTCAGACGAAGAAATAATTAAACTTTTTGACAGCATCTGGGAAAAATAAAAATTAAGCTGTATCACAAAATACTCTGTGATACAGCTTTTTTTATTTACAGAAATTATTGATATAATTATCAAGAGATTCTCTTATTACCTCAACGGCCGCCTCTCTGCCGTTGACCTCACCCGAATCCGTTTCCTTACCCTCAAGAGCTTTATATACGGAGAAGAAATGTTTCATCTCATTGAACATATGAGGAGGCAGGTCCGAAATATCCTTATATCCGTGATATGTGGGGTCCCCGAAAGGAATAGCAATAATTTTTTCGTCGTGTCTGCCTCCGTCAATCATAGAAATATAACCGATAGGATAACACCTGACGAGACTCATAGGTTCAAGCGCAGCGGAGCAAAGAACAAGCACATCGAGGGGGTCCTCGTCATCTCCGTACGAGCGTGGAATAAAACCGTAGTTTGCAGGGTAATGAGTTGATGTGTAAAGGATTCTGTCAAGCATAAGCAGACCCGTTTCCTTATCAAGTTCATATTTCTTTTTGCTGCCTTTCGGGATTTCTATTACCGCAACAAAATCCTCGGGAGTTATTCTTTTTGGGTCAATATTGTGCCATATATTCATAGAATCATTCCTTTGCCTTTTTGTTTATTTTATCATACACCTGAAAAATTGTAAAGCCAAAAGCGTCTCAACAAACAAAAAACGCGAAAAATATAACAATATTAAATATTTTTTTGCGTTTTTTATTGTATTTTTTGTTGAAATATTATAAAATTAGTTATCAGCATAAACGCAATATTAAGGAGGTCTTTTTTATGCCGACAAACAAATCGTCAAAAATCAAAGCTAAGAGAAAAAATCTTTATCTGCGAGTTGCAGAAGGTCATTTTGCAACAAGCCGTTCTCACAGCAACTATTACATAGATGTAGCCGCACAGAAATCCCGTCTTTCAGAAGCAACTGCAATTGCCGAAGAACTTGCAAGTGATTTTAAATTCAAGACAAGAATTGTTGATACGATTCTCTGCATTGACGGCACTGAAGTTATCGGTACCTGTCTTGCAAAAGAGCTTACCAAAAACAATTTTATGAACATCAATGCTCACCAGACAATTTATATTGTAACTCCCGAAACAATCGGCGGTTCACAGCTTCTTTTCAGAGACAACATCGTACCTATGATTAAGGGCAAACACGTTCTTGTTCTCTCTGTTTCAGTTGCAACCGGCTTTACTGCCAAGGCCGCAATAGATGCTGTAAAATACTATGGTGGTGAAGTTGTTGGTGTTGCATCAATTTTCGCGACAGAAGACGAATGTGACGGTTACGATGTGACTTCTGTTTTCAATCCGGGAGACCTGCCGGGCTATTTCTCCTGCCCTGCCCATGAATGTCCTCTCTGCAAACAGGGCGAAAAACTGGATGCGCTTATCAATAGCCACGGATTCTCGAAACTTTAAATTAACAAGCATAAACAAAAACCCGTATCACCTTCCGGAGATACGGGTTTGTTTTAATTTTAGCGTTAACGTATCTTAAGACACTCAGATGAGTTCGATGATGCACATTTCTGCTGCGTCACCGCGGCGAGGGCCTGTCTTGATAATACGGCAATAGCCGCCGTTTACTTCCTTATATTTAGGAGCAACTTCATCAAACAATTTCTTAGCAACATCTTCTTTAGTAAGATATGCCAATACCTGACGTTTTGATGCAAGAGAACCGTCTTTTGCGACTGTGATCATTTTCTCAGCCATTGAACGAACCTCTTTTGCTCTTGTAACGGTGGTTTCAATTTTGCCGTTCTCAATAAGATATGTTACCATTGCTCTGAGCATTGCTTTACGATGATCGCTTGCTCTGCCGAGTTTTCTGGTACCTGGCATTTAAAATCACTCCTTTATTCTTCTTCAGCGCGGAGCTCGAAACCAAGGGAGGACAACTTAGCAACAACCTCATCAAGAGATTTTCTGCCGAGGTTTCTAACCTTCATCATGTCATCCTCAGACTTGTTAATCAAGTCCTCAACAGTATTGATACCCGCTCTCTTCAAGCAGTTGAATGAGCGAACGGACAGGTCAAGTTCCTCAATGGTCATCTCTAAGATTTTCTCTTTACCGTTGTCATCTTTCTCGACCATAACCTCAGTGTCGTATGCCTCATCAGAGAGGTCACCGAAGAGGTTGAGGTGCTCGTTGAGGATCTTGGCTGCGAGAGAAACGGCTTCCTTAGCTGTGATGGTGCCGTTTGTCCACACTTCAAGTGTCAACTTGTCGTAGTCAGTAATCTGACCAACACGTGTGTTCTCAACTGTATAGTTAACCTTGATAACAGGTGTATAGATTGAATCTATTGCGATTACGCCGATTACAGGCTGCATAATTTTCTTATTGCGCTCTGCTGAAACATAACCGCGACCCTTATCACAGGTCAACTCCATATACACATGAGCGTTTTTGTCCAGAGAAGCAATGTGATGATCAGGGTTGATGATTTCAACTTCACTGTCAGCCTTGATGTCGCCAGCAGTGATTTCGCCTTCACCGTCTGCCTCGATATACATTACCTTGGGACCGTCACCGTGGAACTTAAGAATTACTTCTTTAAGGTTAAGAACGATTTCTGTTACATCTTCCTTAACGCCCTCGATTGTCGAGAACTCGTGGAGAACGTTATCGATTTTAACAGATGTAATAGCATAACCCGGAAGAGATGAGAGAAGAACTCTTCTCATGGAATTACCGAGAGTAAGACCATAACCTCTTTCAAGGGGTTCAAGTACGAACTTACCATATGTGCCATCGGCTTCATGTGCAAGTGTTTCAATTTTCGGTTTCTCTATTCCAATCATGTGAAAACCTCCTTCGTTATTGATAGGTACTCTTTTAGCTTATGCGGCAAACTTTATTCTTACCGCCAAACCCCATATCCGTAAGGAATGCGGATTATTTAGAGTAGAACTCAACGATAAGATGTTCTTCAACGGGAGCTGCGATCTGATCGCGTTCGGGAAGAGCAACGATTTTTGCAACTGCTGCTTCCTTGTTAAGATCGAGCCACTGGGGAACAGGGCGAGATGCGTTTGCTTCAAGGACTGCCTTGAATTTTTCGCTATCCTTGCTCTTGTTCTTGATAGAAACCGTATCTCCTGCTTTGAGAAGATATGACGGAATATCAACTTTCTTTGAGTTTACTTCGTAGTGTCCATGAATTACAAGCTGTCTTGCTTCTGCTCTTGAGTTTGCCCAGCCGAGAAGATAAATAACATTATCAAGTCTGCTTTCGCAAATTCTCAGAAGGTTTGAACCTGTAACACCCTGCTGCTTTTCAGCCATCAGGAAATATTTATGGAACTGAACTTCATTAATGCCGTAGTAGCGTCTAGCCTGCTGCTTTGCACGAAGCTGGAGACCGTATTCAGAAACCTTCTTACGGCTCTGGCCATGCTGACCGGGTGCGTATGAACGACGTTCAAAAGCGCAACTGTCTGTGTAGCATCTCTCACCTTTAAGGAAGAGCTTTTTGCCTTCACGACGGCACAATTTACATACCGGACCGGTATATCTTGCCATAATATTACACCTCCAAAATTTAGGTTATACGCGTCTTCTCTTGGGAGGACGGCAGCCGTTATGGGGAATAGGAGTAACGTCCTTGATCATTGTAACATCAAGACCTGCTGTCTGCAATGCTCTGATTGCAGCTTCACGTCCCTGTCCGGGGCCTTTAACGTAAACCTCAACTGTTTTCATACCGTGATCGATAGCAACTTTCGCTGCTGTTTCTGCTGCTGTCTGTGCTGCGAAGGGAGTTGATTTTCTTGAGCCTCTGAAGCCCATCTCACCTGCACTTGCCCATGACACAGCATTACCCTGTGTATCGGTAATTGTTACGATAGTGTTGTTGAAGGTGGATTGAATGTGCGCTGCTCCACGCTCAATGTTCTTGCGCTCACGGCGACGGCGTGTTGCACCGGCTTTTTTAACTACTTTTGCCATTACTTATTCCTCCTTCAATTATTTCTTCTTATTAGCTATTGTCTTCTTCGGACCCTTACGTGTACGTGCGTTTGTCTTTGAACGCTGACCTCTTACGGGCAGACCCTTACGGTGACGTACGCCACGATAGCAACCGATTTCGATAAGCCTTTTGATGTCAAATGCTGTTTCTCTTCTGAGGTCACCTTCAACCTTTACATTGTGGTCGATGTACTCACGAAGCTTAGAAACATCGTCTTCGGTCAAATCCTTAACTCTTGTGTCAGGATTGATACCTGTTGCTGCTATAATGTCACATGCAGTTTTGCGACCAATGCCGTAGATGTATGTGAGAGCGATTTCAACTCTTTTTTCTCTCGGCAAGTCAACACCTGAAATACGTGCCATTTGTCAGTTGCACCTCCATTAAGTGGTTTGCGTCGGATTAACCCTGACGCTGCTTGTGCTTGGGATTCTCACAGATAACCATGATTTTGCCCTTGCGTTTAATAATCTTGCACTTCTCGCAAATTTTCTTTACAGAAGGTCTGACTTTCATAATTGAATACCTCCTAAAATACTTGCTTCGTATAGCAGTTTTACTATACTGATTTTTCTTATTTGGATCGCCATGTGATACGACCTCTTGTAAGGTCATATGGCGACATTTCTACTGTCACTTTGTCTCCCGGAAGAATTCGAATGTAGTTCATTCTGAGCTTTCCGGAAATGTGAGCTAAGATCTTAACTCCGTTTTCCAATTCAACATTGAATGTTGCGTTGGGAAGAGCTTCGATAACGGTTCCTTCAACCTCTATCATATCCTGTTTGGACATTAACAAAACCTCCTGATGATTTGTCTGCCTCAGCCTTTATTCTGCTGAGTGCTTTCTTTAACCTTCCATTGGCTGCCATTTCTTCGGGTGAAAGCACATATGATGTTATTTCAATGTGCTTTGGGTTTTTGCGCTTGGGTTTTTCCACCCTGCGTTCTTTCCCGTCGCTGATGAAAATATATTTCTCATCAAACCCGACAACCGCAAAAATATCGTTAGAATCGTGTCCGGCTTTCGACCTGACAACTCTGCCTACTTCAATTTCCACCCTACGGCCTCCTCTCAAAGCTCGGTAAGTATTACCGGCCCGTTAGAAGTTATCGCAATAGTGTGTTCAAAGTGAGCTGAAAGTTTTCCGTCAGCCGTTTTAACCGTCCAGCCGTCTGACATTGTTTTTACGCCCGGTACACCCTGATTTATCATGGGTTCAATGGCAATTGTCATGCCCGGCAACAGTCGCACACCTCTTCCCGGTGTGCCATAATTCGGTACGCTGGGGTCTTCGTGGACTTTCTTTCCGATGCCGTGTCCGGTGAAGGACCTTACGACACCGTATCCGTGCTTTTCGCAGTAACTCTGGATTGCATATCCGATATCACCGAGTCTGCCACCTGCGATTGCCTTACTGATGCCTTCATAAAGGCTCTCTCTGGTCACATCGCACAGCCGCTGCGCCTCAGGACTTATCTTACCTGCTGCGAATGTGGCGGCATTGTCTCCGTTATATCCTTCAAGCTCGGCTCCAAGGTCAATGCTGACGATGTCGCCTTCCTTTATTACGCGGTTTTTGCTCGGAATTCCGTGAATAACCTCGTCGTTTATGGAAATGCATGCGGTAGCAGGAAAATCATACAGATGAAGGAAGTTGGGATTTGCGCCCTGCTTCTTTATATAATCGTATGCGATCTTATCTATTTCAGCGGTAGTGACTCCCGGCTGAACTGCCTCTCCTGCTGCCTTTAATGCTCCTGCAGAAATTCTGCACGCCTCACGCATCAGCGCAAGCTCTCGCGTGGTCTTGAGCACTATCATGCTTAATCCTCCAAAGCTTTGAGGGTAAGAGCTGTTGTATCTTTAACCTCTTCCTGACCCTCAACTACGCAGAGAATTCCTTTCTCGCCGTAGTAATTTTTAAGCGGTTCTGTCTGTTCGTGATAAACATTAAGTCTATCGAGAACCGTGTCGGGATGGTCATCCTTTCTCTGAACGAGTTCGCCGCCACAGAGATTGCAAATGCCGTCTTTTGCAGGTTTCTTGTACTCAAGATGATATGAAGCACCACAGTCCTTACAAACTCGTCTGCCTGACATTCTCTTTACAATTTTCTCATCGGGAACTTCGATATCGATAACCTTGTCAATGACAATGCCCATTGTATCGAGTGCCTCAGCCTAAGGAATTGTACGGGGAAAACCATCAAGGATGAATCCGTTATTACAGTCATCTGCTGCAAGTCTGTCCTTGATGATGCCGATTACGACTTCATCAGGAACAAGCTGACCTGCGTCGATGAATGATTTTGCTTTAAGTCCCATTTCCGTGCCGTTTTTGAGAGCTTCACGGATAATGTTACCGGTTGAGATTGCAGGTATTGAGAGCTTTTCGCAGATTACTTCTGCCTGAGTTCCTTTACCTGCACCCGGTGCACCGAGAAGAATAAGTTTCATAGTCTTATCTCCTTCTGAATTAATCAAGGAAGCCCTTGTAATGACGCATCATCATCTGGCTTTCGAGCTGTTTAACAGTTTCGAGAGCAACACCAACAAGGATGATGATTGATGTACCACCCATAGAGATGTTCATACCTGCGGGAAGGAAATCTTTAAGAATCTCAAGGCCGCAAATCTGTGAGTAGAGAATCGGGAAGATTGCAACTACGCTGATAAGCAATGCGCCGAGAAGAGTGATTCTTGAAAGAATCTTGCCGATATAATCTGATGTGGGCTTGCCGGGACGAATACCGGGGATTGCTCCGCTATTCTTTCTGATGTTGTTTGCCATCTCAACAGGATTGTACTGGATTGTTGCATAGAAATATGCAAAGAAGATGATCAGTACGAAGTACATAAGACCATATGCCCAGTGCTCTGATGAGAATACCTTGAAGAACTTCTCCCAGAAGTCTGAAGGATTTTTTACGAACAACTGAATAGTCGGTGGGAGTGAAAGAATTGATGAAGCGAAGATGATGGGCATAACACCTGACATATTAACCTTGATCGGAATATGTGTGCTCTGGCCACCGTACATCTTACGGCCAACAACTCTCTTTGCATACTGAACGGGGATACGTCTTTCTGCATTGTCCATCCATACGATATAAGCAATCATGAGAAGCATAATTACCATAACGATAGGACCAAGGACATAGTAAGCGCCGCCATACTGGAAATAACCGTAATCGGGGCTGAAAATGTTCATTACCATTGTGGGAATACGAGAAACGATACCAGCGAAAAGAATCATTGAAATACCGTTACCGATACCCCTGTCATTAATCTGTTCACCGAGCCACATGATAAGTGCAGCACCTGCTGTGAAGCAGAGAATGATTGTGATTGCCTGGAAGACTGCGAAGAATCCTGTGAATTCTGAACCGTCGGCTGCTGTTGAAAGGTAGCCGCCGTTTCTGAGGAAGAAGTAGTAAGCTGTTGACTGCATAATAGCAAGACCAACTGTTACATAACGAGTGATGGTAGCAATTTTCTTTCTGCCTTCCTCGCCTTCCTTAGAAAGTCTTTCAAGTGCGGGAATTGCAACTGTGAGAAGCTGCATGATAATTGAACTGTTGATGTACGGAGTGATTGACATCGCGAAAAGTGTACCGTAAGTAAATGCCTCACCCGTCATAATGTTAAGGTACTGAATGAAAGTACCTGCGTATAAGCTTTGGTCAAGTCCGTCCGCAAGATTTACAAAGGGAACGGGAATGACTGAGCCGATTCTGAAAATCAAGACAATAAAAGCAGTGAAGAGGATCTTTTTGCGAAGCTCGGCAATTTTCCAAGCATTGACAAAGGTTTTGATCATTTTATACCACCTCTGCCTTTCCGCCTGCTGCTTCTATCTTTGTTTTAGCTGTTTCAGAATAAGCGTTAACCTGTACAGTGAGTTTCTTAGCAATTTCGCCGTTACCAAGAATTTTTACACCGTCAAGAGTTTTCTTTACAAGGCCACTTGCTACAAGAGCCTCGATTGTTACTACATCGCCATCGTTGAATACCTTATCAAGACTTGCAACGTTTACAGTAGCAAATTCCTTACGGAAAATGTTGTTGAAGCCTCTCTTAGGAATTCTTCTCTGCAAGGGCATCTGACCGCCTTCAAAGCCGATCTGCATACCTCTGCCGGCACGTGCCTTCTGACCTTTGTGTCCTTTACCGGCTGTTTTACCCTGACCGGATGCGGGACCTCTACCGATACGCTTACGTTCTTTTGTTGAACCGGGCATCGGAGAAAGTTCGTGCAGTTTCATTTGTCGCACCTCCTTGCTTACGCTTCGGTTACCTCGATGAGGTGGTTAATTTTGTTGATTTTACCTTGTGTCTGCGGATTTGCGGGCTGTACCGCTACATCTCCGATTTTGTGAAGACCAAGTGCATGAGCGGTGGCTATCTGGTCTTTCTTGCTTCCGATTAAGCTTCTAACGAGCTTTACCTGAACGTTTGCCATTTAATCCACCCTCCTTAACCTAAAATTTCTTTTGTTGATTTTCCACGAATCGCTGCAACTTCATCTGCGTTGCGAAGCTTGGAAAGACCGTCAATTGTTGCTCTAACAACATTGCACGGATTGTTTGAACGAAGAGCCTTTGAACGGATGTCCTTGATACCTACTGTTTCAACAACAGCACGAACGGGACCACCGGCGATAACACCGGTACCGGGAGCAGCGGGTTTCATAAGAACTACGCCTGCACCGAATTTACCGATAACTTCGTGAGGAATTGTTGTTCCCTTAAGAGAAACTTTAATAAGATTCTTTTTGGCATCTTCGATACCTTTACGGATAGCATCCGGTACTTCACCGGATTTACCGAGACCGAAGCCTACGGTGCCGTTACCATCACCAACAACTACAAGAGCTGCGAACTTGAAGATTCGACCACCCTTAACAGTCTTTGAAACACGGTTGATAGTAACAACTCTTTCCTGAAGCTCGTTTGTTGCCTGTGTGTCAATATTAGCCAAAGTTATTCCTCCTTCTTAGAACTTGAGGCCGCCTTCGCGGGCGCCTTCGGCCAGCTCTTGTACACGGCCGTGATAGATATAGCCGCCACGATCAAATACTACATCTGTAATATCTTTCTCGAGGGCTCTTTTTGCGAGCATTTCGCCAACCTTGCGGGCTGCGGATTTATTTCCGCCGTATTCTTCAAAATCTTTCTCAACAGATGATGCGCTGACAAGTGTTACACCGTTTACGTCATCGATTAACTGAGCGTAGATATTCTGAAGGGAGCGGAATACATTAAGGCGAGGACGCTCTGCAGTTCCGTTGATTTTACCACGGACTCTCTTATGGCGCTGACTTCTTGCCTTATTGCTGTCAGGTCTGTTAACCATAATTTTTCACTCCTTGATATTAGATTATTTACCGCCCTTAGCGGCCTTACCTTCTTTGCGGCGGATATATTCGTCAACATACTTGATACCCTTGCCTTTGTAAGGTTCGGGAGGACGTACTTCACGAACTTCTGCTGCAAACTGGCCGACTTTCTGTTTGTCAGATCCTGAAATGATAATCTTGTTAGGACCGGGAACTTCGATTGAAATATCGTCTGTTTCCATGAAAGTAACAGGATGTGAGTAACCTACTGTAAGAACGAGTTCTTTACCCTGCTTCTGAGCACGGTAACCAACACCGTTAACTTCAAGCTCTTTTGAGTAGCCCTTGCTTACACCTTCAACCATATTAGCGATAAGTGTACGTGTAAGGCCGTGGAGAGACTTGTTGAGGTTCTCATCGTTGGGACGAGTTACTGTGATAACAGCACCGTCTTTTTCAACTGTGATATTCTTGTGCACTGTTCTGGTGAGCTCACCTTTGGGGCCCTTTACGGTTACAGTGCTGCCGTCGATTGTTACATCGACACCTGCCGGAATATCAATCGGCATCTTGCCTATACGTGACATTCTAACAGCACCTCCTTACCAGATGAATGCAAGAACTTCACCGCCGACATTTGCCTTGCGTGCGTCCTTGTCTGTCATAATACCCATTGATGTTGAAACAATTGCGATACCAAGGCCTTTCATAACCTTAGGCATATCCTCGCAGCTTGAATAAATACGCAGACCGGGTTTTGATACTCTGCGTAAACCGGTAATGACCTGACTTTTGTTCGGGCCGTATTTAAGGGTGATTTCCATCATACCCTGTTTACCGTCTTCTTCAACTGTAAAACCTTTGATATAACCCTCATCAACAAGAATCTGAGCAATTGCCTTTTTCATGTTGGATGCGGGAACTTTCACCGAGTCATGCTTCGCTGAATTAGCGTTGCGGATTCTAGTAAGCATATCGGCGATAGAATCAGTAATTTGCATACCGTCAACCTCCTTTTAACAATTGCCCTTACCAGCTAGCCTTCTTAACTCCAGGAATTTTGCCCTCGTGAGCAAGTTCTCTGAAGCAGATACGGCACACTCCGTACTTGCGAAGGTAGGCATGTGGTCTACCACAGATTTTACAACTGTTGTACTGTCTTGTTGAGAATTTTGCAGGTCTCTGCTGCTTCTCTTTCATTGCTTTTTTAGCCACAGTAATTCCTCCTTACTTTGTGAACGGAGCGCCCATAAGTGAAAGCAATTCACGGGCTTCTTCGTCTGATTTAGCGGTTGTAACAAAGCAGATGTCCATACCGCGAACCTTGTCGATCTTATCGTAATCGATTTCAGGGAAAATAAGCTGTTCTTTGATACCCATTGAGTAGTTACCACGGCCATCGAAAGAATCAGGATTGATACCTCTGAAGTCTCTTACTCTGGGGAGAGCGAGATTGAAGAATCTGTCAAGGAATTCATACATTCTGTCTCCACGAAGTGTTACTTTAACACCGATTGTCATACCCTCACGGAGTTTGAAGTTAGCAACTGATTTCTTTGCCTTACAACGAACGGGGGTCTGACCTGTAATCTGCTTGATATCAGCAACGATAGCGTCGATAACCTTGGGGTTTTCTCTTGCTTCGCCGCAACCAACGTTGATTACGATTTTATCAAGCTTCGGAATCTGCATAACACTTTTGTATTCAAACTTTTTCATCATTGCGGGTGCAACTTCGTTTGTATAGAATTCTTTTAATCTTGCTGCCATGTTATGTTTCCTCCTTCTTACTTGATTTCTGCTAAGCAGTCGCTCTTTTTACAAGTGCGGACTTTCTCGCCTTTAGCATTGATTTTGCTGCCTGTTCTTGTGGGACGACCACATTTGGGGCAGATGAGCTGAACTTTGTCAGCATAGAGAGCACTTTCAGCCTTAACAAGACCGCCCTGTTCGCCAGCCTTGCGGGGTTTAACGTGCTTTGTTACGATATTGACGCCTTCAACGATAACCTTACCCTCTTTGGGAGATACCTCAAGCACCTTACCTTTTTTGCCACGATATTTACCGTTGATAACGATAACTTCGTCGCCTGTTTTAACGTGAACTTTATTATTCATGTCGTTCTCCTCCCTATTAAAGCACTTCGGGAGCAAGTGAGAGAATCTTTGTGAAATCCTTTTCACGGAGTTCTCTTGCTACCGGTCCAAAGATACGTGTGCCTTTGGGATTTTTGTCTTCTCTGATAATAACAGCTGCGTTTTCATCGAAACGGATATATGTTCCGTCTTCACGACGAACGCCGCTTGCGGTACGAACTACTACCGCTTTTACAACTTCGCCTTTTTTAACGACACCGCCGGGAGCTGCTTTCTTAACTGAAGCAACTACGACGTCACCGATATTGGCATACCTCCTGCCTGAACCGCCGAGTACGCGAATGCACATAAGCTCTTTCGCACCGGTG
>JAZQLC010000043.1:0-33549 GCA_045542485.1 Acutalibacteraceae bacterium
GGCAAAATTACTTGAATTGAAGCCAAAAAAGCAGCAAGGCTAACGCCTTGCGAGGCTTTTGGTGATAATACAAGGAATTTTGTTCGAGAAACAAATACTTCCTTATGTGGTGTCAGCGAGCAGTTGAGCCGTTTTTGTTTATGTTTATTTGTTCTTTCTTTTTATATCAAGTCTTAGAATTCCGATTATTATAGAACTCAAAACAAATATTTCTGTTATAATTCCGGGATATGAGAGAGTTTTTATGTTATAAATCAACCAACAACCGGATGTGGGAAGAGAAAGCATTCTGTTGATTTTCGGTTGTTCTATCCAGAGCACTATTGATGACATAAGCATTGCGATAAGTGGGAAAACAGAGAAGATATTCTCCCAAGTCAGTATTCCCGAAATCAGAAAAGCTACTGAAAAACCGGTTGGCCACAAAACCGAAGAAGCCCATTTCTTTCTTCTGTTTGAATATACAAGAGATCTGAATGCACCCAACAGATTCATTACTGCACCGGTATAAGCACCCAGCATCAGGTAATGTACGGTGAACAGAAGTCCCGATATCATTTGGAGAGTTAATATGTTTTTATGAGATTTTTGTTGGTATGATACAACGATTATCGCCATTGCTACAAAACCAATAATTTGTCCTAATGTTTCTTTCATTTAAATCACCCAGTAGAGTATACATTATCTTTTCTCTTAATTCAAGTAAATGTGTTGATTTTAATATTAATTTGTTGTAAAATTAAAATATAATGTGTAATGAGGTGATATTATGAAGGTGTTTTTTGTTGTTCTTGCAGTTCTTGTGATTCTGTTAGTTATTGCATCGGTCGGTACAGGCGTCGGAATGTTCTGCTTTGCTCTTAAACGCCCGAAAAAAGGACCTAATCCTTATACAATGGATGATTATAGTGAACATATGCACCCGTTTATGGATTTTCTTGTGGCAGAGAAAAAATGGCTTTTTGATAAAGGTTTTGATAAGCTTGAAATCAAGTCTGATGACGGCCTCACACTCAGAGGAATCCTTATTGATGCCCCCGAGTGCTCAAAGAAAACTGCAATTCTGATTCACGGCTACAAAAACTGCGGAATAAATGAGTATTGTTCCTATGTTCGTATGTATCACGAAATGGGCTTCAATGTCCTTGTGCCTGATGACAGAGGTCACGGTGACAGTGACGGTAAATACATAACTTTTGCCTGGTGGGACAGAAGAGACTGTATAGCATGGACGAATTTTGCTCTTAATAAATTCGGTCAGGATTCCACCGTTCTTCTTCACGGAATTTCAATGGGCTCTGCCACCGTTATGAATGCATCGGGTGAGTCTGATTTCCCTGAACAGGTAAAGGTTGTTGTGTCTGACTGTGGTTTCAGTAATGCGTGGGATCAGTTTGTACATGTTCTCAAAAGAAACTTTCATTTACCTCAGTTCCCGGTTATGCATATTGCAAATATAATCAACAAAGTTCTTTGTAAATATGATTTCAGGGAAAACAACTGTATCAATCAGGTCAAAAAAGCAAAAGTTCCGTTTTTGTTTATTCATGGTGCTGACGATGATTTCGTGCCGACGAGAATGGTATATGATGTGTATGAAGCATGTGGGTCAGAGCTTAAAGAGCTCCATGTTTTCCCCGGTGCCGCACACGCTGAAAGCTATTATGTGTGTCACGATGAATATTTAAAGGTTTTAAAATCTTTTCTTAATAAAATTGAATTTTAAAGATAAATAAAAAAACTCCGATTACTCAGAAAAAACCTGGTAATCGGAGTTTTGTCATATTTTTAGAATTTGAGAAGATTGATGAATAAACCACCCTGAACAGTTCTGTTCTGGAAGCCAACTTGTTTTGCATCGTGTGTGTAATACCAGTCGGTGAAAGGAACTCTGTCAGTTGTTTCTTCAAGCATACTGAGCATTGATGAAACAATCATATCTGTGTATTCTTTGTCATCAGTCAGAATTGTTGACCACATCTGCCAGTCACTCTTTGTGTAAAGACTTCTGCAATCAAGTGGTAAGCCATAAGTGTTGACTTTTGTTTTATAATAATTAACTTCAGTTTCAAAGATATCCTCATCAAAAATCTCCAGACCGAAAAGCTTATCCCATACAAGGTTGTACTTGATGCTCCAGGTATCTTCTCTGTCAAATGCGAGTTTGTAGTGATTTTCGTCAAACGCATCCTTTTTCCATTGTTCAGCGTATTTCTTGGCGATTGCTGTATATTTATCTTCTTTGCCCATCATTCTGAGGAGCATACCCCATGAAGCCATACCCATAATTGCCTTCACTGAAAGATTGCAGTTGTGAGCGAGGTGACCTGCAAAGTCGTCAGTACAAAGCTGGTTTTCAGGGTTGTAACCGTATTCTGCAAGGTAATCTGCCCATTGAGTGAGAATGTCAAAGTGCTTCTCAGCATATTCAGTGGTGCCTTTCTTCTTGCAGAGTGCAGCAACGCAAAGAAGCATATTACCGCATTCTTCAACAGGCATCTGACTCTGAAGTCTCAGGTGACCTCCTTTAATACCCTGGTCACCGTAAACCTGACCGTTAACAAGAGGATATTGTCCTGCATCGTGAGGTGCAAACTCATACGGCCACATATCTGAATATGCAAATTTGAAAATAGGATTGAGCATATACTCAACAAGGTCAGGGTTATAAATGAGGAAGAGGGGGATTGAGGGATAAGTTACATCAACAGTGGCTGCACAGCCGTTTGAGTAACATTCTTTTGAAACGAAAAGACCTGTCTCTCCATCCCAGGCAAGTTTGTGAGCAGCAACTGCCTGACGGTAAGCGATTGCAATGACTTTTGCATAGTCTTCGCTGATTTTTTCGGCGTCTGAAATCATCTTGCTGTCGAACTCATCGACTTTTTTCATAATTTCATCATAATCTTTTATCGCAAGTTCAAGAACATCGTCATAGTCTTCTCTGTCTTTTGTCCAATAACCTTTTACTCTTCTGCCGAAATATTCAAGTGAAAGATGATCATCATAGCCTACACAGAAGAATCCTGAAGCAGATTCAGTGTCTTTGTGTTCATCGCAGCCGAAAATCGCAGGATATGTGTCCATTACACGAACTTCTCTGAATGCATTGATTTCTGAGCACTTGTGGTTATCGTCTGTGAAACCGGTTCTGCCGCAAGGAGCTGAAATACAAACCTTACCCCAACTGATTCTCTGGTCATCGCCGCTTTCTTTAAGCATATTTTCGTAACCGCTTGACAAGAAAACATAATTCTCTTCTTTTCCGAAAAATACTTTTTCATCAGGTTTGTCAGTACAGAGCATACCTGATACATCAACATAAACTGAAATATCGTGATTCTTTCCGTCGAGAGCATTGACTTTGTATGATATGTATGTAATCGGCCTTGAGAGAAGCTTAAGGTCATCAGGAAGAAGGGGAGAAGTGAATGTTACTTCAAGCTCAAGTTTTTCATCTCTGAAAGTATAAATTGTTTTGAGGGGTGTGATTTCAAGAGAAATCTGCTCGATTTTTTCAGGTGTGCCGAAATATTTATGATAAAAAGGGTTGTGTCTCTTTTTGCCCATAAAAATCTTCTCTGCGCCGTCAACAGTGACGATGCCTGTAAGAGGATTCTGCATATTGGTCCAATGACGAGTATGGTCATCATTTAATTTATCACACATAGACCATACATTGAAGTGCGGGTCGCAGGTGATAAGAGGGAAAGCAGGATAGCGTGAAGATGATTTTTTCATAGTTTTACATCCTTTCATTTTAAAAAATACGCAATCAAAATCTTGATTGCGGATTAATTTGGTGGACATTAACGGACTCGAACCGCTGACCCTTCGCACGTCAAGCGAATGCTCTACCAGCTGAGCTAAATGTCCAAAGCACATTACTTCAGAATTATACTATATCGTTAACTAAAAAGCAAGTGTTTTATGAAATATTTATTTGATTTCGTACTTGGGTTCACAAGTAACATTGATACCGAGTCTTCTGTAAAGTTTTTCATCGATATCTGAAATTACAACTGAGAAGTGAGCATCGCATCCGTTAAGGTTTTCAAGCTGGTCAATTGCTTTCTGCGCATCGGGATTTGTTACTGCACTCATACACAGAGCAATAAGCACTTCGTCGGAATGAAGTCTCGGGTTTCTGTGATGGAGGTTAGTTGTTTTAAGAGTACAGATAGGTTCAATTACTTCAGGGCTGATGATGTTGATGTTTTCATCAATACCTGCAAGAGTTTTAAGTGCGTTGAGGAGAAGAGCTGAAGAAGCACCGAGAAGACTTGATGTCTTTCCTGTAATTACAGTGCCGTCGTGAAGCATCATACCACCTGCGGGAGCACCGGTTGCTTCAGCTTTCTCAATAGAAGCTTCTATTGCAGGGCACATCTCAGGAGTGATACCTTCTCTGTTCATAATAAGCTCAATTTTCTTTACTGTTTCGGCGCTTGTTTTTCCTTTTATGAAATCACTTTGAGCGTTATAATATCTTCTGAGGATTTCCATATGCGAAGCTTTGCATATGACATCGTCATTAATAAAACAGAAACCAGCCATATTAACACCCATATCTGTTGGTGATTTATACGGCGAAACTCCTTGGATTCTCGTGAACATTTCATTGAGAACGGGGAATATTTCAACATCGCGATTATAGTTGACTGCTGTTTTTTCATATGCTTCCAGATGGAATGGGTCAATCATATTGACATCATTAAGGTCAGCTGTTGCTGCTTCATAAGCAAGGTTAACAGGATGTCTGAGAGGGAGATTCCAGATGGGGAAAGTCTCATATTTCGCATATCCTGATTTGATGTTTCTTTTATTGTCGTGATAAATCTGTGAAAGGCAAGTAGCCATTTTTCCGCTACCGGGTCCGGGTGCGGTGATAACTACAAGTGAACGCTCAGTTTCAATGTACTCGTTTGCTCCGTAGCCTTCATCACTTACGATTCTGTTAATATCTGAGGGATAGCCTTCAATGGGATAGTGCTTATAATTTTTGATACCTAAGTGAGTTAATCGGTTAAGATATGCTTTTGCGGACGGTTGACCTGTATAGCAGGTTACGACAACACTGCCGACAAATAATTCAAGGTCCTTGAAGATGCTGATAAGACGCAGGACATCCTCGTCATATGTGATACCGAGGTCTCCTCGTGTTTTTCTCTTTTCAATGTCGTTTGCGTTGATAACGATAACGATTTCTACATCGTCCTTGAGAGTCTGGAGCATTCTGATTTTACTGTCGGGTTCAAAACCGGGAAGTACGCGACTTGCGTGAAAGTCGTCAAAAAGCTTACCGCCGAATTCCAGGTAAAGCTTACCGCCGAATTCGTCGATTCTTTTCTGAATGTTCAGGGATTGGAAATGGAGATATTTGTCGTTGTCAAAACCGATTTTTTTCATCATCACATCTTCTTTCACAGCATCAATGTATACTAACTGTATCATTATACTATAAGTTGCCATTTTTTTCAAGGGTATTTTTTGTAAGATAATTTTATTATTTATCTATAATTGTGTTGATTAGTTTGCGCAATTGTGATAGAATTAAGTAAATATGATTACGGGAGCTGAAAAAATGTATAAATTTTCTTCTTTTATCAAGTACAGAATGGACGGCAAGGTTTATTCCAGCTATGAAGCAGAAAATGCAGGTTGTAAAATCGAGTTTTCTGCAGATGACGACAAAATCGTTGCAAAAGTAATTCCTGCAAAAAAAATTGAACTTATTGAGTTCAGACTTGACACAAAAATCCCCTGCAAGAAAGGCGATGTTTTCTTCTCAAATGGTTACCAGTCATGGTCAACTTCATGGGAAGTTCAGAAAGAGTCAATCCTTAAAACAACAAGTCCTATCACAAATATATGCAGTTGGTCAAAAAATGCTGCTCAGGTAAGCGGTGACTATATGTTCTCAGGTTACAAGAAGCAGAAGGGCTACTTCCACAGTAACGGCTATACATACATCAGAAATGGTGAAAACCTTGAATTTTTCGGCTCACTTACCGAGAGAAACGGTTATACACTTTTCAGATATGATATGAATACATCTGACTTCTCAGTCGTTAAAGATGTTGAGGGTCTTGTAATTGACAGTGAATATCAGCTTCTTGATGTTGTATGCTTCAAGGGTTCATACGATGAAGTTTTCGATAAGTACTTTGAGGCTATGAAAGTTCCTGAACCCAGAATCAAGCACCTTGCAGGTTATACATCATGGTACAACTATTTCCAGAAGATTGATGAAAATATCATCATCCGTGACCTCGAAGGCCTTGACAGAGCTAAAGACAGCGTTTCTATCTATCAGGTTGACGACGGTTATGAACCAAAGGTTGGAGACTGGATACTTAAGAATGAAAAGGATTTCCCCAAGGGAATGAAATATATTGCTGATAAAATCCACGAAAAGGGTTATCTTGCAGGTATCTGGCTTGCTCCTTTCAGTTGTGAGACAGATTCGGTTGTTGCAAAAGAGCATCCTGAATGGTTTATCAAAGTTCCCGGCACAGACAAGCGTCATCTCGGTACTTTTGCATGGGGCGGTTCATATACACTTGACATCTATAACGAAGGTGCAAGAAACTACATTAAAAACTGCTTCGATGTAGTTCTTAATGAGTGGGGCTATGATATGGTTAAGCTCGATTTCCTTTACAGCCAGTGCGTATTCCCCAGAAACGGCAAAACAAGAGGACAGATTATGTGTGAAGCTATGGATTTCCTTCGTGAATGCGTTGGTGACAAGCTTTTCCTCGGTTGCGGTGTTCCGCTTCTTCCCTCATTCGGTGTTGTGGATGCTTGTAGAATCAGCTGTGACGTCAGCCTTTCATACAGACCTAAGATTGAAAATGTGCTCAACCTCAACAATGAGCTTCCCTCAGCACAGAATGCAATCAACAATACAATTTTCAGAAGACATCTTGACGGCAGAGTTTTCTGTAATGACCCTGACGTATTCTTCCTTCGCAGCAAAAACCTCAAGTTCAACTTTGAACAGAAGCTTCTTCTTGCATTTATCAACAACCTTATGGGTAATGTCCTCTTTGTATCTGATAACGCAGGAGATTATACTGATGAAGAAATTGACCTTCTGAAGATGTTCTTCAAAGAGAATGATGCAAAAATCATTTCTGCCGAAAGAGTTAATCTTGGCGATGATATTGAAGTTGTATTTGATGACGGCAGCGGTGCAAAAACTCTTAAATTCAATCTGCTTACAGGTGTAAGTAATATCAGAGAAATTCTTGGAGTGTAAAAAATGAAAAAATCAGTATTTATAAAATTAATTTCCCTTATTCTTGTTTTTACTTTCGTCTTCTCGCTTTCTGCCTGTTCAGGCAAACAGGAACATTCCTTTGTAAAAGTTACAATGGAATCAGGCGACAGCTTTGTTATTGAGCTTATGCCTGAGTATGCTCCTAAAACTGTTGAAAATTTCCTTCAGCTTGTTGAATCAGGTTTCTATAACGGACTTACTTTCCACAGAATTTATCCCGGATTTATGGCTCAGGGCGGAGACCCTGCAGGTGATGGTACAGGTGGCAGTGACAAGGAAATAAAAGGCGAGTTTTCTTCAAACGGTTACAGAAAAAATACACTCTCTCACGACAGAGGTGTAGTCTCAATGGCAAGAAGCAACGATAAAGACTCTGCAAGCAGCCAGTTCTTTATCTGCTATTCGGGTGATTATAAGGCATCACTCGATGGCAACTATGCAGCTTTCGGTAAAGTTATTGAAGGAATGGAAACAGTAGATGCTCTCATTGAATGTGATAGAGTTTATTCTACAAGTGACGGTGAATTTACAAAACCTGTTAATCCTCCTGTTATGAAAACAGTAGAAGTGCTTACCGATTACACACCCGCTGAATAAAATGTGTTGACAATTGAATCGGTATGTGATAAAATGATATCGTTAAATAATGTCCGTTTTTATGTGATTTAATCAGAGGTGTACAATTATGAAAAAAGTTTTATCGCTTTTACTTGCACTTGTTTTCTGTTTTGCTTTTGCAGTGACTTCATTTGCTGCTGACAGCCCAACACCTGACAAGTATTACACAATTGATACAACTGTCAATATTGTCGGTGGCGGTATCGCAGTTGCTGCTCCCACTGCAGGTAAGGCAGGTCAGATTGTTGTTCTTACAGCAACAGCTGCTGAAGGTTATGTGTTTGACCACTGGGAGCTTGACGGTAAGTTTGAAATTGTTGAAGGTACAATTTATGACCCTGAAATCAAGGTTGAAATTGTTCCCGATGCTGACAACAAAACTCATGGCGATCTTGACGGTGACGCTGATATTGTCGGTGATGCATACTTCAAGCCCGTTGATGATGAAGTGACAACAGGTGAACAGCAGACTGCAAAGCCTGACGACAGTCCTGATGCTCCTCAGACAGGCTTTATGGACACTCAGGCTACTGTGATTATTGCTCTTGCAATTATCGGTCTTATGGCTATTGCCGTTGTTTACAAAAAGCGCACAGAGAAAACAAAATAATATGAATAATTAATTTCTAAAGGTCTTGTTTTCGTTTGAATCCAAGACCTTTAGTTAATATGAGGGTACTATGAGCACAAGAGAAAAAAAAAGAAAAAAAGCGAATAAAATTGCAATAATTGTTCTGATTGTGTTTTTGATTCTGTGTCTGTTGGGCGGTATCGGATATGTTGTTTTTCAGTGGTATGGTGGCTATGCAGCAGAACAATCTTACGAAAACCTGATGGATTTTGTTGACGACGCAGTGAATAAGGGTAAGCAGGATGAAGAGGAAAACCTTGTTGATAATCCGATAGATTTTGCTTCTCTTAAGGAAAGAAATGACGAGGTTTACGCCTGGATTTATATACCCAACACCAAGATTAATTATCCGGTTGTTCAGAGCAGGGTGGATGATAACTTCTATCTTAACAAGTCTATTGATAAGAAGTATCTTTTTGCAGGTATGATTTATTCTCAGTCCTGCAACAGTCTTGATTTCTTTGACCCTGTTACAGTTTTGTACGGTCACAATATGAACAACGGAACAATGTTCCAGAATCTTCATAAATTCCAGGACGCAAAATTTTTCGAAGAAAATGAGTTTTTCTACATTTACACAGAAAAGCATATTTTCACATACAGAGTAATTTCTGCTTTCAAATATGATAGCCGACATATTATGAATTCGTTTGATTTCAATGACCCGTCGCAGCTTGAGGAATTCCAGAATACTGTCCTCAATCCTAACAGTTTCATAAAAAATGTGCGAGACGGAATCAAACTTAACGAATATTCAAAGGTGCTTGTACTCAGCACCTGTATTAACGATAGAAGAGCAAGATATCTTGTTTGTGGGGTGATGGTAGGCGATGAAAAGACGAAATGATAATTTCGATTTATCAAGTGAAGAAGTTGTTGATGAATTTATGAAGTCATATGACTCTCATTCACATCACAGACATCATCACCATCATCATTCATCTGAAAAATCACACCACAGCAAGGAAAAAAGAAACGAAGACACTCCACCTGAAGAAAAGAGTAAAAAGAAAATGCCCTTATTTTTCAGAATTCTTATAATTATTGTAGCCGTTCTGTTTTTTGTTTCACTTCTGGGTGCCGGTGCAGTTCTCATAATGCACAAAATGGGTATGAACGACATAAACAAGAAAAAAGAGGATGTTACAATCGGCACGGTTAATGATGTTGTTTCTTACGATGACAGTGGTAAAACAGTTGTGTATAAAGGCCAGAAATATGTTTACAATGAAAACATAGTAACGGCGGCATTTCTCGGTATTGACGACAAAAGCGTCAGCGTGAATATTACTGATGAATATGGCACTGCCGGTCAGGCTGACACTATTATGGTACTTGCCTATGATACAAAAACAGGTGACATTTCCGTTCTGACAATTCCTCGCGACTCAATGGTTGATGTTGACGTTTATTCGGAAAACGGTAGTTTTGCAAGAACAGAAAAAATGCAGATTTGTCTTTCTTTTGCTTATGGTGATGGCGGAGAAAAGAGCTGTGAAAATGTTATCAAATCTATTGAACGACTTCTTATGGGTATTCCTATTGACTCATATTTTTCTCTGAGAGTCAGAGGTGTTGATGCCCTCAACGCTGCGGTGGGTGGCATTGAACTGACAAGCCTTGAAACAATAGGACAGTTTGTGGAGGGCGAAAAAATCCATCTCACTGGCACTGCCGCTCGATTCTATTGTACATCCCGTGACAGATCAAAGATTGATTCTGACTCCCGAAGAAGAGAAAGACAGATTCAGTATGTCAAGGCATATGCAGCGAAAGTTATTTCACTTGCTAAGGACGACATCGGTATCATAACAAAGCTTTACAACACTGCAAAGCAATATTCGGTTACAGATATTTCACTTTCAAGTGCAGTTTATCTTGGCGGTCAACTTGTGACGAATTCTGCAAAAATCAATAAAGTTACTTCTCTTCAGGGTAAATATGTGGCAACGGATAAATTTGCTCAGTTTGTAGTCAACGAAGAGTCGACATATGAAACGATTCTTGAAATATTTTATAACAAAGCATAATCAAGGAGGTAAAAACCTATGAAAAAACTTTCTAAAATCACAGCGATTCTTATGTCTTTTGTTTTCATTTTTTCAATGTTTACTGTCGGCGTAAGTGCTGCTGAAAAAGACAACACATGTACTATCAAGCTCACTTCATCAAAAGAGAATCCCAAACCCGGTGATTCATTTACAGTGACAGTCAGTGCAAAAACTGATTATCCGATTATCAATGTAAACACAATTATCGTTTATGACAGCAAATATTATGCAATTGACACTTCAAGCGGTGCAGCTGTCAAGAAAGCAACAAAAATGCCCGTGGGTATCAATCAGTCAACAAGCTCACCTCTCGGTATGTACCATCAGAGCTATTCAAGTGCTATGACAAAGCAGTATAAACTTGTTTTCTGCGGAATTACATGGCTTCCTTCTCTTGCTCCTAAGGGTGCATCAACGCCCACAACAACTCTTACAGAGTTCGAGAAGCTTTATACGATTAAATTCAAAATGAAGAAAGACGCACCCACAGACGGAAACGGCTTCCTCGGTATTGACCCTGCATACATCAAAACAGAAACATCAACAATGAGAAGTGGCGTTTATGCTGCTCACGGCGGTGCAACACTGGGCGATGAAACAATAGCAGTTTGCGGACAGACAATTGATTTGTCACAGGCAGTTCTCTTCGGCAGCGAAGTAAACAGATTACCTGCTGATAAAACAATGGAAATGGACTACAAATCTTCTGTTGCTCTCTCAGATATCGTCTCAAATACAAAGAATTATGAAGTTCTTTCTTCAGATACAAGCATTATAGAAACAAAAGACGGTGCATTGAGTGCTAAAAAGACTGGCACTGTGTTTGTTTCAGCAACATCCCTTGATGGAAAGACAAGAACCAACTACGAAGTTACAGTTAAATATTCATGGTGGCAGTGGATTATTGTTATCCTTCTCTTCGGCTGGCTCTGGTATTGATTATAAGTGTCCTCTGAAAATTTATTGCATATAATAGTTTCGGGGACAAGTCTCAGTCGGATTTTACCCCGAATTTTCCGACTGATGATTATTTCCTTAAAATATTGGCAAAGATATTCTTGTCAAAATATTTTACGGAGAGTGATTTTATGATAAAACGGGGAGATATATATTACGCAGATCTCAGTCCTGTGGTAGGTTCGGAACAGGGTGGAATAAGACCTGTTCTGATTGTTCAGAATGATGTCGGAAATAAATACAGCCCTACTGTAATTGCAGCAGCAATTACAAGTCAGAAATATAAAAACAGCCTTCCAACACATATTAAAGTCAATGCAGATGGTTGTGGCCTTGCAAAAGATTCCATTGTGCTGCTTGAGCAGGTAAGAACTCTCGACAAAAGAAGGCTGAAAGAGCGAATGGGCAATCTTGACGACACTGATATGGACAGAATTGATAAAGCTTTAAGCGTAAGCTTTGGACTTGGCGGGGCTACATAACAGTGGCTCCGCTTTTCCTTTTATAAGACGAGGAGTAGATTTATGAAAAGCAAAATATTCTCAAACGCATTGAAAATGCTCACATTTCCGTTTTTAGGGGCAACGGGAGGTCCTTTTCTTTACAGAGGAAAGGAGTCTGAAAAAACATTAAAGTTCAATAAAGACGGTAAATTCAGAATTTTACATATGTCAGATATTCACCTTGTTCACGAACTGATGGAAGAGGAACAGCCAATCGAAATTACCAAGCAGCAGATTGCCGATACGCTTAATCTTATTGAAGAGTGTATAAGAAGAGCAAATCCTGATTTAGTTGTTTTTACCGGTGACAATGTCAGCAGTAACTATGAGCTTATTACATATGATTATGCTGCTAAAACTATCAGAAGACTTTATCAGACAGTAGGTAAATTCAACCTGCCTCTTGCGATTACTTTCGGTAATCACGACGGAGAAAGAAATACTCACAAAGAATTTCAGATGCGTATTTTTATGGAGTATAAAAACTTCGTAGGTCTCTATAATGAAGAGGATGTTTACGGCTGCGGTAATTACAGTTTGCCCATTCTTTCTTCCGATGGAAAAAGAACCGCATTCAATCTGTGGATGTTCGATTCTAACGATTATCTTGATGGCATAAAGGGCACAGGTTATGACTGTGTTCACGCTGATCAGCTTGACTGGTATAAAAGAAAATCAGATAAATTAAAGGAAGAAAACGATGGAAATCCTGTTTATTCAATTGCTTTTCAGCATATCTGCGTACCTGATGTTCATTCCTGCTTCAAGGAAGTGGATGAAAACACAGAGGGAGCGGTCCGTTGTTTTGACGGCAAATACTATGTGCTTCCTGAAAGTGCTGTTGGTGAGTTAAACGAAAGTCCAAGTCCGCCTGAAACAAGATATGACGGTCAGTTTGACGCTTTCCGTCAGCAAGGTGACGTTATTGCTATGTTCTGCGGTCACGACCATGTAAACGATTTCATTGTTGAAAAAGATGGTATTAAGCTCGGTCAGACAATCTGCGGCGGTTTTATGACATATGGTTGGCGCAGGGGAGGCAGACTTATTGAAATTGATGAAAATAATCCCCGTGAGTTTTATACTGAAACAATTTGCGTAGAAGAAAGAGAAGAAGTTGATGTCTGATGAGTGAAATTTTTTCAAGACAGAATATTGTTTTTGGCTCTGATTCCCTTGTGAAGCTTAAAAATGCCCGTGTGGCAGTTTTTGGAGTGGGCGGAGTCGGAGGTTATGTTTGCGAAGCACTGGCAAGAAGCGGTGTAGGTACTCTTGATATTATCGACAACGATACTGTTTCGCCGTCAAACATCAACCGTCAGATTATTGCTCTTCACAGCACAATTGGCAGGAGTAAAGTTGATGTCTGCAAAGAAAGACTGCTTGATATTAACCCTGAAATTACCGTCAATGCATACAACTGTTTTTTTCTGAAAGAAAATGAGAAGGACTTTGAATTTGAAAAGTTTGATTATATCGTTGATGCAATTGACACTGTCAGCGGTAAACTTGCTCTTGCGATGATTGCCGATAAACTGAATATACCGATAATTTCTTCTATGGGTGCAGGTAATAAAACTGACCCGACCCGTTTCAGAGTTTCCGACATCAGTAAAACTTCAGTTTGTCCTCTGGCAAAAACAATGAGGAAATTATGTCGTGAAAATGGTGTCAGAAAGCTGAAGGTTGTTTATTCTGAGGAGACTCCTATAATCAGCGAGGTGCTTGTTGACGAAACTTCAAACAAGCGTCAGATTCCCGGTAGTCTCTCCTTTGTACCGTCGGCAGTCGGACTGATTATGGCCGGAGAAGTAGTCAAAGATTTAATTGGATTTGGTGGATAAAATGAAGCGTGAACTTGAATTATGGCAGTTAGCTGAACGAAGTATTTCAAAAACATACAGAAAGAAAATATGGAATCCTTTTGTGGAAGCGGTAAAGAAATACCAAATGATTCAGTCGGGAGACAGGATAGCTGTCTGTATTTCAGGTGGCAAAGATTCAATGATTTTAGCAGTGTTGATGAGAATGCTTCAAAGATACAGCGAAGTGCCTTTTGAACTGGAATACATGGTTATGGACCCGGGCTATAATGCTGAAAACAGACAAAAAATCGAAGAAAACGCAAAAAAACTTAATATCCCCGTCAGCTTTTTTGATTCTGACATTTTCAATGTAGTAGTCAAAATTGAACAGAATCCCTGTTATCTTTGTGCACGGATGAGAAGAGGTTATCTATATTCAAGAGCAAAGGAATTGGGCTGTAACAAAATTGCTCTCGGCCACCATATGAGTGATGTGATTGAAACAACAGTTATGGGAATGTTTTACGGTTCACAGATTCAGGCTATGCTTCCAAGGCTGAAAAGCACAAATTACGATGGTATGGAACTTATAAGACCTATGTACTGCATAAATGAAGACGCTATAATTGCCTGGTCAAAATATAATAATCTTGATTTTATCAGGTGTGCTTGTCGTTTTACGGAAGATTACAACGCAAATGGCAACAAGGAAGGTCTCTCAAAGCGTCAGGAGATTAAAGACCTGATAAAGCAGATGAAAAAAGTAAACCCAAACATTGAAATCAACATTTTCCGTTCAATACACAATGCAAATGTTGACACAATGGTTGAGTATAAACTGAATGATGAATTTCATACTTTTCTTGAGAGGTTTGAATAAAAAGGAGTGGTTTTTATGAAGAAAGCATTAAAAGCAATACTCATTACATTGGCAGTTGCATTACTTGGCGTAATAGTTTATTTTGTTTGTGCATTTTTCGGCAATCCTGTTTCGTATCTTTTGTCTGCAAATTCTGCAAAAAATTACATAGAGGCAAATTATTCAGATTATGACCTTGAAATCGAAAAAGTCGGATATGACTTCAAGAGTTCAGGCTACTATGCAAAAGTTGTTTCTCCTACAAGCATAGACACACATTTCAGTATTTATTTCGACCTTCTCGGAAGACCTGTACGGGATAGTTTTGAGAATGTTGAAGATGGTTGGAATACATATACCAGACTAGATAGGGAATACAGGGAGCTTGTAAAAAAAACAGAAGATATTATTGCGAAAGAGTTTACAAGTGACATATTCTTCGGCGAAATCAAAACATATGAAATGGCTGAGGATTATCAGTGGAAAGAGCCGTATGGTGTCGTTATGTCAGATTTGGTACTTGATTTTGATTATGATATTAACGAAGTTGCAGCGGAATACGGTCACATTGTATTTTATTATGACGAGACTGAACTTACTGCTGAAAAAGCAGCGGAGAGACTTCTTCGTTTAAAGGAAATATTCGATGAAAACGGAATAGTATTTTATGCAATCGATTTTATTGCTCAGGAGCCTAAAACTGAAACAAATGCAGGTAACAGAAAAGAGTTTTCAGTAAGGGAATTTCTGTGCAGTGATATTTATGAAGAAGGACTTGCAGAAAGGCTGCAGGAGGCATCAGACCACCTTCAGGATTACTACTCGGGTGAGGATGCGAAAAAATAAAACATTTTTGAAAAAGCCATTTTCCGAAATTTGGAAAAGTGGCTTTCTTTTGTTTATAAAATTTTATCTCAGATTGACTCTTTTCGCTCTTTGTCTGCATTGTCCGCATAGAAAAAATTGTCCCTAACAAACAAAAATACAGCCAACCTTTTAGTGGGTTGGCTGCAAATATGTGAAATATTCAGATTAAAGTGATTCAGCGATTTCTTTTGTGTCACGAGCAATAGCAAGTTCTTCGTTTGTGGGAAGTACGAACACTCTGACTGCTGAATCTGCTGTGCTGATTTCGCCTTCTTTACCTCTGATGAGTGAGTTGTTGATATCTTTGTCAAACTTAACACCGAGATATGTGAGGTTTTCGCATACATCTTCGCGAAGGTCTGTTGTATTTTCGCCGATACCGCCTGTGAATACAATAGCGTCTACGCCGTCCATAGCAGCGATGTAGCTGCCGATAACCTTGCGTACCTGATATTTGAGAATCTTTCTTGCAAGAGCAGCTCTTTCGTTGCCTTCATCGATTGCTTTAAGAAGGTCACGGTCGTCACTTGAAACGCCTGAAACACCAAGGTAACCTGATTTCTTATTAAGTACATCGCTTGTTGTTTTAGCATCCCAGCCTTCTTTTTCCATAAGGAAGAGGATAGCAGAGGGGTCAACAGCACCACAACGAGTACCCATTTCAAAACCGTCAAGGGGAGTCAGACCCATACTTGTGTCAATAACTTTACCGCCCTTAACAGCAGTGATTGATGAGCCGTTGCCAAGATGGCAAGTAACAATCTTGAGGTCCTTTATGTCTTTGTTCATAACCTCAGCACAACGAGCGCTTACAAAGCGATGAGATGTGCCGTGGAAGCCGTAACGACGAATCTGATATTTTTCAGTATATTCGTAGGGAATGGGGAAAGTATATGCTTCTTCGGGCATTGTGCTGTGGAAAGCATTGTCAAATACTGCGATTTCGGGAACATCAGGTCCGAAAACTTCGAAACAAGCTCTGATACCCTGAATGTGAGCAGGATTGTGAAGGGGAGCGAGATCACAGAGGCTTTCAATTCCTTCGATAACTTTTTCGTCGATGAGAACACTCTTCTGGAAGAGTGCACCACCCTGAACTACGCGGTGACCAACTGCTGCGATTTCTGAAAGGTCGTCGATAACCTTGCAATCACCTTCAGTGAGAACCTTTTTAACTTCAACGAATGCTTCTGTGTGATTTTTGAGAGGAACTTCGTAGAAGAAGCTTCTTCCGTCTGCAGTTTTGCCGTCGATCTGACCTGCAAAACCAACCTTTTCACAAATACCTTTTGCAATCATCTTCTCAGTATCCATATCAATAAGCTGATATTTGAGTGATGAACTACCTGCATTGATAACAAGAACTTTCATTTTCTTACCTCCAAAATAAACTTTTAACTTGAAAAATGCAAATTACTGTAATATTATATACTATATGATACGAATTTTCAAGTTATTTTTGCGAAAGGATAGCCGTAAAATGAAAATAACTGCAATTATTTCAGAATTTAATCCGTTTCACAAGGGTCACCGATATCTTATTGAAAAAGCGAGAGAGAACGGTGCCACACATATTGTTGCCGTAATGAGCGGAAATTTTGTTCAGAGAGGGGAATGTGCCGTTTTTTCAAAGTGGGACAGAGCCCGTATAGCTCTTGAGAACGGCGTTGATCTTGTTGTTGAAAACCCTCTTGTTTTTGCTACGGCTTCAGCACAGAGATTTGCTTACGGCGGTGTAAATGTAATTAAAGCTTTAGGCTGTGTTGATGAGATTGCATTCGGTAGTGAATGCGGTGAGACAGATAGTCTCAGATATGTTGCGGAATTAATAGCAAGTGACGATTTCGCAGAAGAAATACAGAATTATCTTACAGAAGGTCTGTCTTTTCCTCAGGCGAGAGAAAAAGCAGTCAGTGAAAAGTATGGCAAGAAGTACGGCGATGTTCTTGCAGAACCGAACAACATTCTTGCTTGTGAATATATTTCGGAAAGTATAAAGGCTGATTTTGTTCACGATTTCTTTACTGTGAAAAGATTTGGCCCGGGGCACGATTCAGATTTGGAGAAGAATGGTTTTTCTTCCGCTTCACTGTTGAGAGAACAACTTGCTGATAACACTGAAACTTCAGATGAAATTTTTGAAAAAGCAAGAAAAGAATGTAAAGTATTCAACTTTACAAAATCAGAACTACCCTTGCTCGTAAAGCTCAGGAGCTTTACAGAAAATGACTTCAGAAATCTTCCTGATGTATCTGAAGGAATGGAAAACAGATTGTATTCTGCTGCTCAGAAAGCAACAAGCATCGGCGAGTTTTTAGAACTTGTAAAAACCAAAAGGTATACTCTTTCACGAATCAGAAGAATTTGTTTGTATGTACTTCTCGGAATAACAAAGGAAGATGTTGAGAAGTGTTTACCATATATCCGTGTTATAGGATTTGGTGAAAAGGGTAAGGAAATCCTCAGGTTTGCAAGGAAAACTGCAACTTTACCTGTTGTGATGAAATATTCAGATGTGAAAAATCTTGATAAAAATGCGCGTGAAATTTTTGAAATCGAATCAAGGGCAACTGATATTTTTGCAACACTGAGCGAAGATATATTACCTTGCGGATTGGAGAAAACTGAAAATATTATAAAAAAACCGGAGAAGCATTAAACTTCTCCGATGCAGTAATCACCATTGATACCGGTGATTCTTACTTTTATGATTTTCGAACACATATCCTCTGTGCATTTTATCAGCACGGGGGTATAGTTTTTTGTATATCCCTCAAAAAGGCCGTCGTTGTTTGTTGTTTCAACAAGAACTTCAACGGTTTTTCCTATCTGACTTATCAGAAAATTCTGTCTTATTTCTTCTGTTGCAACTGTCATCAGCTTGGCTCTTTTTTCCTTTATATTTTTTTCAAGCTGAGGTAATTTTTCAGCCTTTGTTCCAGTTCTGACGGAATAAGGAAAAACGTGAACCTTTTCAAAACCGATTTTCTTTGCAAAGTTGAGACTTTCTTCAAAATCTTCTTCGCTCTCAAGCGAAAAGCCTACCATTATGTCGGTTGTGATTGTAGCATCAGCAAAGCTTGAGCGAAGCTTATTACAGAGACTCTCGTATTCCTCAGCTGTATAATGTCTGTTCATTCTCTTGAGTGTAGCATTACAGCCACTCTGCAGAGAGATGTGAAACTGTGGGCAGAAATTGGGAAGTAAAGCAAGTTCTTCAATAACCTCATCTGTTATGTGGTCCGGCTCAAGAGATCCGAGTCTTACTCTTTCAATTCCCTTTGTGTTACAGGCAAGTTTCACGGCATCAGTGAATTTTTCGCCTATATCCTTGCCGTATGATGAGAGATTTATGCCGACAAGTACCACTTCTTTATATCCTTTTTCGGCGATTGCATCAAGTTCTTTGCGTATATCACACAGAGGCTTTGACCTGGATCTGCCTCTTGATGTGGGGATAATACAATAAGTGCAGAATCTGTTACAACCATCCTGAATTTTCAGAAAAGCTCTTGTTCTGTTCTGGAAATCTGTAATGAGTGTACCTCTGAACGGATCGTGATTTTCGTGTAGCTCAATATTGACGATTCTTTCTTTGCTTTTGAAAAAAACTTCAAGAGCAGAAATGAGAGTATCGTTGTTTTTGTTGCCGATTACGATATCTGCCTGATATAATTCTTTTGCTTTTTCAGGATATGCCTGAGGCATACAGCCGGTAAGGACAACGCAGGAGTCGGGATTTTTATTCTTGAATCTTCTGACAGCCTGACGCGTTTTCTGGTCTCCGGATGCGGTTACTGTGCAGGAGTTTATAATATAAACATCTGCTTTTTCGCTGTGTGTTACGATTTTATAGCCGTTTCTGATAAGCTGTTCAGCCATCGCCTCTGATTCATACTGATTTACTTTGCAACCGAGTGTGTAAAAAGCAGCAGTCATATTTCTACCTCCTGATAAAAATTAAAGCATCCGAAGACGGATGCTTGTGGAGCTGCTAACCGGATTCGAACCGGTGACCTCATCCTTACCAAGGATGTGCTCTGCCTCCTGAGCCATAGCAGCAGATTCTCAACGCACAATATCATAGCATAACTGAGATGAAAAAGCAAGAAAATTTTAAAAAAATATTTTAGTAAATTTAGAAAAAAGTGTTGGAACTTCCGTGAAAATAGTTTATAATATATAGGATATTGTGTTAGGATGTGAAAATATGATGCAAAAATATACAGTGTCCCTTGAAAAAATAATCAAGGACCACAAGTTTGAAGTCGTCTATATGCCGAAAGCAGCTTCTGATATCTACATTTCTACTTCAGACGTTAACAGACCCGGCTTACTCCTGTGTGGCTACGAGGAATATTTCGAGCCTGATCGTATTCAGTTCATTGGTCTTACTGAAATGGAATATATCAAAAGCCATTCAAAGGAAGACGGTGACAAGAGACTTGAAAATCTCTTTTCAAAGCAGCCTGTTTGCATAATTGTAACGAGAGGTCTTGAACTTCCCGAAAGAAGTCTTGAGTTTGCAGAGAAGTATGAGGTGCCTGTTCTTCTGACTCTTGACCAGACATCCCGTTGTATGTCGACGATAATCGCATATCTTAATGTTGAACTTGCTCCGAGAGTTACTCGCCACGGTGTGTTGCTTGAGGTAAGCGGTGAGGGTGTGCTCATTCTTGGTGACAGTGGTGTAGGTAAAAGTGAAACGGCACTTGAACTTATTAAAAGAGGTCATCGTCTTATTGCAGACGACGCTGTTGAAATAAGGCGCGTTTCTGAAAAAACCCTTGTGGGCTCAGCACCTGATAACATAAGACACTATATTGAACTTCGCGGTGTCGGTATTATCAATGCACGAAGAATCTTCGGTATGGGTGCTGTTAAAATGACAGAAAAAATTGATATGGTTGTTCAGCTTGAACTCTGGGACAGCACAAAAATCTATGACCGTCTGGGTCTTGATGATGAAAAAATGAACATACTCGGCGTTGAAGTGCCTGTAACCACAGTGCCTGTAAAGCCCGGCAGAAACCTGTCTATTATAATTGAAGCGGCTGCTATGAATAACCGTCAGAAAAAAATGGGTTACAATGCGGCCAGAGAGCTTCTTCACAGTCTCGGAATGTCAGACATCATTCCTGATGAAAAAGAGCTCGAAACATGGAAATCATAAAGTATAACAAATTACGGAGGTAATTAAAATGTATAAAATTGGTGTTGATCTTGGCGGAACAAATATTGCAGTAGGCGTTATTGATGAGAATTTCAATATCGTAGGCAGAGGAACAATGAAAACAAATGCTCCCAGACCTGCTGCAGAAATCTTTGATGATATTGCGAAAGCTGTCAATCTTGCTCTCGCTGATGCAAAGGTTACTCTTGATGATGTTGAAACTATCGGTGTAGGTATTCCCGGTTCAATCAATAAAACAACAGGTAATATCGAGTTTTCAAACAACCTCGATTTCCATATGGTACCTGCAAGAGATATGCTCAGTGAAAGACTCGGCGGTAAAGAAGTACATATCGACAACGATGCCAACTGTGCAGCTCTCGGCGAAGCATATGCAGGTGCAGGTAACGGTTGTAAAAACCTCGTTGCAGTTACTCTTGGTACTGGCGTCGGCAGTGGTATTATCATTGACGGTAAGCTTGTTACAGGTATAGGCGACGCAGCAGGTGAATGTGGTCACACAGTAATTATTGCAGGTGGCGTTCAGTGTAACTGCGGCAGAAAAGGATGCTGGGAAGCATATGCTTCTGCAACTGCACTCATCAAGCAGACAAAAGAAAAAATGATGGAAAATAAAGACAGTATTATGTGGGAGCTTACAGGCGGTGACATCAACAAGGCAAGTGGCAGAACTGCATGGGACGCTATGAGAAAAGGCGACAAAGCAGGTGCAGAAGTTGTTGACACATACATCTGGTATGTAGCAATCGGTGTTGCGAATATCATCAATGCACTTCAGCCTGATGTTATCTGCATAGGCGGCGGTATCAGTAATGAAAAGGATAATCTCATTATTCCTCTTACTGAAAAAATCAATAAAGAAATTTATAACAAACAGGAAGAAAGATCAACAAAGATTTGTGTTGCTGCTCTTAAAAACGACGCAGGTATTATCGGCGCTGCTCTTCTTGAAAGATAACTAATTTATTCTCGGAGGTTTTCATGGAATATTCTGAAAAATTATTCTGCTTTGCAGACAGTTTCGATTGCGAAGTGAAAAAGGATGTCCCGATGAAGATGTATACGAGCTTCAAAACAGGCGGTAATGCAGCAATTATGCTGACCCCCAAAAATGAGAAATCACTTTTTGAGGCTCTGAAAAAATGTAAAGAATCTGATATTGAACCTTTTATTTTCGGTAACGGCACTAATCTTCTTGTTTCTGACAGGGGGATCGACAATGTTGTTATACACATAGGAAAGGGTTTTGATGAAATTACACTTGTGGATGAAACAACTATCCGTTGTATGGCAGGTTGCAGTCTTATGAAACTTTGCCGTTTTGCCCTTGAAAACGGGCTTACGGGTCTCGAGTTTGCTTACGGTATCCCCGGTACAGTGGGTGGTGCTATGTATATGAATGCAGGTGCATATGACGGTGAAATGAAAGATATTGCCGTGAGCTGCGATTATATAACCACCGACTGTGTAAGAGGAACTCTCACAGGTGAAGAAATGGGTCTTTCATACAGACACAGTGCATTCTGTGACAGTGATATGGTTATAGTTTCTGCCTTGTTCAGACTTCAGAAAGGCAGCAAAACAGAAATTGAAAATAAAATGAATGACCTTATGTCTCGCCGTAAGGACAAACAACCCATTGAATTCCCCAGTGCGGGAAGCACTTTCAAAAGACCGGCTGGTCATTTTGCAGGTAAGCTTATTGAAGACTGTGGTCTGAAAGGTAAATCAATCGGTGGTGCACAGGTCAGTGAGAAGCACTGTGGCTTTATTATCAACAAAAACAACGCAACAAGTGCTGATATTTTGGATTTGATAGACTTTGTCCGTGACGAAGTTCTTGAAAAAACAGGAATAATGCTCGAAACGGAAGTCAAAATTGTGTAGGTGTGTAAAATGGATGTTTTGATTGTAACCGGAATGTCAGGTGCCGGAAAATCAAATGCAGTAAATGCTCTGGAGGATATCGGATATTTTTGTGCCGATAACATTCCTCCAAATCTTCTGACTGCCTTTCTTGATGAAGTCAGGAACAGTGGTGAAGCTGAAAAAGTTGCAGTTGTTATAGATATGCGTGCAGGTCTTTGTTTCAGTAACCTAATAAATATTCTTGATGAGGCAAAAAAAAATGACTATAATTTCAGAACTCTTTTTATTGATGCAGATGATGACGTGCTTATCAGAAGATACAAAGAGACAAGACGGTTACATCCTCTCGTCGCAAAAGACCCGACACTTTCCGTGACTGAAGCTGTAAATCTCGAAAGAACATATATGCAGCCCACAAAAAACATCGCAGATATTGTTGTTGATAGTACAAATCTTTCTGTAACTCAACTGAGAAACAGAATCAAGGACACATTTCTTCTTCGTCCTGAAAATTCTTTTGTGGTGCATTTTATTTCTTTTGGCTATAAACACGGAATCCCTCGTGACTGTGACTTCGTTTTTGATCTGAGGGGACTTGTAAATCCTTACTATGTCCCTGAACTGAAGGAAAAAACAGGTCTTGATAAAGATGTCAGGGATTTTGTTATGAATGATGAAAACAGTCAGAAGATGAAGAGAATGCTTGAGGAATTCATTCTGTTTATTCTTCCTCTTTCAAAGCTTGAGGGCAAAAGTCAGATTGTTGTAGGTTTCGGTTGTACGGGCGGTCATCACCGTTCTGTTACTTTTGCAGAAATATTTAATGATTTCCTTGACTCATTAGGTTACAGAACAACAGTACACCACAGAGATTGTCTGAAATAACACGGAGGTAAGCTATGTCTTTTTCGCAGAAGGTAAAAAGTGAATTATCTTTAATGACCGATTTGTCTGATTGCTGTATGAAGGCAGAAGCTTATGGCTTACTTCTTTTCGGCAAATATTATTCTCAGACAAGAATAGGTCTGCTGACAGAAAACAAGAATGTAGCAAGTGCCTATTCTTATTTCAGCAAAGCCTGTCCTGATGTTAAACCGAGACTTACTAAAACTAAGGCGGGGAACTATTCTCTTTCGGTTACACTGAGCCGTGACATAGAAAAAATTATGCACTATTTCGGTCACAGTAAGCAGAACATAACTCTTCGTATAAACAGAGCAAACTTTGAGGAAGACTGTTGCTATGCATCGTTCCTCAGAGGTGCGTTTCTTTCTTGCGGTACAATTGCAGACCCCATGAAAAACTATCATCTTGAATTTGTTATTCCTTATATGAAGCTGACAAATGATTTTGCAACTCTGCTGGGTGATATGGGTCTTACACCTAAGATTGTAGAGCGTGGAAATGCTTATGTGGTTTATTTCAAGGACAGTGAGAATATTGAAGATTTCCTCACTCTCATCGGCGCTCAGTCAAGCTCACTCGAACTTATGGGTGTTAAGATGATGAAAGATGTGAGAAATAAAATAAACAGACAGATAAATTTTGAAACGGCCAATATTTCAAGAACAGTCAACGCTGCTTTGACACAGGTTACTGCAATTGAAAAAATTGAGGCTAAAAAGGGGATTGACTGGCTTCCTGAACAACTTCGCGCAATAGCGAGATTAAGGCTTGAAAATCCCGATATGTCACTTGACGAAATCAGAATAGCCCTCGGCGGCGAGATTTCACGGTCAGGTGTGAATCACAGATTAAACAGATTGATTAAGATTGCCAATGAACTTGACGGAGAGGCGTGAAATAAGTGGGATTTACTCATTTACATCTTCACAGTGAATACAGTTTGCTTGACGGTGCGTGTAAAATCAGTGAGGTTACAAAACGCGCCGCTGAGCTTGGCCAGTCATCTCTTGCTATCACCGACCACGGTGTAATGTTCGGCGCAATTGATTTTTATAAAAAAGCAAAGGCAGCAGGTATCAAACCGATAATCGGTTGTGAGGTATATGTTGCTGCAAGAACTCTTGACCGTAAAGAAAAAGGTCTTGACACAGAACGATATCACCTTGTTTTGCTCTGTAAGAACAGAACAGGGTACAAAAATCTTATAAAAATGGTTTCAGAAAGCTGGAAAAGAGGCTTTTATGTGAAACCGAGAATTGATAAGTCTCTCCTTGAAAAACATCACGAGGGACTTATTGCTTTGTCAGCTTGTCTTGCAGGTGAGATACCAAGGGCGATTCTTGCTAATGATATTGACGGTGCAGTCAGTAATGCTATGTGGTATAAAAATTTGTTTGGTGATGATTTCTACCTTGAAATACAGAATCATTCTCTTCAGGACGAAATGCGTGTCATCAGCGGTATGAGAACCGTCTCACAGAAGACAGGTATACCACTTGTAGCAACAAATGATACTCATTACATCAGAAAAGAAGATGCTAAAATACAGGAAGTTCTTCTTTGTATACAAACAAACAATGTTGTCGGAACACCCACGGGAATGAGCTTTGAGACAGACGAATTTTATCTTAAAAGCTATGAAGAGATGTGCGAAGCTTTTCCTGATGATATTGATGCTGTTGAAAGAACGGCAGAAATTGCAGACAAATGCAATCTTGAATTTGAATTCGGAAATACAAAGCTTCCTCATTTTGAAGTTCCCGGTAATCAGAATCATTTTGATTATTTCAAAAAACAGTGTTTTGACGGTCTCGAGAGAAGATACGGTGAAAATTATCCCAAGGAATATAAGGAAAGACTTCTTTATGAGCTTGAAACAATAGAAAAAATGGGTTATACCGATTACTATCTTATAGTAAACGACTTTATATCATATGCCAAAAATCATAATATTCCCGTAGGCCCCGGCAGAGGCTCGGGCGCAGGTTCACTAGCAGCATACTGTATTGGTATCACGGGTATTGACCCTATGAAATACAGCCTTATTTTTGAGAGATTTCTCAATCCTGAGCGTGTTACAATGCCAGACTTTGATGTGGATTTCTGCTATGTAAGACGAAGTGAAGTCATAGACTATGTTATTGAAAAATACGGCTTTGACCACGTGGCACAGATAGTAACTTTCGGTACAATGGCGGCGAGAGGTGCTATCCGTGATGTTGGCAGAGCACTTGGCATATCTTATTCAAATGTGGACAAGGTAGCCAAGCTTATACCGCGTGAACTGAATGTCACAATCGAATCAGCACTTAAATCTTCACCCGAGCTTGTGGAAATGTATAACTCTGATAAAGAGGTCAAAACTCTTGTTGATACAGCAAAAACAGTTGAGGGTATGCCGAGACACGCATCGACTCACGCTGCAGGTGTTGTTATCACGCGAGACCCGATTGATACCTATGTTCCGTTGGCGCTTAATGATAACTCGGTTGTCACACAGTTTACGATGACGACGCTTGAAGAATTGGGTCTTCTTAAGATAGATTTTCTTGGCCTCAGATATCTTACGGTTATTGACGATGCACAGAAACTGGTTAGGAGAAAAGTGCCCGATTTTGATATAGAAAAAATTGACATAGGTGACAAAAAGACCTATGAGCTTTTCTCAAAAGGTCTCACTGACGGTGTTTTTCAGCTTGAATCAGGTGGTATGAAAAATGTGCTCACGCAGCTCAAACCTGATTCAATTGAGGATATTATTGCTGTTATTTCGCTTTACAGACCGGGACCTATGAAGTCCATACCGACTTATATTGAAAACAGACATAACCCTGAAAAGGTTGAATACTCAACGCCCTTGCTGAAAGACATTCTCGATGTTACTTACGGTTGCATCGTTTATCAGGAACAGGTTATGCAGATTTTCAGAAAACTTGCAGGTTATTCCTTCGGCAGAGCGGACATTGTGCGCCGTGCTATGAGTAAGAAAAAGCACGATGTTATGGAAAAAGAGCGTAAAAACTTTATTTACGGTCTTACAAACGATGATGGAACAGTAGAGTGTATTGGTGCTGTAAAAAACGGTGTGGATGAAAAAACTGCGAACGAAATTTTTGACACAATGTCTGATTTTTCACAGTATGCTTTCAACAAATCCCACGCAGCAGCATATGCTTTTGTTGCATACAGAACGGCATATCTTAAATGTCACTATCCGAATGAATATTTTTCGGCTCTTATCAGCAGTGTTCTTGATGATTCAAAGAAAGTGGCGCTGTATATTTCAGAATGTCACAGATTGGGAATCAGGATTATCCCTCCGGATGTGAATGAAAGTTTTGATTATTTCACAGTAAAAGGGAATAATATTCTTTTCGGTATGCTCGGAATAAAAAATCTGGGAAGAAACGCTATTAAGTCAATTATCAGAGAGCGTGAGGACGGCGGAAGATTTGATTCTTTCCATTCGTTCTGTTTCAGGATGTACGGAAAAGAACTGAACAAAAGGGCAATTGAGGCGCTGATTTACAGCGGTGCTCTTGACGGTCTCGGAATGAACAGACGGCAGATGATTACTGCACTGTCTTCTGTAATGGATGAGGCTGAAAATAACGGCAGAATTATGGCGGGAGGTCAGCTGGGACTTTTCGGTGATGACAGTCAGATGTTCAATTATGAAATACCTGATGTTCCTGATTTTTCTGCTGAGGACAAGCTCAGCTTTGAAAAGGAATTTACGGGTATATATATTTCAGGACATCCGTTGTCGCCTTATGATTCTGTGGCTACATCGCTGAAAGCAGACAAAATTTCCCGCATAACCGAAGAAACATCTGACAGTGAAATTATTTCTGCTCAGTATAGAGATAACACAAGAGTAAATTTACTCGCAATTGTTACCTCTGTAAAGAAAAAAGTTACTAAGAACAATGATACAATGGCTTTTGTTACAGTTGAAGATACAACCGGAAGTATGGAGCTTATTGTTTTTTCGAAGCATTACAGAGATTTCGGCTCACTTCTCACAACGGGTAAAATTCTTTATATTTCAGGCAGACTTTCACTAAAAGAAGATGAAGAGTGTAAAATAGTATGTGAGCATATTTGCGAAGCCCCTAAGGAAGCTCCGCAATCTCAAAAAAACATTACTGTGAAAAAGCAGGAAAATAAAGGCATTTATTTCCGACTGAAAAACAAAGAATGTGAAGAGTACAGAAAACTCCAGAATATTCTTGATGTGTTTGAGGGAACGGTTCCTGTTTACTACTATTTTACTGACGATAACAAGGTTGTGCGTCATCAGGGAAGACTTTGCGATGTTAACGATTCAATGCTCCGTGAAATCAGAAGAATTCTCGGTGAAAACAATGTAGGTATCAAATAGAGTGGTATAATTTTATAGAATTTTTAGAAAAATTTGCAAAAAGGTCTTGAACTTTGTCGCATATTAGTTTATCATATAGTGTAATAATTTTTTAACCAAGGGGATAAGCATAATGAAAACAATCGGCGTATTGACAAGTGGTGGCGACGCACCCGGCATGAATGCTTGTATTCGTGCAGTTGTAAGAACAGCTTGTGAAAAAGGAATGAACATTTACGGTATCAACTATGGCTATAACGGTCTTATGGAAGATGATATGAAAGAAATGGATTTAAGAAGCGTTTCTGATATTATCGACCGTGGCGGCACGATTCTTCGTTCAGCAAGAAGCCTTAACTTCAAAACTGAAGAAGGTATGCAGGCTGCTATTGATGTTTGTAAAAAAAGAGGAATCGAAGGCATCGTTGTAATCGGCGGTGACGGCTCTTTCAGAGGCGCGAGAGATCTGTCTCTCAGAGGAATTCCCTGCATCGGTGTTCCCGGCACGATCGATAACGATATCGCTTGTACTGACTATACAATTGGTTTTGATACTTGCCTTAATACAATTATGCAGACTGTTGACAGAGTTCGTGATACATCAGAGTCTCACGACAGATGCACAGTTGTTGAAGTTATGGGCAGAAGCGCAGGTTACCTTGCACTTGAAGGCGGTATTGCAGTCGGCGCAACATATATCATTGTTCCTGAGAAACCTTATGACCTTGCTGATGTTATCGCAAGAATGAAGAAAACTCTTGAAACAGGCAAGAGACACTTTGTTATTGTTGTTGCTGAAGGTATCGGCGGTGTTGCAAACCTTGCAAAGAGAATTGAAGAAGAAACAGGCGTTGAGTGCCGTTCAACAATTCTCGGTCACATTCAGCGTGGCGGTTCACCCACTGTCCGTGACAGAGTTACAGCAAGTATTATGGGTAACAAAGCTGTTAAACTTCTTATGGAAGGAACAGGAAACCGTGTTCTCGCTGTTAAAGATGACAAAATCGTAGATTACGATATCTTTGAGGCTCTTCAGATGAAGAAAAAGCTCAACGATGAGTATTATCAGATTGCTCACGAAATCTCTATCTGATTGTTTTAAAAACAGACTCCATTACTTTTTTGTAATGGAGTTTATTTTTTATTAGTTGAAATTATTTTTCGGATGTGTTATACTATATTGAATATTTATATACACGGAGGATTATATATGTTTAATCAGATGGACAAACCTTTAAGTGGCGAAACAATTGCCGTTATCAAAACAAATATGGGTGATATTTCAGTACGTCTTTTTGCTGAACTTGCTCCCAAAACAGTTGAAAATTTTGTAACACACGCAAAGAACGGTTATTATAACGGAATCATTTTCCACCGTGTAATCAATAACTTTATGATTCAGGGCGGAGATCCCACAGGCACAGGCAGAGGCGGCGAGAGCATCTGGGGCACTTGCTTCAAGGATGAGTTTGCAGTTGAACTTCACAATGTAAGAGGTGCTCTTTCAATGGCAAACGCAGGTCCCGGCACAAACGGAAGCCAGTTCTTTATCGTTCAGTCAAAAGAAATTGACTCACGCTTCCTTTCACAGATGAGAAACATTCCTGATTCTTTCCCTGAAAATATTGTTGAAGCTTATGCTGAAAACGGTGGTACTCCCTGGCTTGATTTCAAGCATTCTGTTTTTGGTCAGGTTTTTGAAGGAATGGATGTTGTAGATGCTATCGCAGGTGTAAGAGTTGATATGCTTGACAAGCCCTTTGATGATGTTGTAATTAACAGTATTGATATTTCTATTGTTGAATAATCAGACAGGAGTTTTCTGAAATGACAGTCTCTTTGTTATCCGTTATTGATTCGAAATTTGATACCTTTTCAAAAGGTCAGAAAAAAATCGCCAAGTATGTTGCTGAACACTACGAGACAGCAGCTTTTATGACTGCTGCCAAAATGGGTGAAACGGTAAAGGTCAGCGAATCAACCGTTGTTCGTTTCGCTACTGAATTGGGATACAAGGGTTATCCCGAATTCCAGAAGGACTTACAGGACCTTATCCGTTCAAAGCTTACAGGTGTTCAGAGAATAGATGTTTTTGATGCTCGTACAAGAGGCGAAAATATTGTTGAGAGCACTATGAAAAACGATTCTCAGCTTCTTATGAACACAATGCAATCTGTTTCAAAGGAACATTTTGATGCAAGTGTAAAAACAATTATGAACGCCCGGAAAATTTACATCCTCGGTGTGAGAAGTGCAGCTTTTCTTGCAGGTTTTCTCAGCTATTATTTCAAGCTTATTTTCGATAATGTAGTACTTATCAATGTTTCAAGTGACAGTGAACTTTACGAAGAAATTTTCAGAATCAATAAGGATGACGTATGTATTGCCATTTCAATGCCCAGATACTCTGCTCTTACCATCAGAGCTGTGCGCTTTATGAAGGACAGAGGAGTCAAGGTTATTGCTATAACAGACAATGTAAATGCACCCATCGGCAGAATGTCTGACTATGTTCTTGAGGCAAAAAGCGGTATGGCATCAATTGTTGATTCCGTTGTTGCTCCTCTCAGTCTTCTTAATTCTCTGATTGCTGCCATCACTCTTGAAAAGGGTGCTGAGCTTCGGGAAAACTATGAGGCTTTAGAGGAAATCTGGGACCAGTATGAAGTATATGATAAATTTGAGGAGACTGCAGGTAATGGTTGATGTGTGCGTAATCGGCGGAGGTGCCGCAGGTCTTATGGCTGCAGGTGCTGCAGCAGAGAGAGGACTCAGAACAGTAATTCTCGAGCGTAATGAAAAAGTTGCGAGAAAGGTTATGATTACGGGTAAGGGCAGATGTAATGTTACAAATTACTGCACTCTTCTTGATGATCTTATCAGAAATGTTCCCGTGAACGGAAGATTTCTTTTCAGTGCGTTTTCAAAATTTATGCCCGTTGATACAATGGACTTTTTTGAAGAAATGGGTGTATCTCTTAAGGTCGAAAGGGGAAACAGAGTTTTCCCTGAAAGTGACAAGGCATCCGATATTGTTGATGCTCTCAGAAAATATGCTCTCTCTTCAGGTGCAAAAGTTATATGTGGCAGAGCAAAAGAACTGATTGTTAATGACGGTGTTGTTTCAGGTGTGAAGACCTATGATGGTGATGTTATTGAAGCTAAAAGCGTCATTGTTGCAACTGGAGGTAAATCCTATCCTTTGACCGGCTCAACGGGTGACGGATACATTTTAGCTGAGCAGACGGGACATACTATTGTTGAACAGAAACCGTCACTTGTGCCTCTTGAGGTGCATGAAGGTTGGTGCAGTGATGTTATGGGTTTGTCTCTTCGCAATATTGAAATCAGAGTTGAAGATACTGAAAAATTCAAATGTGTTTACAAGGATTTTGGTGAAATGCTATTTACTCATTTTGGCGTTTCAGGGCCTGTGATTCTCAGTGCCAGTTCACATATGAAGGATATAAGAAAAGGCAAGTATGAAATTTATATAGACCTTAAACCTGCTCTTGATGAAGATAAACTTGACAAGAGAATACAGCGTGATTTCCTTGAAAATTCAAACAAGAATTTTATCAATGCACTTGATGCTCTTCTTCCGAAAAAACTTGTTCCCGTTATTGTGAAGCTCAGCGGAATCAAACCTTCGCGAAAAGTAAATCAGATAACGAGAATTGAAAGAGAGAGTCTTGTATATCTTCTTAAAAACTTAAAACTTACCGTTAACGGCTTCAGACCGATTGAAGAAGCGATTATTACATCAGGCGGCGTTTCTGTAAAGGATATCAATCCTAAGAATATGATGTCGCGCAAAGTAGAAAATCTCTTCTTCGCAGGTGAAGTTATTGACGTTGATGCATATACCGGCGGGTTCAATCTTCAGATTGCTTTTTCAACAGGTATTCTTGCCGGTAAAAGTGTTTTATCGTAACAGAAAGGAAGTAAATTGATTATGAGACCAATTAATATTGCTATTGATGGTCCTGCAGGTGCAGGTAAAAGCACAGTTGCAAAGGGTATTGCAAAAAAACTCGGTTACATTTATGTTGATACAGGTGCTCTTTACAGAGCAATCGGTGTCTACGCTTTGAGAAACAATGTAAGCACCAGGGATGCAGAGGGTGTGACAAAGCTTCTCAAGGATATTAATGTTGAGCTTAAGTTTGTAGACGGTACGCAGAAAGTATTCCTTTGCGGCGAAGATGTTTCTGAGGCTATCAGAACTCCCGATGCTTCAATGGCTGCTTCAAATGTTTCTGCCATTCCCTCTGTAAGAGCGTTTCTTCTTGATTTACAGAGAGATATCGCTTCAAAAAATAACTGCCTTATGGATGGCAGGGATATCGGCACGGTTGTTTTGCCTGATGCTCAGATTAAGATTTTTATGACAGCAGATGTCGAAGAAAGAGCAAGAAGACGATTTGCTGAACTTCAGGCTAAGGGTATCAATGATACATTTGAACAGGTGCTCAGCGAAATGAAGGAAAGAGATTACCAGGATTCAAACAGACCTATTGCACCGCTGAAACCTGCAGAGGATTCCGTGATTTTTGATTCAACAGGCAATACTCTCGAGGAATCAGTTGAAAAACTTTCATCGTTGATAGGAGAAAAATTATGACAGACCATTTCGATTATTCAAGAATAAAAAATTATAAGATGTATACAATCGCAATGCCGATTGCAAAATTCATTATGTCCCTTAAATATAAGCTGAAATATGAAGGTATGGAAAATCTCCCTAAGAAGGGAGCTTACATAGTTTCAGCAAATCATCTTACATCTTTTGACCCTGTTCTTCTTGCTTTGAACAGTGGTAGAGTTATTCACTTTATGGCAAAGTATGAGACTTTTGAAAAACCTTTTACAAGATTTTTCCTTACTCATTTCAATTCTTTCCCTGTAAAGAGAGGCTCATCTGACAAATCATCTATTGAATATGCAATTAAGCTTATTAAACACGGTGAGGTTATCGGTATTTTCCCTGAAGGAACCAGAAACAAAGAGGGCGGAGAGCCTCAGAAAGCAAAGTCAGGTGTCGCTCTTATTGCCAAAGCAACAAATGCTGATGTTGTTCCTTGTTCTATCCATATCGGTGAGAAAAAAGGTTTGAGAAGACCGTGCACGGTGCGTTACGGTAAACTTATCAAGTTTGAAGACCTCGGTTTTTCTGAGGATACACGTTCAACAGCGGAAATCAGAAATGCATCAAGAATTATTTTTGATGAAACTGTTGCTCTCTGGAGGAAAGGACTTTGAAAGAAGTAATTCTTGCCGAATCAGCAGGTTTTTGCTTTGGTGTGAACAGGGCAGTTGAGTTGGCATACAAGCTTCTTGAAGAAGGGGAGAAAGTTTCAACTCTAGGTCCTATTATCCATAACAGCCAGGTGATTGAAGATATGGCATCAAAAGGCGCTTCTATTATAGAAAAACCTGATGAGGCAGAAAAAGACAGTACGGTTATTATCAGAACTCACGGAATTCCTTGCTCGGTTATGTCAGAAATTGAAAAATGCGGTTGCAGATTTCTTGATGCTACATGTCCGTTTGTTAAAAAGATTCACAAAATAGTTTCTGAAAATTCTGCCGAAGACATTCCTGTACTGATTGCAGGAGATGAAAATCATCCTGAAGTAAT
>JAZQLC010000044.1:0-7182 GCA_045542485.1 Acutalibacteraceae bacterium
AGTATGTAGACCCGTTTACGGGTAAAGAGACCAAATAGGCAAAAATAAACAGCCGCTCATGAGCGGCTGCCCGAGATAGTAATGCGTTGCTAAACTTTCCGAACGCGTTTCAGGGGTTAAGCCAGTAATAGCCCCTTATAGGGGCAGTGAAAACCACCGGTTTAACCGGTGGTTTTTATTTTTAATTCTTCACTATTCACTCTTCACTAACCTTTGGGGCGATTTTTGGAAAGTAATAAGTAAGAAGTAATAGTGAAGAAGTGTGGGCGGGACACCCGCACCTGATTGTAAATTCAGATTATGTGTGATATAATCTGTTAGATAAATAAGAAATTACGGAGATAATTTTTATGAGCTATCAGATTATTCGTTTGATTGATAAACCTGAAATGAAAGAGCAGATGGCAGATTGGTTTCATCAGAAATGGAGTGTGCCGTTGGAAGCGTATCAGGAAAGTATGAATGATTGCCTGGAAGGAAAAAGTGCTGTTCCAGGGTGGTATGTTGCTGTGGAGGAAAGCCGTATTATCGGCGGTCTCGGTGTGATTGAAAACGACTTTCACGACAGAAAAGACCTTACGCCTAATGTTTGCGCCGTATACACAGAGCCCGATAAACGCTGTCAGGGTGTGGCAGGAGCACTGTTGAATTATGTGTGTGATGATATGAAAGCAAAAGGGATTGAAACATTGTATCTTGTGACAGACCATACTTCCTTTTACGAGAGATACGGATGGGAGTTTTTATGTATGGTGCAGACAGATGGTGAACCTGATATGAGCAGAATGTATATTCACGGAAAATGATAAATCTGAAATTGACGAGGTGATATAAGTGATAGAAATTACTACCTGGATGGATAAGTTTCTGAAAGCTTTAAATGAAAAATTCGGAGAACGCGTGTGCTTTGTGGGTGTGCAGGGTAGTTATGGCCGTGGTGAAGCAACAGAAACAAGCGATATAGATATTGTCGTAATACTCGATAATTTGTCTGCCCGGGATATTCAAACCTATAACGCTATGTTGGATACCTTGGCACACAGAGAATTGATTTGCGGATTTCTCTCGGGTAAAGATGAAATTATGAATTGGGAGCCTTCTGAGCTTTTTCAGTTCTGTTATGATACAAAGCCGATACTTGGCAGTCTTGATGAATTACTGCCGCTGATTGATGATACTGCTGTCAACAGAGCAATCAGAATCGGTGTCTGCAACATATTTCACGGATGTGTTCACAATATGCTGTATGAAAAAAGTGAAGACATTTTGCGGGGATTATATAAATCTGCTTCTTTTGTTGTACAGGCAATTTGCTTTAAGCAAACAGGAAAATATATCGAACATCAGAAGGATTTGCTTACAGTCGCTTTTCCTGATGAACGGGTCATTGTCGATACCTTTCTGAGCTTGAAAAAAGGTGGGGCAGTTGATTTTTTACAAATGTCCGAAATCTTGTTTGCCTGGTCAAAAAAGTGGATTGACGAAAACAGTTAAACAAGTTCCGCTTTTTTTGACACTGAATTAAGATGTAAGTCAGAACCTTTGGCTAAGCCCTGAAAGGGCGTTATACCTACAAGCATATGAAGACGCACTGAAAATTCTTTCAATTGCATCACTTGCCCTACTACCGCAAATATGATAAAAGCCCTCCTTGTGTAAAGGAGGGTGGCAGCCGTAGGCTGACGGGTGGATTGTGTTATAACGACAATCCCTCAGTCAAAACCGTTGGTTTTGACAGCTCCCTTTACACAAGGGAGCCACCGCTGTGGCGGGACTTGGTATAGCTAAAGCCTTTGATCCACCGACAGAGCCGTCGGTTTTACTTATGCCTTTTGCCAGTGCCTATGAAAGAATTTATATATAGCAAATACTTCCTTTTACTCTTTTGTATGGGTAGCTTTGTATTTTTTATTGAATTCTGACAAACTAACAGTGTAACGATATTTTGTGAAGGAGCTGTTAGTGTGAATATTGTTGTTGCTCAATCAGGCGGTCCCACCTGTGCAATCAACGCATCACTGCTTGGGGTGTTCCGTCATGCTACAAAATACGATAAGATTGAAAATATTTACGGTTCGGTTAACGGAATTGAAGGTCTGATTTCAGATAATCTTGCAGATTTGCGTGAAATTATCACTGATGATGAGAATGTAGAGCTGATTCGTCAGACACCATCTACCGTGCTCGGCTCCTGCCGTTATAAGCTTCCTGATCCCGAAACAGGCGATAAGGTATACGATACCATTACAAGAACATTACGCGCACACGATATTTCTGCGTTCTTTTATATAGGCGGTAATGATTCTATGGACACGGTAATGAAGCTTGACCGCTATTTCAAATCAAAGAAAATTGATATATCGGTTGTGGGTATTCCGAAAACTATTGATAACGACCTGCCCGAGACGGACCATACACCAGGTTTCGGCTCGGCTGCCAAATATGTAGCGACCACTATGCAGGAAATTATCCGTGACAGCAGTGTGTATGCGGTGTCATCTGTGACGATTGTTGAAATTATGGGCAGAGATACAGGGTGGCTTACTGCATCTTCTGCCGTTCTTCGTGTCAACGGAGAAAAAGCGCCGCACCTTATCTATCTCCCTGAGAGACCTTTCTCAATCAAACGGTTTCTTGAGGATATCCGTCAGGCACAGAGGACATATCACGCAGTGATAGTTGCAGTTTCAGAGGGTATTGAGCTTGATCGGACAGAAATCGGTGAAATTTTCCGGTCAGGCAAAACGGATGCATTCGGTCATAGGTATCCGGCAGGTGTGGGCAAAGCACTGGAGAAACTTGTTTCACGCGAATTCGGCTGCAAGGTCCGTTGTGTGGAACTCAATGTTATGCAGCGCTGTTCATCCCATCTCAGCTCCAAACGGGATATCGCTGAGGCGGAACGCATCGGTGGCGCAGCTGTAAAAGCAGCACTGGAGGGTGTTTCGGGTGAAATGATGGTGTTTCATCGTGTGTCAAACCATCCGTATAATGTGCGTATCGACCGTGTGGATGTTTGTAAGGTTGCAAACCGTGTTAAATATTTTCCCGTAGAGTGGATAACTGAGAGCGGTAATGATGTTTCGGATGAGGCAGTAGAATATTGTCTGCCGCTTATTCAGGGTGAACAGAACATCTGTATCAAAAACGGTTTGCCTCAGCATTATATACTTCACCATACTCTTCATCATAAAAACAAAGACAGCATCTGAATTGAAAAATATTCGTATTTGTATGCATAAAACGAAGCTGCTTTATGAGCAGGGGTGCTCATTTGCCGGATTATAATAAAAGGGTTGCAGACGGGCAGACCGTTTGCAACCTACGCTTATTTATGTGACAATATCGTTACTCTACATTAGTTAATTCCTCGTGAGAGTGTAGAGAAATGTGCGTTGACATAATTGAAAATAGTGATATAATTAATCCGAAAGATGGTCGATTTATGTAAATTGACAGATTAGTAGGGCAGCTTACGAGTTTTGTTGTTCAAATAATAAACTTTGTTATTCGTTATAAATCTAAGGAGGATATTTATGTTGATTGATTTTTTTAAAAGATGTGTACCGATTCTTCCAGATGAACATAATGATTATAATGACATTCTTAATGAAATATCTGATATTTCGGACCCTTTTGTTTGCTATATGCCGGTAGTGTGTAATGATATATGGCCGATATATGTTCTGGAGTGTACAAAGTGTACTGAGTTTAATCATCATAGTGGAAACAGTGTATATTTTGTTCCATATGGTGCGCATGATTTTTTTGGGGTACCATCGTTAAATGAATTAATGAGAAGTTGGTATGAAAATGATGAGATATTCCTTGGAGAAAATTATGATTTTGAAGTTTTAGAAACAATATTGCTTGATTGTAAGGATATTCAGACAGAAGTTTCGCTCGATGTTTTAGACGAACACGTTAATGCAGTATATGTAAAACTTTTAGCACCAAACGGTAAAATAATACATGTAATATATTTGCTAGAAACCCCCGATGAAACGTGGGTTAAAGTTATAGAAGCAAATGGTATACAGGTCGATATGTTGGTGGATAGTCATAAAGGCTTAGGCGATTGGTTTGAATCTGTGCCACTTTATGAAATAATGAAAAATTCTACCAAAAGAGATCTTCTTCCCATATATTATTTCAAGGGAAAATATATTTCGCACAATGCTCCCGAGGGGTTTGTGAAACAGTATGTGGTTCCGGAAACTAAAAGCGGTTGGTGCGAAAATGCAGTATATAAAACCCATTGGAGATAAAATAACAGAATTTTTACAAGAATGCTGTTCTTTACAAAGGATATGATTTTATGAAAGCGGTAAACAAATTACCTGATGGATATAATGAGATTTATTCCATCGATTTGCAGAAAGATAAGAAAATGTCGTTACTGGTCAATGGCCTAGCCATTGTTATCGGTCTGATTATGGCGGTGCCTATGCATTTTGTAGTGCCAGTGTCAACTATTTTTGATATTGAAGAGGGTATGACGGGTTACATAATCAGACTTATTTCATTGGCAGTATTACTGATTCTGTATATGATACTGCACGAATTGATTCACGGAGTTTCAATGAAACTTTGCGGTACAAAAAGGGTGAAATATGGATTTACGGGCTTGTACGCTTTTGCAGGTAGTGAAGATTATTACGGAAAGAAATCCTATATTTTCATAGCCTTGGCACCTGTCGTTTTGTGGGGGATTGTTCTTGCTGTTGTGAATTTTATTGTACCCACATCCTGGTTTTGGGTGGTTTACATTTTGCAGATATCTAATGTTTCGGGTGCGGCAGGAGATTTTTTTGTTACGGCAAAATTTTCCCGTTTTTCAGATGATATTCTGGTGAAAGACCATGGGGTTGGTATGAGCGTTTACTCGAAGCATAATTGAATATTATTTTTGAAGAGGTCGTTTACAATGACTCGACTGAAAGTTGCAGAAAAATTCAACGGGCGATTCGTGAATCCGCGCCTACGGTGTAGACGAGTTTTTTTGTTGGTGTTATTTTCAGTTTTGTTGATAAAAAATAAGTGAAAATTGGCAACTGCATTTTGCTGATTTATAAAATTCAGATCCGTTTTCGTGTGAGAACGGATCTATGTTTTTTTATTGACTTTATTTATCGAGAGGTTTATAATAAAAGAGTATATAATATCCTAAAGGGAGGATAAAAGATGAAAAACTATGATGTAATCGTCATCGGTGCAGGTAACGGCGGTCTTGCTGCTGCAGCAACCTGTGCCAGAGCAGGTCTTTCAACGCTTCTTCTTGAAAGACACAACATCCCCGGTGGCTCAGCGTCTTCTTTCGTAAGAGGCAGATTTGAATTTGAGCCGTCACTCCACGAACTTGCAGGTGTAGGTGCACCCGACAAGTCAGGACAGATTGAAGATATGTTCATCCGATTCGGCGGTAATGTTGATTGGTATCAGCACGATTCTACATTCCGTCTTGTTGTTCCTGCAAAGGAAGGGGACACAGACACATTTATCAACGAAGACGGCGTTGAGGTTTCAATCGACGTGCGTATGCCCGTTGGCTTTGAAAACTTCGCAAAGAAGCTTGATGAAGTTGTTCCCGGGTCTTATGAAAGCTGTATGAAAGCATTTGATCTTTCAGCCCGTATGTTCAAGGCTATGGATGCTCTTGATAATCCCTCAAAGCTTCCCGGCAGTCTGAAAGATGTTCCTGATCTTATGAGAATGATTTCTCACACAATGAAAGAGGCTCTTGATGCTCTCGGTATGCCCAAGAAAGCACAGGATATCTTTAACACTTACTGGTGTTATCTCGGCTCTCCTGCATCGCAACTTGACTTCCTCTATTATCTTGCAATGCTCCACAGCTATGTGCAGAACGGCACAGGTATCCCTCACCTGAGAAGTCACGAAATGAGTCTTGGTCTTGATGAAGTTATCCGTAAAAACGGTGGCGACATCTGGTATAACTCAGAGGTTACAAAGGTTATAGTAAAAGACGGCAAACCTGCAGGTGTTGTAATCAACGGTGAAAAAGAAGTTTACGGTAAATATTTTGTGTGTAACTCTTATCCCTATGCAGTTTTCAAGGATTTGTTTGATGAAAAGGACATTCCCGAAAAACAGCTTAAAATGCTTAACTCAAGAAAGAATGCCGTGGCTCTTACAACAGTATACCTTGGTATGAACAAAACAAAGGAAGAGCTTGGCATCAAGGATTATTCAATTTTCATCGCTCCCGATTCTGATTCGGATAAACAGTTTGAACTTGTTCAGAATTATAACAGCGGTTATTGCATCATCAACTGTCTTAACGAGATTATTCCCGACTGTACTCCCGAGGGTACATGTCAGCTTTTCCTTACAGCAATGACATCCGGTGATGTTATGGAAAACATCAGACCTCAGGATTACAAAAAGTTTAAAACTGCAGTTGCAAAGGATATGATTGAAACCTGCGAAAAGGCTCTCAATCTTTCAATCACTCCTTATATCGAGGAAATCGAAATAGCGCTTCCTCCCACATTTGCCCGTTATCTTAACACACCTCAGGGTACACCTTACGGATATATGCTTGAAAAATGGGATAGTATGATTCCCCGTACAGTGCAGTATATTAAAGACCAGCCCTTTGACAACTTCTTCTTCTGTGGCGCAACTCAGGAGAGAGGCGACGGCTACGGCTGCGCTTATTACACAGGTGAAAAAGCAGGTGGCCTTGTTGTAAAGGCTATGCAGAAGGAGGGAAAATAATATGGCAGACATCAAATCATTGAAAGCGAGAAAATTCCTCTCAATGCTTTCAGACCGTCAGAAGAAATTTGACGAGGCTGAAGCGAAATTTCCTACATATTCAGACACCGCATCTGTTCTTGCAAAGGCTCTTCATCCCAAGAGACAGTATCTTAAGGTGGCAGAAATCACAAAAAGAGCAAAAGATTGCAGAAGCTATACACTCGTTCCTGACGAAGAAAGAGGCACAACTGCACTTGCATATTTCGGAGCCGGTAAATATCTTACGGTTTTCGAAACAATCGAAAATATGCCTGTGACCAGAGCGTATTCGATTTCATCTTCACCCAAAGACAGCCTTGAGGGTAAATATGTGCTTACAATCAAGCGTGTTGATGGCGGACTTATGTCAAAACACATTTTTAATAACTGGAAAGTCGGCACAAAGGTTGAGGTTTCTGC
>JAZQLC010000045.1:0-14868 GCA_045542485.1 Acutalibacteraceae bacterium
AGCCACGACGATGTAATTTTAAGGATTAGTTTTTCGGAAAGCTGGGAAGGTACTACTAAGCGCGTTGAATGGATTAATGCCGTAGGAGAGAGTGCCGTCGTAACACTTATAACACCTTTAATGATGGATGAAAATCAAAACAATGTTTTTGACGTGCCGGTACCTGCAGGCGTTAAAGAACACGGTGGAGAAATAACCGTTACCGTGCAAGGCGTTGTAATTGATGAAGAAACTTCTCTTGAAACTGTAAAAATAAGAACCGAAGAAGCGCATTTTCGTGTTTTAAAATCGTTCTCTGGCATTACAGAAGCTGACGATGTTACCCCATCTCAAGCAGAACAACTTCAGGCGGAAATCGACTCAATTTCAAGTGAAATTAACCGTCTTTCTAATGCTGCAAAAAATGCAGAACAAAGTGCTACTCGCGCCGAAGAATGTGCCAAAGATGTTGCAGTTGATAAACTGGAAATGTCTCAAATGGTTGAGCAAACAGAAAAAAACAATGCGCAGGTAGAAGAAAAGCTCAATAAGGCTAAAAATTATGTTGATAAGACCTTTGCGTCTGTTATCAGAACTGAAAGAATAGTCCGAACATTAACTTTAGATGATATTTCTCCTATTGAAGCGGATTTTAATATCAAAGTCAGAAGTAAAAACTTAATTCCATTCCCATACGAAACACCCTTTTCTGTTCTTGAGGATGCAGGGCTCACAGTAACCGACAACGGCGACGGCTCATTTATTCTCAACGGAACAGCAACGAAATCCGTTAATTTTATATTTACTTCACATCTTAAGTTAGAAACATATACGAATTATTGTTTAACCTCAGTGGCAGATATATCTCAATTTAAAGGTTTAGGAATGGTACTTCTCTCTGATGCTGAAGAATATACAACTTTCGGTGTGCAAGGAGATGTTTATTTTGAAGACACTTCGGACTTTAAAATGTGGCTTGAGATAACCAATGGTGATGCTTTCGACAATCTCTTATACACTCCACAGATTGAACTTGGCGATAAACAAACCGATTTCACACCGTATTGCAAAACTGAGGATATAACTGTTAGTGCAAAAGGTAAAAACCTTGTTTGCTTTGAACCGCACACTGAAAACAATAACGGGCTCGATATAATCTATGGCGAAGACGGTATTATCACTTTACTCGGTCAAAAAGTCTCTGATGAAGTTGATGAAGAAGAGAAACCGTTCACACCGTCAATAGTTTTTGACGTACCGTTAGATCCTGAAAAGACCTATTATGCAAGTATTAAATGCCATAACCCTGATGCTACTATCTTTGCAATGATAGACGGTGCTGAAGATATGGCATGGGATTATAGCAAAATTATAAAAAATCAGGATAACGTTAGGTTAGAAATTAAACCACAAAGCTATTATACCTATAACGAAAGTGACAATATCAAAATTGAATTGCAAGTCATAATGGGTACTACAGCAGATGTTTTTGAAAAAGGCATCGAAACACAGTTAAAGCTGAATGATGATGGCACTATTGAAAATGCCGATGCAATTGATTTAAGTGTTGCACCTACAATCACAGCGTATCCCGAAGGCGCGGTTATTGATATTTTATATAATGCTGATACCAAGAAATATATTGATGAACAAAATGCTGATGTTTTGGCAAACTGTTTAACTAAAACACAAGCGAGTGAAACCTATATAACCAAAGGCGAAGCTGAAAGTGCATTTTTACAACTGGGAATCGCTCTCGATAATGTGATTGATCATCAGAAATTGTATATAGAAGGCGAGGGATAATCTATGGACTTAGCACTCATATTAGCACTCATAGCTGAAAAGTTTGAACAGATTCATAATAATATCCCTCAAGTATACGGAGCAGGGCTTGAAAAAGGAAAAAATGAGGGGAGGGAAGCCCTCTATAACGAATTTTGGAACGCCTATTTAAACAATTCTAATGGTGCTTATACTTTCGCAGGTTACGGTTGGAACGATACGACCTTTGTACCGAATAGAAATATCTGGCCTACATATATTCATCTGATGTTTGCAAATAGTGCGATTGTGGATATAGTCGGTTGTTTAAACAGGTTAGGGCGGGTTATAAATACTTCAAAAGCAAAGATTATCTATTACATAATGCGAGATAACACTTATTCTCAAAATTTGTTTGAGATAGATACAACATCTTGCGGCGATTTGAGTTATTTTATCTATAACTGTTCTGCCTTACATACTATTAAAAATGTGAAATTAAAAACTGACGGCTCGCAATTATTCAACCCTACTTATTCTTTCGGCAAACTTCCCGAACTCGTAAATATACATTTTTCGGGAATCATAGGACAAAATGGTGTCGATCTTTCAGGCAGTAAAAAACTTTCAAAAGCAAGTTTGAAAAATATCGTACAAACTCTGTCCACTTCAACGTACGGTAAATTTATCACGTTACCTTTAGAAGCAGTTAATAAGGCGTTTGAAACAAGTGAGGGTGCTAATGACGGTGCAGAGTCGGAAGAATGGGCATTGTTACAAGACACACGCGTTGCTTGGACTGTAGCGTTAATATAAAAGGAGAAAAAATATGAGAACAAAAACTATTTTATATGCCGATGAAGGAATGATTCTTACTAACGGCGAAATATATGGCAAAGTAATTTATCTTGCCGAAGGTGCAAGTGAAAATAACTTTTATGAAATTACAGAAGATGAGTATAAAAAAATCATTGAAGAAAAGGCTAAAGAGTTTGCGGACTAAATCGTATTGAGTAAGGAGTGAGAAGTAAAAAAATGACTGAACTTGAAATGATTGAACGTATAACCAAAATTGACGACCGTTCGAAATCAAATCAGCATCGTATTGAAGAAGCGGAGAAACGCATAGCAGATAACGATGCAATGATTGCATCTATAGCGAGAATCGACCAAAAGCAAACCGATATGGATAATGATATCAAAGAAATTAAAACGGACGTGAAAAGTTTGGCCGAAAAACCGGGCAAACGTTGGGAAGGATTAATCACAACGAGTATAGGAACTGTAGCGGGTGGAATCATCGGCGCAGTTTTGGCTCTTATTTTAAAGTGAGGAATTGAAAAATGCAAAGACTAATATTACCAATTATTGATTTAAAACCTACAGCAGGATATAAAAATCAAAAATATAAAAGCTCGTGGGGATATGCTCATTATGGAATAGACTGTATATCCAATTCCAAAAAAACAGCACTTTACGGACTTGGAAACGGAAGAGTAATAGTTGCAGGGCTTGACGGGTTAAACGGCAAAACAACGGGGACAGGCAGTGGCTGTGGTTATGTTTTAGTCGTTCTTTATGAAGACGTGTATAATCACGTTACTAAAAAGTCACAAGACGTAATCGTTACATATATGCACATGGATTCTCTTCCGAAGGTTAATGCCGGCGATAAAATCACTACAACCACGTTGCTCGGTTATTACGGCAACACCGGCGCAAATACAACCGGAGAACATCTTCACATTCAAGTGGATACAGACACTAAATATCCGATTTATTGTTGCGGTCTGTCTTCCAAAGGTCACAATCTATTAAAAAAAGGAACGGTAGACAGTACAATCAATCCCGTAGAAGTTTTGCATATAGGAGAAGGCCAAAGCATACACACAACTCCAAGTGTATGGTATAACACATCAGACTTCAAACGCATACCAAAATTAACTGAAAGCGTTAAAAAATACAAGATTGTGTGCACGATTTCTCTTTCACAAGCGCAAAGTATCATTCGTGATTTGAAAGAAAAAGGAATTGAGGCGACAATCGAGTAATGAAAAAGAAAAAAGAATTTTCAAAGGTTGTTGTCTTTATTTTGGGTGCAGTTGGAATAACAGTACTCGCATTGACATTCCATCTGATGTATCTGACACAGGACCTTTCTCCGCTTATGTATGTTATTCCTTCCACTGATGCAGTAGTGGGAATGGGAATAGGATTCTATTTTACTAAAGCAAAAGCGGAAAACAAAATCAAACTTATGAAAAAATATGGTGTTGAGCCAACACCGGAAAGTTTTAACGAAGGAGAATAAATATGAACATTTTAAATTTTATAATCACAAATTGGGACAGTATTCTTTTGGTTTTAATAGTTGCGACAGCACTTATTGTGCTTTGGTTTAGAGGTAACAAGAAAATTGTTTATAAAATTCTTTATGCGCTTGTTACAGAAGCAGAAAAGTCTTATGGCGGCGGAACTGGAAGTTTGAAACAAGCAACTGTTATTTCGCAAGTTTATGACAAATTACCCGCCATTTTTAAAAGTATTGTCAGCGTAACGACACTTGAAAAGTGGGTTGACGATGTTGTGGAAAGAGCAAAAGAAAAATGGTCTGAAAACGCAAAACTTGAAAAATACATAACAAATCAAGAATAGGCGGTGGTCTGATGAAGGTTAAAAGAGCAGTTGCGTTGGCCGATGAATTAAGACCAAATATGCTTGACGAAGAACTGAAGGTTTCGTTCGTTTATGAGCTTGAGGCAGACATAGCCGAAATGATGAAGAAACCAATACCCGAAAACACTTGGCCTCGTGATGATGCCACACTTCTTTTACCGTTTCCGTATGATAACGCTTATGTATTGTATCTTTGTGCAAAGATAGATAATGCAAACGAAGAAACTTCGTTATATATGAATGATATGGTAGCGGCGAATACAGCTATAAGTCAAGTGAAAGCGTGGTGGCGCAGAAACAATGCGCCGGTAGAAAGCAAAGACTGGAAGGTGTAAATATGAAGTTGCCAAGTTTACCTTACTCATTAGGGCAAAAACAATCTGAAATAGTTGCAATAAGAGGAATAAATTACTCTGATAACTATAAAGACGGAGCATTGGCGGAAAGTGAAAATATATCGGTTAGACGGTTTCCGTATTTTACAACTCGCCGAGCACGCAAGAAACTTCAGCAGTATAGCAGAATTGATTCTATAACCGCGTGGGGAAAATTGGTTGTAATTAAAAACGGCGCTGAGTACGATGAACTTTATTATGACGGAGAATTGATTAGCAATATCGAAAAACTTTCGGAAGATAAAAAAGACACGCAAAGGCAATTTGTTGTTGTTAATACAAAGCTCGTTATATGGCCCGACAAAATTTACTTTGATATCGATACTAAAGAAATAAAACCTTTAGGTGCGAAGTTAACAGTAAGCGGTGCGCAGTTTAAAGCTGACAGAATAATCTTTCCTGAAGGTACAGATTTAACGTGCTTTTTAAAAGGAGACGGAATACATATAACAGGATGCACGACCGAAGAAAACAATAAAAATATTGTCATACGAAAAGTTGACAATAATGAGTTAGTTTTCATTTCGGAAATAGATGCTTCTGATGAAACGGTAGATACGCCATTTTTTACAGAAACAACTGAAGAAAACGAAGTGGTGTTCGAAAGAAAAATTCCCGAATTCGATTATATTTGTGAAAGTGAAAACAGACTTTGGGGATGTTCTAACACCGGAAGAAGTATTTACGCATCCAGCTTGGGAGATCCGACAAATTTCTTTGTGAATGACGGCGTTTCTACAGATAGTTATGCGTTAGCTATAGGTAGTGAAGGAGATTTTACGGGTTGCTGTAAATTATCAAGTTCTGTTTTATTTTGGAAACATAATTCATTGCATAAAATTCTCGGAAGTTATCCGGCTGAGTATGCTATGTATTCATACAATATCGAAGGCGTTGCACCCGGATGTTATGAAAGTATGCAGGTAATAAACGAAACGCTGTATTATATGAGCGCACACGGCGTATTCGCATATAGTGGCGGTAATACATCTTTTATTTCAAGTGCTCTTGGAACAAAAGAATTTACACAAGCTGTAGCGGGAACAGACGGAGACAATTATTATCTTTCTGCCAAATGCGGAGAAAATTGGAATTTATTTGTTTTTAATCTTAAAACAGGACTTTGGATACGAGAAGACAATACTCAAGTGAAAGACTTCGCACGAATCGGCAAAGAACTGTACTTTTTAACGTCTGACGGCGAAGTGTTTTTGGCAGACAGTTCTGACGAAGACAAAGACGTTGAGTGGCTTATGCAGTTTAAACCTTTCTTCGAAACAATTGAAGGTAAAAAACGTTACAGCAGAATTATACTTCGCGTGGAACTTCCTAAAGGTTCTTGGCTTAAATCTCAAGTTCGGTGTGATGACGGACAATGGAAAGAAACAGGCAAAATTATCGGTAATCTCAATGGTGTCGAAATAATGACGATAGGTATTAATCGTTGTGATAAATTCGAATTACGTTTGTCCGGTAAGGGCCCGTGCACGATACTTAGAATGTCAAGAGTATTCAGAATAGGGGGAACGTATTAATGAGTGCAGTTTTTCCTGAGAATATGGATAGGATTGATATAAATGACGTTAAAGGCAGCCTTCAGCTTATTGATGCGTATATAAGATATATGCGCGAAAGAGTTGAATTCGCCGTAAGAAACGTTACTCGTACTGCAGCAAACGCGGGTAATGCCGGCGCTGAAATCGTGGGAGAACTTGAAGAAATGTTAAGAAACATCGGGACTCTTGGTTCTTTAATCGGTGCTTGTCAGGCAGAGGTAACCTCTACTCTTAAAAAGATTGAAGAATTAACAGAAAGAGTGACGAAAATCGAAGAAACAATAACGGATGTTGATTTGTTAAAAACAGAAATGACTGAATTAAAAACAAAAGTGGAAGAACTTGAAACAAAACTTAAGGAGTGAAAATATGGGAAAACAAATTACAGATGAATTAATAAATGCGGTCATAAGTGGAAATTACGGCAACGGTACTCAAAGAAAAGATGCTCTTACAAAAGCAGGTTATGATTATTCGCAAGTGCAGGCGGCAATTAATAACAGATTATATGGTAGCGGTTCATCCGGTTCCACAAGTCAGTCCTCTTCCGATTCTGAAATAACTGAAGACATCGGTTCAATGCCTACTTATACCAGCAAATATCAGGGTCAAATTGACAGCTTAACAAGAGAATTGCTGAACAGAAAAGCGTTTGAGTATAATCCTGAAGAGGATAAAACGTATCAGCAATATGCTAAAGATTATCGGCGCTATGGAGAAATGGCTATGGAAGATACCTTAGGCAAGGTTGCTGCAAGAACGGGCGGCCTTGCAAGTAGTTATGCTTCTTCTGCGGCGCAACAGTCTTATAACTCATATATGTCGGCTCTCGCAAGTAAAATACCTGAACTTGAGCAACTTGCTTATTCTATGTACCTTTCTGAAGGCGACCAACTAAAAGATAGATTGTCATTACTTTCTTCTCTCGAAGCTAATAACTATGCGAACTATCAAGACCAACTCTCAGCATATTTAGAATTAGTAAAAAAAAAATCAATAACACCTAAAACTGGCGAAACACTTGAGGAAATAACACAAAATGCTAATAAATATATCTCGTCAGGTGCATCGAGAAGTGAAATATCTGCTTACTTAAGGGAAAAGTACAATAATCAAGAAATCAACCAAGAAGAGTTCGGATCTCTCCGAAAAGAGTTTTTGCCTTCTGGTGGCCAATATGGCGGAAGATATACATATTAAAACGAGGGGAATAGTAACATGGCATCTAATAAGGTAAAAGATAAATTAGATAAAAAATATAATTCTAATACTGTTGATCATACCAGTGTTAATAATTGGTTTTCTCAGGCGCAGACTCTTTTTGACAATTATAGTAAAACTAAGCAATACGATTCACAAAAGGCAAAAGAGTTAATTAAAAAATCTTATGGTGTCGAAAGATATTTAAGCGATCATAGAGAAAGTTTAGGAACTAACTTTTCTGATATACAAAAGGCATTTTCGGAAATTTCTAAAGGATTGAAATCGGCGGATTTATATAATTATTACGCGAAACAAAGTGAAGAAACTTATCAAAAAAATTTAGCTCAAGCTAAAGAAGTTCAAGAATTTGCTGATTTTAATACTGCTGTTAGAAATGCGGTTGCCGGCACGAATAAAAATACAACTCTTTACGGATTGCCGGAAAAAACGTTGGCTCTTCAGGAACAAGTTGAATTAAATAAAGAATTAAACGTACAACCTGAAATAATAAGAGACTATGATTACGAAACCGAAAAAATGAAGGTTGATCACTGGACTGACAAGCTTAAAAAAGCACAACAACTTGTAATTGATATAGGAAATGCTGACACCAAAGAGGAAAAAGAACGCCTTACTCTTATTTATAATAATATGTCTCCTGACAATAATGAAGATACGGTTAGGGCGATTCAAAAAGTTCTTGCACCGTCTAAAGAGAGAGTAGATTATTTTGAAAAGCTCAATGAAAGAGAAACAGCTAATAACGAATATCTTAAGAAGTTGGCTGATGAACAACAATTCTTTCAAAACATATTCAGTATTAAAGACCCGAATTCCAAATTCTATGATGAGAAATTTGATTATTATGTTCAATCTGCTTTAGATTGGGATAAAAACAAAGTAGCGGGTGTTAAAAATGGAAAGACGGCAAAAGAGTTGGATATTTCAGAAGACGATTATCTTCGCTATCAGAACTTAACTGACGAAGAATATGAAGCGTATAATTATTTTCTTGGCCGTTACGGTGGCGAAACAGCAAAACAATTTATAAATCAGATTGAAAGAAGTTCTAATTCACTTTCTCTTCGTGCTGCAAAGCAAATGAAAGACGAAATATACTCAAATGACGATTTAGGACTTAAGACTATTGGCGGCGCAGGAGTCGGCGGATTGGAACGTTGGGGACAGGATATTGGCCGCGCTATTTATAATACTGTTTTTTATATGTTCAACGATCCTGAAGGATATTATGGAGAAGAGTATTATCGTCAGGACGTTGGACAACTCGCCAATCAACTTTCGCGTGAAGAAAAAGGCGGAGTTGTTAAAATTGCAAGTGACGTTGCCGATGCAGGCGGTTATATGTTGCCAAGTATTCTTGAAGCCGCAGCAGTTACATACATAACAAAAGGTATGGGTGCAAGTGAAAAAATAATAAATCTTGCAGGACGTGCCACATCAGCTTTAAGTATGGGAACGGCGGTGGCAAGTGGAAGTTTTGCAGAAATGAGAAATCTGGGCTATTCGAGAGAACAAGCCCAGACCTACGCTTTAATATCAGGATTGAGTGAAGTTTGCCTTGAAAGTGTGCTCGGTGGTATTAAAATACCCGGTGGTGCTGTTACAGGTACAACTGCAGAAGGTTTTGCAAGAAGCTTAAATAAAGTAATAGGAAAAATTTCTATCGAATACGGCGATGAGATTGCACATTTTATTTCAGAAATAGGCAGTGAAGCTTTAGAAGAATCTTTGCAAGAGTTTTTATCTCCTATATTCAAACAAATTGCTACAGGAGACGAGTTTGAATCGGCTAAACTTGAAGACGTTTTGTATGCAGGATTTTTGGGCGCACTTTCTGCAAGTGTTATAAATTCTTCTCAGAATCTTGTGTCTGATACTGTTAATGCATTTAATACTGTTCGAACAGGAGAAGACATTATTTATGGCAAAAATGCACCGGATTTTATAAACAGTTTACGTGAAAATGCCAATTTATACCCTGCAGATTCTGTAGTAGCAAAACTTTCTCAAAAATTTGACGAAAAAGCAAACGCCTATAACATTGGAAAACTGTTCAATGCTGAAAACGCATATCTGACTTCTCAAAACTTTACCGATATTCAAAAGTCGTTAGAAGAAAAAGGTGTTAATTCTTCCGATGCTCAAACGATTGCACAGACCTTTGCAAAAGTTGTCGTTGGCGAAGAAGTAAGTGATGCTGAAATTACGGCAATTAAAATTAATAAACCTCTTTTTGAAACGATAAATGATATCATTTTAAATCCAAGTTCTACAATTAATCGAAGAACGGGCACAGTTTTTGATTTGTCGCAAAAATTTTCTGACATAAAAAAAGCCCAAAAAGAAAAAGCGACAAACTTAACGTCTAAAATTAAAACGGCTGAAAATGGCAAAATTTTAGATGTAGCGGATAATGCTGAACTTGTTTCACTTGCTGAAGAAATGCATACGCTTCCTGCAGAACTCACAGACGTTAACACGTTAACACCCATAGCCAACACTATGGGCGTTAACGGTGGCAAGGCGCTCATGAGCGTGTATGACGGTAACGTTAGCACGGACGTGTATTCGGGGGAATTTTTGAAAGTATATAATGCCGTGCTTAAGGGTAACGAAATACCAGAGGTATCTCATTTAACTCCCGCACAAAAACAAGCAGCAATCTTTTCTGCACAAAATGATTTAAAAGCTAAAAATAAAATCAGTTCAACTATGAGTGACGCTGAACGTGCCAAAATTCTTGAGAAAAAACAAATTGAATTGGTTAGATTTGAAGAGTCAGAATTTAAAAAAGCAATTTCAAAGAATCCGCAGTTACTTGATAAAAAAATAAACAATACAGATGCTAAAAAAATATTAAGCAAGATAGGATTAGAATTTAGTGTTTTTGATAAGTACAATAATTCTGATATAGAACTTGAGTTTGAATTTGGAAAAAACAATTTGTATGAGAGTGTACATAAGCAAAAAGGACACTATGATATATACGCTCAGATGCTATCGTGTTTTTCTGATATAATTTCAAATGCAATCGGTGTAGAAGTACACAATAGGAATGCAGAAGGATATAAAGTAGATAGAACACTTGAAAATGTGTTTGTTTTATTTAGTGCATTTGAAAATGATACTGATATTATTCCTGTTAAGTTGGAAATTAAGGAATTTTCAGATAAACCTAACCGTCTATATGTTGCAGTTGCTCTTGAAGGCATAAAAAAAGACAGGGTCGTGAGTATGGGTGTCCCGAATACTCGGTCTCACGTCCGTACCTCGCCTGTCAATATTAGTATAGCTGATTTGTTTTCAAAAATCAACCCTAAAGATATAGATTTATTAAAATATATTCCAAACGAGTTTTTGACAGAAGAACAAATAGAGGCAAAAAATACTGTTGCTAAAAATGAGCAGTTGAGAGAAATAACAAATATTCAAGAACATTTTGAAAAAGAACAAAATCAAGTAAAAGGAGAAACGGATTATGCAAAAGAAACAGGAACAGAGAGTGGCAGTGAAAGCCAACAACGGACACGAAGTGTGGATTCCTCAGAGCAAAGTGCCACAGTTCTTGGAAGGACAGAGAAAACTCAAAGCAGGTATCAGACCGCAGAGAGCAGAGGAAAAGGCATCAGAGATAAAGTCGATTCTCTTGGGAATGAAAAGGTAAGTACTGCTTCACTGGGAATATCTAAGGGAACAAGCGAAAAGACGTTAAAGGTTGTTCCTCGTTCGATGTATACTCAAGAAATGGAAGCGCACTTCAAAGAACAGTTTAAAAAAGGTGTTACCGTCATATATTTCGTTGGCGAATTGCAAATGAAAGACGAGAACGGAAACATCTTTACTGCAAGAGGTGCTGTATCTGCAAAAGGAACACGTATGTTTGTTCGCGCTGACCATGAAACGTTGTCAGTTACCCAAATTATCAAGCACGAACAATTTCATATCGCTGTAATGAAAGACCCGTCACTGCTTGAAAAAGTCAGTCAAAGTCTTATTCAAAAATACGGCGAAGAAGATTTAGACGAATTGGTTAACAGCTACGTTGATGAATACGGTTGGGACAATATGGACATGAGCTATCAGGAGATAGTTGAAGAAATCCTTGCAGATGCCTATGCCGGTATTGACGTGTTTGATTATCTTTCTACATACGAAGGTGCTACGAGATATACCGAAGACGTTGTTGATCAAGTTGAATCTCATACTATTGAAAACGAAACAAATCGCGGTCCGCCCGAAATAAAAAACACCGCCACAAATGACGGTGTGAAATATTCACTTGAAACATATAGTGAACGTCAAATTAGCAATTGGGAAAAAAGTAAAAAAATTGTTATATATAATGGCGAAAATAGTTTAGTTGAGTTCGTTAATAGAGCTATTAATGAAAAAAACTATAAAGGAAAAATTTATTTTGGTACAATAGGGGAAATCTTAGCGACAAAGATTAAAGAAAATACGTCTTTAAACTTACTTGGAAGAAATGTAACATTACGTGCGGATAATATTAGAAAGGTTTTAAAACCTGAATCACATGGAGATATAGCGCGCGAAAAAAAGAAAAAGCAAGTTGCAGTGCAAAAAGGGGATTTTGCAAAAATAATTGATGTTATTGGTCTGCCAGATGATATTCAATTATCTAAGAAGGAATATGAAGGAAAACCTACAGTTATATTTTCGAAAATTTTTGATACGCAAAAAGTAACTGTTATAGCTGTAGATGGTGGTAGTAGTTTGGATTTATTTGTTCAAACAATGTATATCGGAAAAAATAAAAAGAGCATAGCCGACATGCTCAATGGTATAACCTCTGAGCAAACGTTCGAAACGTCTGTCGGGACTGCTCCTACCAACAGTATATCCGATAATTCTGAAAATGTCAACTCCAAAACTTCCCGTGAAAAGCCAAAAGCAAATAATCTTGAAGAAGCAAACGCTCTTTTGAAAGAACAGTTTGATGAGATTAAAAGTCTTAAAAAGGATTTGAGCAAGGCGGAGAGTGAAGCTAAGCAATACAGAGCGCAGGTCAAGTTAACTGAAAAAGCTATTGCTATGCGCGAAGATAGAATCAAAAAACTTGCCAGACGTCTTTTCGATAATTATTCCGTAGAGCTATATAACCTAAATATAAGTGAGGTTTTAGAGTCACTTGAAAATTTAGGAGAGTATATTTCAAACGGTGGTTATGACGGAACATTTTCTTATACTGCCGTTAAGGATAAAGCTGTCGATATCGCTACTCAGCTTATTGACAACGCAAGGGAATTGGTTGATGATGGCCAAAGGGAAATATACAACGAGTTAAGAAAATATCTCAGAAATACGCGACTTACTCTTTCAGAGCAAGACCGTGCAGATATCGGGGAAAATTGGAATGATTTCAGAAGGAAGTATTTCGGAACAATCAATCTTTCAAATAAAGGATTGCCTGTCGATAGCGCATATATGGAATTGCAAAGTATGTACGGAAATTCGTATTTTCCAGAAAAATACACACATCCTGCAGACCAACTCGCGCATATTGCCGAAGTTATGGATAAGCTTAAACCCGTATATGAGAACCCGAATAATCATGATATGGCTGCTGCTATCGAGTGTTGCGCCAATGACATTGTGTATAGTCTTTTCAATGAAGAAGTACAACAAAGTTCGAAAATGATACTTCACGAACATGATAAATATGTTCGCCTGCGTGAAGAAAAGAACAGTAGAATTAAAGAACTTCAAAAAGAAGGCGTTAAGAACACACAAGAGGCACTTGAAAAAATCCGCAAGCAACGTGATGAAAAAGTAAGATCTATTAAAAAAGAGTGGGAAGATAAGAAAAGCACGTTCTATGAGGTACAAAGACAGATTGAACTTCGAGAAATGATAACCAGACACTCAAAAGAACTTTCTAAAAAACTTTTAAGACCTACAGACAAACAGCATATCCCGGAAGATCTCAAAAGGCCTGTTGCGAAATTACTTGAACTTATTAACCTTGAAAGTGTATACACGATAGACGAAACCGGAAAACGTCGTAAAAATCCGTATGGTATACCGACCAAACGCACAGAAGCTTTTAAAGAAATAAGGGCAGCGTATAAAGAACTGGCAGACGATTTGGTTATAAGTCCTGAACTCTTCGAGGGAACTGAAGGCGGATTGTTTGAAAAGGTTGAAAAATTAAGTGATAAACCTATTGCTTATATGAATTCTGAAGAACTTTTAGTTATTTGGAAAACGATTTCTGCAGTCGAAGCAACTATCACTTCTTATAACCAAGCGTTTTCACTTGCAAAAGAAAAAGCGATAAGTGATATCGCGCTCTCTCTGAAAAATGATAATAAACATAAAAAAAGTATAGAAACAATAGGAATGATTAGAAATCTTACTAACGTTGATATGCTTACGCCTGAAACTTTCTTCCACGAATTAGGCGAAACGGGAGACGTGCTTTTCAGAGGATTAAGAAATGCACAGGATAAGTACATTGAAATCTTTTCGAAAGTTGAAGAGTTTGCCAAAGAACTAAATGCCGATTCTAAGAAACTCGAAAAAGAAATTCACGAAGTAACTTTGGGCGGTCAGACCGTCAACGTTAGCACTGCCAACCTTATGGAACTTTATGTTTTGTATAACAGACCACACGCTAAGAGACATATTGAAAAAGGCGGTGTTTCTTTCCAACGTGCAAAAGGACTTAAAAAGAAAAACTATTCTTCCCAAGTATATACGGGAATAACGGTTTATGAACTTGAGGCGGCATTTGCAAAAATCGGCGCCGAAAACATAAAAAAAGCCGAGAAGATGCAAGAGTTCTTGTCTACCGTTATGGCTGATTATGGTAACGAGGCAAGTATGCAGGTGTTCAATTATAAAAAATATCTTGAGCAACATTACTGGCCTATACGTGTAAGCGGAGAGGAAATTCAAACTTCGCTCGAAAGTGTTACAGCAATTAAATCTATTGCAAACAAAAGCCATGCAAAACAGACGGTAGAAAATGCAAAAGCAAGTATCGAAGTCGGAAGTATATTCGATACATTCATTAGCCACTGCGTTGATATGTCAAGCTATGCCGCGTACTTGGCTCCGATGCAAGATATGACACGAATAATTAACTCTAAGTTCTACACCGAACTTGGAAAAGGTGCAGGTACTGTCAAAGAAGTCATCAAGAACGTCTATGGAACGCATAAAAATAAAAACATAGGCCTTGATTACATACAAAATCTTATGGCGGATATATCGAGTCCGGGCAAAGTTGATAAGAAGTCGGATCGTAGCCA
>JAZQLC010000046.1:0-88905 GCA_045542485.1 Acutalibacteraceae bacterium
TACTATAAAAGTTTATAAAAAATTCTTAAATTTTTCTGCTCTTCTGAAGGCTTCTTCCGCAAAACCAGAAAAACTCATATGAGCATACTTATCGTGAGCATTTCTTTCAGGCTTATTTGTACTGACAAGTTCAAATGTCAGGCACTGAGGGCAGGTAGACTTTTTAAGTCTTTCTGCAATATTTTCCCAGTCTGCAATTCCGTCAAAAGGAAGAAGATGCAGATCGTCATACCAGGTTTTGTTTTGTTCATCCAGCATACCGAGATTGTCATTAAGATGCGTTGCAAACAATCTGTCACCGTAAAGAGAAAGCATATCTCGACTGAAATTATAGCACATTTCGTGTCCGGAATCGAAACAGAAGCCCACATTCGGCAAATCCTTACATTCTTCAAGAACGGCTGCAAGATATTCCTCACCCTCTGTGTTTTCAAAAGCAATTCTGATACCCTTGCCCTTGGCATATTCCGAAAGCAATCTGAATCTCTTTGCACCTTCACAGTTTGGTGTGCATCTTTCCATACCGATAATTACGTGGCAGATAAGCAAATCAACACCGATTTTCTCACAGGCATCTACACAGTCCCGAAGCTCATCAATCACTTTTTCCGCCTCTTCTTCCGTACCCTCCCAGACAATGTGCATTTTTCCGAAAGGAGCGTGGACAGACTGATAAATCATATTTTCTTCTTTTGCAAGAACTGCATACTTCATCAGGTTTTCGGGCGTATCCATCTCCGTAAAGAAACCGTCAAAACCTGCTTTCCCGATAAGTCTTATCTGCTCATCAGTAGGCACAGAGAAACCCATTCCCGTACCTAAACAAAGCTTATAATCCATATCAGCAACCCCCTATAAACAAAGGCAGGTAAAACTACCTGCCTTAAGTCTTTTTTCTTAATTAGTGAGTGTGACCTTCGTGAGAAATAACTGCAACTGCAGTTGAGATATTTTCTGAAAGTGTCTTTCTGCCTTCAGCAGCTGTAACCTTGATGGGTGAACCTGCTACTGCACCGTCTTTAAGGAAGAAAATTGTGTTGAGATTGTCACCGCTTGTTGCAACGATAATCTGGTCATAAGTTACTTTTTTACCTGAGAAACTTGCAACCTTATCTGATGTGTAGCTGATTTCAACGCAAGATGCGCTTTTCTTCATTTTTTCGAAATCTGCTTTAGCATCAGAAACTGTAAGTGTATCGTGGATAACACAGTCGTTAAGAGCAGCAGTTGCTGTCATAATCTTTGTTGCGCCCTCTTCGTAAGAAACCTTTTCGCCTTTAGTCCACACATTCATTGTTGCGATATGAGAAAATCTTGTTTCTGCGTTTACCATAGGTGAAGTTGTTGTTTCAGCTACTGTTGTTTCACCTTTTGTTTCTTCTTCATCGCCGTTACCGCCACAAGCTGCAAAAGCGAAAATCATAATACCTGCCATAAGAATTGCTATAATCTTTTTCATAAAATAACATCCTCTCTTTTTATTATTTAAATTATAACATAATATTTTTTTAAGGTCAAGTTTATACATTGAATCTGAAGAGAACGATGTCGCCGTCCTTCATAACATATTCCTTACCTTCACTTCTGACAAGACCCTTGTCCTTACAAGCAGCCATTGAGCCGTTAGCCATAAGGTCTTCAAAAGACACAACCTCTGCACGGATAAAGCCTCTTTCAAAGTCGCTGTGGATTTTACCGGCAGCCTGAGGAGCCTTCGTGCCTTTTTTGATAGTCCATGCACGGACTTCAGGTTCACCTGCAGTAAGGTAAGAAATGAGACCGAGCAGGTCATAGCTTCTCTGAATAAGCAGGTCAAGACCGCCTTTTTCAATACCAAGATCTGACAGGAACATTTCCTTTTCTTCCTTGTCGAGTGAAGCAATTTCAGCCTCAAGCTCTGCACAGATGGGAAGCACCTGTGAGCCCTCCGCGTCAGCGATTTTAAGAACCTCGCCGTAATATTTGTTGTTTTCGATTCCGTTTACGAAATCGTCTTCGCCCATATTACAAGCGTAGATAACAGGCTTCAGTGTAAGCAGTGCAACAGAAGAGAGAATTTCCTTCTCTTCCTCGTCACATTCAATGCTTCTGGCTAACTTTCCGTTTTCCATTTCAGCATAAGCTCTCTTGAGGAAATCAACTTCCTTCGCAAGTGACTTATCGCCTTTCATAGCCTTCGTGCTTCTGTCAATTCTTCTCTCCATCATTTCCATATCAGAGAAAAGAAGCTCGAGATTGATTGTTTCAATATCTCTTGCAGGATTAACATCGCCGTCAACGTGCATAATATCGTCATTTTCAAAGCATCTTACGACATGGATAACTGCATCAACCTCACGGATATGAGAGAGGAACTTGTTTCCGAGACCCTCACCCTTTGATGCACCCTTTACAAGACCTGCAATATCAACAAATTCAATAACTGCGGGAGTTGTCTTAGCCGGGTTATACATTTCTGTAAGCTTGTCAATTCTTTCGTCAGGCACTGCAACTACACCAACATTGGGCTCGATTGTACAGAAAGCATAGTTTGCAGACTGTGCACCTGCGTTTGTGATAGCGTTGAAGAGTGTACTTTTTCCCACATTGGGAAGACCTACAATACCGAGTTTCATTAAACTGTCTCCTTTGTTTTCTACAATACATCTAATTATATATTAATCTGCAAAATTTCGCAACGGTTTTTCAAAAATAACTCCTAAAAATATTGTACAGAACGGGATTTTAGTGTATAATAAAATGAGTATGTATGAAAGCAGGTGTAAAACCATATGAAAAATATACTTGTAACAGGTGGCGCAGGATTTATCGGCAGCAACTTTATTTTCTATATGTTCAGAAAACATCCCGATTACAGAATTGTCTGTGTTGACGCTCTCACATATGCAGGAAATCTTCATACCCTTGAAAGCGTTCTGAATAAGGAAAATTTCCGCTTTGTAAAAGCTGATATTACTGACAGAAAAACAATCTTTGCTCTTTGCGAAGAAGAGAAGTTTGATGCTATTGTCAACTTTGCCGCAGAAAGCCATGTTGACCGTTCAATCGAAAACCCCGAAGTTTTTCTTAAAACAAACATCCTCGGCACTCAGGTGCTTCTTGATGCTGTGAATAAATATTCTATCCCCCGTTTCCATCAGGTTTCAACCGACGAGGTTTACGGTGACCTTCCTCTTGACAGAAAGGATCTGTTCTTCACCGAGACCACTCCCATTCACACATCTTCACCCTACTCTGCTTCAAAAGCCTCTGCAGATTTGCTTGTTCAGGCTTATATCAGAACATTCAAAACACCTGCAACAATTTCCCGTTGCTCAAATAACTACGGCCCCTATCAGTTCCCCGAAAAGCTGATTCCCGTTATGTTCGTCAAAGCAACAAACGACGAAAAGCTTCCCGTTTACGGTGAAGGCGCAAATGTGCGTGACTGGCTCTATGTTGATGACCACTGTAAGGCAATCGATATGATTCTTGAAAACGGCAGAATCGGCGAGGTCTACAATATCGGAGGTCACAATGAACGCACAAACCTTGAGGTTGTAAAAACAATTCTCCGTTCTCTCGGAAAAGGAGAAGACCTTATCACTTATGTGACAGACCGCCCGGGTCACGATATGCGCTATGCAATCGACCCTCAGAAAATCAAAGACGAGCTTGGCTGGTATCCCGAAACTGATTTCGACACAGGCATCGCCCAGACTCTTCAGTGGTACAAAGACAACACTTCCTGGTGGGAAAATGTTTTAAGCGGTGAATACAAAGAATTCAACGAAAAGGCAGGTAACTGACAGATGGCGATATTCAGACCCCTTAAAGCAATAAGACCTCAGGTGCAGTTTGCTTCCAGAGTCGCTGCTCTGCCCTATGACGTTATGAATAGCGAAGAGGCAAGAGAAATGGTCAAAGACAACCCCTACTCTTTCCTCCACGTTGACAAAGCTGAAATAGATTTGCCGGAAGGCACTTACCTTTATTCTGATGAGGTTTACGCAAAAGCAAAGGAAAATCTCGAAAAACTTGTTGCAGACGGAATATGCATTGACGACACAGACGCAAAATATTATATCTACCGCCAGATTATGAACGGCAGAGCACAGACAGGTATTGTCGGTGCCGCTTCTATCGATGACTATATTGAAGGCAGAATCAAGCGTCACGAATTTACCCGTGCCGATAAGGAAGAGGACAGAATCCGACATATCGACACCTGCGATGCGAACACAGGTCCCATATTCCTCACATACAGAGAAAATTCATCGGTTACTGATTTTATAAAATCCTTCTGCACCGCAAATGAACCCTTGTATGATTTTTCAAGCGACGATGTTCAGCAGACAGTATGGGAAATTGCAGATTCTTCTCTGATCGCAGAGCTTGAAGAAATGCTCTCTCAGGTTGGCGACTACTATATTGCAGACGGACACCACCGTTGTGCATCCGCTGCAAAGGTAGGACTGAAGAGAAGAGAAGAAAATCCCGATTTTGATGGCAGCGAAGAATTTAATTTTTTCCTTGCAGTTCTCTTTGCTTCTTCTGACCTTGAAATTATGGACTACAACAGAGTTATCAAAGACCTGAACGGACTGACTGCAGATGAATTTTTAAATAAAATCAGTAAAAAGTTTGATGTAGAAAAACAGATTGTCTCTGAGCCTTTCAGACCCACTGAAAAGCATACATTCGGTCTTTATCTTGAAAAAAGCTGGTACAAACTCACAGCAAAAGCCGGGATTTTTGATGAATCAGACCCGGTTGACAGACTTGATGTTTCAATTCTTCAGAACAATCTGATTTCACCCGTTCTCGGAATCACTGACCCACGCACCGACAAAAGAATCGACTTCGTCGGCGGAATCAGAGGTCTCGAAGAACTGGAAAGGAGAACTGAAAGCGATATGAAAATTGCGTTTTCAATGTTCCCCACGACCCTCGACGACCTGATGTCAATCGCAGACGCAGGTAAGGTTATGCCACCCAAATCGACCTGGTTTGAGCCTAAACTTTTAAGTGGACTTTTTATACATAAACTCAGATAATTTTAGGTGATACTCTTGAAGAAAGAAAATATAAGAAACTTTTCAATTATTGCACATATTGACCACGGCAAATCCACTCTTGCTGACAGACTTCTGGAAATTACAGATTCTGTTTCAAAAAGAGAGATGACAGAGCAGATTCTCGATGATATGGATCTTGAAAAAGAGCGTGGTATCACAATCAAAGCTCACGCCGTAAAGCTCAATTACAAGGCAGAAGACGGTGAAGAATATGTGCTCAATCTTATTGACACTCCCGGTCACGTGGACTTCAACTATGAGGTTTCCCGTTCACTTGCCGCCTGTGAAGGTGCAATTCTCGTAACGGACGCATCTCAGGGCATTGAGGCTCAGACTCTTGCCAACACTTACCTTGCCCTTGACCACAATCTTGAACTGGTTCCGGTTATCAATAAAATTGACCTTCCCTCTGCTGACCCCGACAGAGTTGCAGCAGAAATCGAAGATATTATCGGTCTTGATTGTTCTCTGGCTCCCAAGGTCAGTGCAAAAACAGGTGAAAATGTCTCTCAGGTTCTTGAAAGAATTGTCGCAGAAATACCTGCACCCGAGGACAATGACGACAAGCCTTTACGCGCTCTGATTTTCGACTCAATTTACGATAGTTACCGCGGTGTTATAGTTTATGTCAGAATTGTTGACGGTAAAATCAAAGCCGGTGACACAATGAGAATGATGGCAACCGGCGCAGAATTTACTGTTGTTGATGTAGGATATATGAGAGCACAGCAGATGGAAAGTGCAAAAGAACTTACATCAGGCGAAGTAGGTTATATTACCGCTTCAATCAAAACTGTCGGTGACGCCCGTGTGGGTGATACTGTCACTCTTGCATCAAATCCTGCAAAAGAAGCTCTCCCCGGTTACAGACAGGTACAGCCTATGGTTTTCTGCGGTGTTTATCCTGCTGACGGCGCTGATTACGAAGCTTTGCGTGATGCTCTTGAGAAACTTCAGCTCAACGACGCAGCACTTTCATATGAGCCTGAAACCTCAGGTGCTCTCGGCTTCGGTTTCAGATGCGGTTTCCTGGGACTTCTTCATCTCGAAATCATTCAGGAAAGACTTGAGAGAGAATATGACCTTGACCTTGTCACAACAATCCCCAGTGTCATTTATAAAATTTATCTTTCAGATGGCTCAGTTATCGAAATTGATAACCCCACTCACTACCCTGATCCCGCATATATCGACCACTGCGAAGAGCCCATTACAAATGCTCACATTTATTCGCCCAAGGAATTCGTAGGAACAATTATGGATCTTTGTCAGGACAGACGCGGTGTTTTCAAGGATATGACTTATATCTCATCAGACAGGGTTGATATCCATTATGAGCTTCCCCTGAACGAAATCATCTACGACTTCTTCGATTGCCTGAAATCACGAACAAAGGGTTATGCTTCCTTTGACTATGAAATCAAGGGCTATGTTGAATCAAAACTTGTTAAACTCGATGTGCTTCTCAACGGTGACATCGTTGATGCCCTTTCGTTTATCATCCACTCGGACAAGGCATATTCAAAGGCAAGAAAAATTGCCGAAAAGCTTAAAGACAATATCCCTCGTCAGATGTTTGAAATCCCCGTTCAGCTTTGTGTTGGCGGTAAGGTTATTGCAAGAGAAACAATTAAGGCGATGAGAAAAGACGTTCTTGCAAAATGCTACGGCGGTGACATCACCCGTAAGAAAAAACTTCTTGAAAAGCAAAAAGAAGGTAAAAAGAGAATGCGCCAGTTTGGTACAGTTGAGGTGCCTCAGGAGGCATTTATGGCAGTTCTTAAACTCGATGAATAAAGTAGGTCTTATTATGAAAATCCCCCAGATACTTTTAACTAAAGCAGACGAACTTCAAGAAAAAATGGAGAGAGTTTTCCCCTCTCTGGCACCACTTGCAAAGCAGTGTTTCCTTAACACAATCGAAACTACAACAGAAGAGCTTCCCGACGGTGGCTACTTTGTAATCACCGGTGATATTCCCGCTATGTGGCTTCGTGACAGTGCTGCGCAGCTCAAGCCCTATATCAAATATGCATCAGAGGATGAAGACCTGAAGAAAATACTTAAAGGTGTTATTGCCAAACACGCCTATTATGTAAATCTCGATCCCTATTCGAATGCATTCAATGCTGTTCCCACAAAGGACAGTTGGCACGACAACACCGACTTTGATCACGAACTCATCTGGGAAAGGAAATATGAGGTCGATTCTCTTTGTGCTCCAATTTATCTTTCTTACGAATACTTCAAAGCAACCGATGACAAAGAAATTTTCACTGATGAATTTGAGCGTATGCTTGAAACAATCACTGACCATTTTATAAAAGAACAGCACCACGCAGATAACTCAACTTACTTCTTTGACAGAGAAAACGCATCACCCTCCGATACACTTCCTTTCGGCGGTTATGGCAGACCTGTCAACTTTACGGGGATGACCTGGTCAGGCTTCAGACCGTCAGACGATAGTTGCATTTTCAACTATCTCGTACCCTCAAATATGATGGCAGTGGTTGCTATGAAATACGCTGCTGAGTTGGCTGAAACAGGCTATGACAACAAAGTTCTGGCTGATAAATGCAGAAAACTTTCCGCTGAAATTGATAACGGAATTCAGGTTTACGGAACATATCTCCATCCAAAATACGGCAAAATTTATGCTTACGAAACTGACGGATTCGGTAATTACAACCTGATGGATGACGCAAACTCACCGAGCCTTATGGCTGCCCCTTATTTAGGATATTGCAGTAAGGACGATGAAATTTACCAGAACACGCGACGCTTTATTCTTTCAAAGGACAACCCTTATTACTTTGAAGGCAAGGTTGCAAAAGGCGTAGGTAGTCCTCACACACCGAAAAACAGCATCTGGCACATTGCTCTTACAATGCAGATACTTACAAGCAGCGATAGAGAGGAAATTTTCGACTGTCTCTCAATGCTCAGCCGCACCCACGCAGGAACAAACTTTATGCACGAATCGTTCAATGTGGATAATCCGGAAATATTCTCAAGAACATGGTTTGCGTGGGCTAACACACTATTTGCACAGATGCTTGAAAGCCTCGATATTTAAAAAATTAATCTCGCAGTGAGTAAATTACTTACTGCGAGATTTTTATTTGTGTAATAATTTTCATTAACTGTCATTACACACATATCATATACACTTTAAATATATGTTCAAAACCCCTTTGCATTTCTGCAAAGGGGTTTTTTAGGTTAATTATTTAGATTACGATAATCTGATTTATTTCAGGATTATACGAAATACCAAGCACAACCGATAAGGAAGAACCAGATGAGCCACTGGCAGAATGTGTAGTAAACTTCTACTTCACATGATGCTGTGTATGTTGTACCGTCTTCCATTGTAACTGTTGCTGTGATTACAGCATCACCGCGATGGTGAGTTGTTACGTTACCGTCTTCATCTACTGTTGCAACTTTTTCATTTGATGATGTCCAAGTTACTGTGTAGGGAAGTTTTTCTGCATCTTCAGGAGATACGATAGCTGTAAGTGTGAAAGCAGGAGCTTTTCTTACATACTTAGTTCTTACGCTTGTCTGATCAAGTTTAACGCCGTCAACAGGAACAAGTCTGATTTCTGAATCGAGGATCTCACCACATACTGAGCAAAGGAGGTTCCACTGACCACGTACTGTGTCATCTTCTACCCATTCGTCTGCTTCTGTATGACCAAGTGCATCTACATAATCTGCTACATAGCTGTCACCACATACTGAACATGTGTATGTTGTGTAACCCTGTTCTGTACAGTCGGGTTCTGTTACAACTGCTTCATAGTCGTGACCGAGAGCATCGATTGTTGTTGTTTCACGAGAAAGTTCTTCGCCACATACTGTACAATATACAACTGTGTCATATGAACCAGCGTTTACACAGTCAGCTTCTACTCTGTTTTCTTCAACTGCTTCGCCTTCTGTGTGACCGAGAGCGTCAATTGTTGTTGTTTCTCTTGAGAGCTCTTCGCCGCATACTGAACAGTATACTACTGTATCAAATGAGCCTTCGTTTACACAGTCAGCTTCAACTCTGTTTTCTTCAACTGCTTCGCCTTCTGTATGGCCAAGTGCGGGAACTTCAGATGTCTCTCTTGAAAGTTCTTCGCCACATACTGAGCAGTAGATAACTGCATCGCCTGAGCCGCCTTCTGTACATGTTGCGTCTGAAACGTTTTCATATACAACTTCGCCTTCTGTATGGCCAAGTGCTGCAACTTCGTCTGCTACATAGCTATCGCCACATACTGAACATGTGTATGTTGTGAAACCAGCATTTACACAGTCAGGAGCTGTTACAACAGCTTCATAATTATGGCCAAGTGCGTCTGTTGTGATTGTGTCTCTTGAGAGTTCTTCGCCACATACTGTACAGTAAACAACTTCGTCATATGAGCCTTCGTTTTCACAGTCAGCTGCTACTTCGTTTTCAACTACTGCTTCGCCTTCTGTATGGCCAAGTGCGTCTGTTGTGATTGTGTCTCTTGAAAGTTCTTCGCCGCATACTGAACAGTAAACAACTTCGTCATATGAACCTTCGTTTTCACAGTCAGCTGCTACTTCGTTTTCTACTACTACTTCGCCTTGTGTATGGCCAAGTGCAGCAATAACTACATCGCCTGCAAGCTGTAAAGCGTCTGCGTCTGCATATTTGAGACCGCATTCGCATTCATAGTAAGCTATGTTACCGTCTTCTGTACATGTGGGATCTACAGCTTCTTCTGCTGTAAGTTTGTCTGCTGTACAAACATGATCTACTACTTCGATAGAACCATAGTTGATCTGAACTCTGTCTTCAGGATAGATATCTGTGTTGATATCCATAATTGTCCAGTCATATGCTGCAAGATCAAATTTAGTACTTACTGCTGCATCATCAGCAACCTTAACCTTGTATGTAAGAATTACATTCTTCTGTGCAAGGTTTGTAAGACCGTCTGTACCAACGCAAACAACGATTTTTGATGACTCTGTGAATGAACAGTCGTCTGATGCGCTGATTGTTGCTTTAAGTTCGGGATTAATAGCACCTGAGTTTTCTACATATTCGAGACCTTCGGGGAATGTAAGCTCAAACTGCCAACCTGCTGATTCAACAACATCTGTACATGTAACTAAAACTGTTACATCTACTTCTTCACCAGCTACTGCCTGATTCTTAGCAGGTACGAAATCGAAGATGATTTCGGGTTCGGGGGGAAGAACTGTAAGAGTTGTGTAGTTGATCTGAACTTTATCTTCGGGATAGATATCTGTGTTGATATCCATGATTGTCCAGTCATATGCTGCGATTTCAAATTTATCGCCTGTTTTTGCTGATTCGCCAACTTTTACCTGGAAAGTAAGAATTTTGTTTTTCTGGTCGAGGTTTACAAGACCATCTGTACCAACGCAAACAACGATTTTTGATGACTCCGTAAATGAGCAATCGTCTGAAGCAGCGATTGTTGCTTTAAGTTCAGGATTAATTGCACCTGAATTTGCAACATATTCTACGCCTTCGGGAAGAAGGAGTTCGAACTGCCAACCAGCTGATTCTACATTTTCAGCACCTGTAACTGATACTGTGATATCAACTACATCGCCGGGTCTTACGTCTGTTGTGCTTGCTTCGAAATCAAACACAAGATCGTAATCATTTGTTGCCATAGCTGCAAGAGGGATAATACCAAGAAGCATTACAACACTCAGCGCTATTGCCAAGAATTTTTTCATGATTTTTCCTCCTTTAAAATCGGACAGTTAAATATTAACAACCATCCGTATATATATTTCACAGAATTGCATATATTCTGTTAAATATACTGAGTTGCTCGTAAACTCTTATTGAAGACCCGGAAAAGTTTTCCGGATCTTCAATTACTTAAACTAGACCAAATTACCAGAGAAGAGCTGTCTTCTTAACATGTTTGAGAGATCTTGAATAGTCCTGAACATTGAGCTTATCGTTACCATCGATATCAGCACAATCAAATTCATAACCTTCAAGAAGAGCTGTCTTCTTAACATGTCTGAGAGTTCTTGAGTAGTCCTGAACATTGATTTTGCCGTCACCGTTGATGTCACCGATAAGGTGAATCTTGAGTTCCTCTTCAATTGCTTCGTCAACTACTTCAAGTGTATATTCACGAGTTGCGTGGCTGAGCTTAGAAACTCTTACTGTGTAAGTGCCTGCTTCTACGCCTTCAATTACAAAGTTCTGAGTGCCTACACCAGCAACTGTTGTTGAATACTTAACTTCACCGTCAACAAGAAGTTCGATTGTTGTAAGTTCATCGCCATTGTCAGTGCTTGTAGCAAATGACTGAACTGTGCCTGTGTATGCAACGCCTTCTTTAGCGATTGTCTCTGTTGCATAATTAATACCTGTTGAAACGAAAGCCAAAGGATCTTTTTCGTCTGCTGCAGGAGCAAAACCGATTACGAAGTTACCAGCCTTATTATCTGTTGTTTTTGCCCAGTCAGTGCTGATGAAGATTGATTCTGTTGCATCTTCAACATCTGCAAGAGCTTTTACCTGGAATGAAACAAATGTGTCATCCTTGGGCATTGCAAGTGAATAGTTGCTTACTGATGAATCAGGAGTACCTGTGATCCAAGCATATGCATACTTATTCTTTGCTTCTTCAGTGTTCCATGAAGCAGGTGCTGATGTCTTATCAAAACCTGTTGTTCTTATAGTACTACCTGACATTTTGTAAGAACCATTCATAAGAGCACTGTCTTCATTGAATGTAAGGTATGATGTGTCTTTTACGCCACCGCCTACGATTTCGAACTTAGTCTTATCGTACATAACGGGAAGCTGGAATGTACCAATGTAGTAGTTAGAATCAAGTTTGATTGTAACTGTAATGATATCATCTTTTGTTACAGCTTTCTTGTTAAGAACAGTTGTAACTGTAACTGTTGCCTTAGAAGCGTCTCTTTCAAGACCTTTAAGAGCGTCTGCGAGTTCTTCTGCCCAACCGTCAACAATATTCTGCTGGGGAAGTTTCATATCGTCTGTGATCTTTGCAAGAACTGCATCGAGAGCATCGAGAGATTCGTCTGTGTAAGCTGTACGGTCGATAGCTGCTGCTTCTTCTCTGAGTGCGTTAAGAGCTGTGTAATCAGCAGGACCTGCACCGAGTGAAGGAATAACGAATGTTTCTCTTGAGAGTTCTTCGCCACATACTGAACAGTAAACTACCATATCGTATGAACCGTCTTCGTCCATTGTAGCTTCAATTCTGTTTTCCTCAACTGCTTCAGCCTCTGTATGACCGAGAGCTTCAACTACTTCCTGAGCTACGAGAACTTCGCCACAAACATCACAATGTGAACCTTCTGTAAGACCTCTTTCTGTACATGTGGGAGCTTTTGCTTCATCTGTAACAGGTGTATGGCCGAGAGCATCGATTGTGATTGTTTTTCTTGAGAGTTCAACTGCGGGAGTACAGCATGTACAATAAACAACTACATCATATGAGCCATCGTTTACGCAGTCTGCTTCAACTCTGTTTTCTTCAACTTCTTCACCGGGTGTGTGACCGAGTGCGGGGATAGTCTCAGTTGTTCTTGAGAGTTCTTCGCCACATACTGTACAGTAAACTACCATATCATATGAGCCGTCTACTGTCGGTGTTGCATCAACTCTGTTTTCCTCAACTGCTTCAGCCTCTGTATGACCGAGAGCATCAATTGTGATTGTTTTTCTTGAAAGTTCAACTGCGGGAGTACAGCATGTACAATAAACAACTACATCATATGAGCCGTCGTTTACGCAGTCTGCTTCAACTCTGTTTTCTACAACTTCTTCGCCGGGTGTGTGACCGAGAGCTTCGATTACAAATGATTCTCTTGAAAGCTCTTCGCCACATACTGTACAGTAAACTACCATATCATATGAGCCGTCTTCTGTTGCTGTTGCTTCAACTCTGTTTTCTTCAACAGCTTCGCCTTTTGTATGGCCAAGTGCTGCAACTGTATTTGTTGTTCTTGACATTTCGTCGCCACAGATTGAACAGTAAACTACTGTATCGTATGAACCTGCTGTTGTACAATCGGGATCAATATTGTTTTCTGTAACAGCATCACCTGCAACGTGAACACAACCCTCGAACTTAGCACCATCAACATTGATGGGAAGACCATAGAGTTTGCCGTTCACTGCTGAATCAGCGATTGTTGTTGTACCTTTACCAACATATGTAGCTGATCTTACATCGAATGCGGGAGTGTCAACACCCTCTGCAACAACGAATGTGGGATCAACCATAATTACGCCCTTACCATCTGTGGGAGCGTTGTCTTTAACCTTGAGTTTGAATGATACAAGGTCTGTTGATTCTGCAAATGCTGCGTGTGCATTCACTGCGCCGAGGCTGGGAAGCCACACATAAGCAAATTTGAGAAGACCGAACTGTGCCTTCTGTTCTGCTGAATAAAGACCTGCGTACATTTCTTCCTGAGCCGCAGCTGAAAGCTGAGACTGTACTACGCCTGTTAATTCTGCAGTGTCATCTGCGAGGAGGTCTGTGAAAACCTCGTCTGCTGTTGAGCCGACAACTTCATAATATCCTTTATCATATGCCAACATAATCTGAAGAGCATGGACATTATAGTTGTTCTGAAGAGCTACTGTAACAGTAACCACATCGCCGGGCTGGGGCTTAGCATTATCTGTTTTAAGTGTAATAACAGCTTCTTCTGTTGTCCACACTGTTGCAGATACTGCTACTGCAAATACGTTAACTACCATAAGTAACGCAAGTGCAATGCTAAGAACTTTTTTTGCCATTTTTGTTTACCTCCTAATGGTAAATTTGGTATTAATATAATACTTTATATTTTAATCCGCTTACGCGAAAAACACCACTGAATCAATAATCTGAATATACGCCCTGACTCTGATCAATTGAGCCTTCAAAAATCAGGTAAGCATCAAGAGCGATTTTATCAGAAACATTAACTTCACCGTCACCCGTAATCTCTGCTGCGAGTTTCTGGTCATCGTCAAATGTGTTTTCATAGAATTCTGAAAGGTCATATAATATGTAATCTGTCTGGTCAACGAAAGCGTCGCCGTTCACATCACCTGCTATAATAACCGTATAGGTTTCAATAACTTCGCCTCTGAGTCGCAGCTCAACCGTTGTTCCTGTGCCCATTCTGTTATCCCTTGAAGGGTAAACAACCATTTCGCCGGGCAGGTTGGCAACAAGGTAATCGTTAAGGTTATCAGTAACGCCGGGATTGATTCCCCTGATAATACCGTTCTCTCTGTCAATTACTGTACCTGAACCCTCAACAGCCAAAAGCTCGGGAGCCGGGTTTGAAACCTGAGCGTTTGTGAAACTGAACTGGAGCGTTTCGCAGAAAACAATATCGTCAAAGGTGATTTCACCATCAACATCAATTAACATCTGTCTGTAAAACAGAGTTGAGTTTTCAGGAATAAGAATGTCACCCTTTGAATTCATCGGAACGTCATCTTTAATCTTAAGCTGGAAAGTGAAACAATCCATTCCTTCAGGCTTATTATATATTCTCCAGCCCTGCAATGTGGATCCTGTCCACTGAAGAAGAACGGAACCATAATTTTCTGATGTGTAGTCACTTGTAAATGAATTCGCGGAGTTAACTGATGCCTCCGGTACATTGCCGCCCAGAGCAAGGAGTTCATCCGTTGCCGTTACAGAGCCTTCAACAAGTTCAAAATAGTCGCTGGAAAAAAGCACCGGCCAACGCATTGTCGTGGAATTGTAGTTTGTAGCTACATTAACCGTCACCGTAACAATGTCTCCGGCCACTGCTATATCATTATCTGTTTTAATAGTTACTGCTGCGTACTCTCCTTCCGCAGATGATGTGATAGCAAACATGCCCAAAAGCATCACTGCAGCGAGAAGAAGGGACAACAGCTTCTTGAATTTTTTCATTCAGATGCAGACCTTTCTCTCAAAAATGCAGATAATTACACTCTTATAGTATTCTACAATGGGATTTTACCACAAAGAACAAAAGTTGTAAATAGGTTTTCGTGAATTTTATATTAAAATTTATTAATTTTGTTTATTTTGTAAAGTGTTTTATGTGAAATTAGTCAAAACTCTACAAAAGCCTATCTGCAACAAAAATTATAAAAATCTATTGCAATATCTTGAAAATTAATATATACTATTATTATTACGTGCGCACACTATATTAAACACGCGCACAAAAAACGGAGGTAATGCTCTTATGAAAAAATTCAAAAAACTCATTTCTATCCTTATGGCAGCACTTATGTTGTTTGCACTTTCATCCTGTGACCTTATTGAGGACGCTCCCATAACACCCGCACTCAACGGTGTTGAAGCAGGTGACATCCGTATTGGTATCCTCTATGCAGATGACTATGAAAGAGAAGACACAGCTTCTTTTGTTCAGAGTCAGGCTATCGGCACAATGAACGGTACATACGGCATCGCAGGTACTATCCCTAAGAACAAAGTTCCCACAGACAATCCTCAGAAAATCAGAGACCAGATTGTTTCCTGCGTAAAGGAAAGCGGTTGTAACGTTGTTCTCTCAACTGACCCTGCGTTCACATCTTATCTTTATGAGTTCGCAAACAACAAGGATTATAAAGAAATCATCTTTATCTGCCTTGACAACACAAAGGAATATGAAGCAAAAGAAAACTTCCACTGCTTCTATCCCGACTATGCAAAAGCATATAAACTTGCAGGTATCGCCGCTGCTTCAAAATTAGGTGCAACAAACATTCCTCTCACAGAAGAAAATGCTGAATATGTTGCAGCTTTCGCAGAAGGTGTTAAATCAGTTGCTCCCAAGGCTAAAGTTATCAACGGCGAGGGAATCGACACATACGGCACAATCGTTACTAACTGGCACGTATATTACATCACTCTCGTCGAAAACATCACTCTCGGCAACTTCTCAGAAATGGGCGACTACTATGCAGGTCCCGAAACAGGTTTCTGTGATTTTGTAGCTGCTGAAGATTATGTAACAGATGAAGGCGAAGCAAAGATGTCAGAAGCAAGACTCGCTTTCTGCGAAACAAAATAATCAGTCACTGAAAACATCAAGACTCGTAAGATTCCGTATCTTACGAGTCTTTTTTAAATAAAACCAAACTTATATTATTTTTCAGAAGATTTCAAGCAAATATCAACGACCTCATTGATTAAATCTAAATGTCTTTCTGACAATTGCGATATTTTTTCAGCTACAAGATCGCTTTTCATATCAGATTTTTTTCCTGTTAAAATATAATCTGTGCTGACATTTAGTATCGAACTTATTTTCACAAGATTTTCCGGTCGTATTGCCTTTTTGCCCAATTCAAGGTTTGAGATCATTTGAATCGACACATTCATTTTCTCAGCAACTTCTTCCTGAGTAAGCTTCAAACCTCTGCGTCTTATATAAATACGCTCACCTATTTCCTTTAAAAGTTTTTCATCTTTCAATGTGCCTAACTCCTTATAAATATCACCTATGGTTATAATTATACTTATAATAATCAGCAATAAAATAATCTATGAATTAAATTTTTATTGACAAAATACATCTATAGATGTATAATGTGCACATCCGAAAAAAAAATTATCAAAAATAGGAGGAAATAACTATGTTTTGTAAAAAATGCGGAAAAGAAATTGATAACGCGGCTGTAATTTGTCCCGCTTGTGGCGTACAAACTGAAAATTTTAATAATCAGAATACACAAACAGCGGCTCAACCCGTTATTAACATTGTAAACACCAATACCAACACCAACACTAATAACAATGGTATGTCTGCCGGAAAAGAAAAAAATAAATGGGTTTCATTCATACTTTGTCTGCTTCTTGGATATGTTGGTGCACACAAATTTTATGAAGGAAAAGTTGGTATGGGCATCGTATATCTGTTTACTGCAGGTCTGTTTGGAATAGGTATAATAATTGACCTTATCGTCATTTTAGGCAAATCCAACCCTTATTATGTAAAATAAAAACCAATACATAAATATAACCCTCCATCGTGTGGCGGAGGGTTATTTCTTTTCAACATATGATATAAAATCCCTGTGCATTTCATCACAGGGATTTCTCTTTTCTTTATCTTACAACAATATTTACAAGTCTGCCTTTGACATACAATTCTTTTACGATTGTTTTGCCGTCGATAGCTTCCTTGATTCTTTCATCCTCTTTTGCAAGAGCAATTGCATCTTCGTTGGAGATTTCAGCAGGAATGTTCATTTTTGTTCTTACCTTACCGTTAATCTGAACAACGATTTCGATTGTTGCGTCAACACATTTAGCCTCGTCATATGTAGGCCACTGGCTGATTGCAAGAAGTTCTTTACCACCGATAATTTCGTTGAGTTCTTCAGTAACGTGAGGTGCAAAGGGATTGAGAAGTGAAATAAACACTGAAAGCTCTTTCTTTGTCACTGCACCTGCATCATAGATATCATTGAGAAGCGTCATAAGAGCAGCAATTGCAGTGTTGTATTTAAGTGACTCGATGTCGCTTGAAACCTTTTTCACTGTTTTATTGAAAGCAACTTCAAGTTTTTCTGAATATTCGTCACCGTCTGTAAGAATTGTCTGAAGATTCCATACTCTGTCGATGAATCTCTTACATCCTCTTACGCTGTCCTCTGACCAGGGTGCTGCCTTTTCGTAGTCACCCATAAAGAGTACGTATGTACGAAGAACATCTGCACCGAATGAATCAACAACATCGTTGGGGTCAATAACATTACCTCTTGATTTTGACATTTTTACACCGTCAGGTCCGAGAATGAGACCCTGAGCCGTTCTCTTTGCGTAAGGCTCTGAAGTGGGAACAACACCGATATCATAAAGGAACTTATGCCAGAAGCGTGAATAAATGAGGTGGCGAGTAACATGTTCCATACCGCCGTTGTACCAGTCAACCTGTCCCCAATATTTAAGCTTATCCATATCTGCAAGGCATTCTGTATTTTTAGGATCGATATATCTGAGGAAATACCATGAAGAACCTGCCCACTGAGGCATTGTGTCAGTCTCTCTCTTAGCTTTTCCGCCACACTTGGGACAAGTGCAGTTTACGAAAGAGTCAATTTTTGCCAGGGGACTTTCACCGTCTGAGCCGGGTTCAAAGTTTTCAACCTTGGGAAGAAGAAGAGGAAGCTCTTCATAAGGCACGGGAACCATTCCGCAATCGGGACAGTGAACAATGGGAATAGGCTCACCCCAATAACGCTGACGGTTGAACGCCCAGTCTTTCATCTTATACTGAACGCCCTTTTCGCCGATGCCCTGCTTCTCAAGTTCTTCAAGAACTCTTGCGATTGATGATTTTTTGTCTGTGTAGCCATTGAGGTAGTCAGAGTTCACCATTTCTCCGTCACCTGTATAAGCTTCTTTTTCAATGTCGCCGCCCTTGATGACTTCGATAATATCTATACCGAATTTCTTAGCAAAATCATAGTCTCTCTGATCGTGAGCAGGAACAGCCATAATTGCGCCTGTGCCGTAGCCCATCATTACATAGTCAGAGATGAAAATGGGGATTTCCTTGCCGTTAACGGGATTGATGCCTGTGAAACCTGCAAGACGCACACCGGTCTTGTCTTTTACAAGCTGAGTTCTTTCAAACTCTGTTTTCTTTGCACATTCTGTTCTGTAAGCCTCAACCTCGCCGAAGTTTGTAATCATATCCTTGTACTTATCAAGCATAGGATGCTCGGGAGCCATTACCATAAATGTGACACCGAAGAGTGTATCGGGACGGGTTGTGTAAATTCTCAGTGTTTCGTCTGTATCCTTGACTTTGAAATTAACAAATGCACCTGTTGACTTGCCAATCCAGTTTTCCTGCTGAAGCTTAACATTGGGAAGATAGTCAACCTCTTCAAGACCCTCAAGAAGCTTGTCAGCATATTCTGTGATTCTCAGATACCATACATCCTTTGATTTCTGAACAATATCGTTGTGGCAGATGTCACACTTACCGCCCTGTGAGTCTTCGTTTGAAAGAACAACCTTACAAGAAGGGCAGTAGTTAACAAGAGTCTTATCTCTGAAAGCAAGACCGTTTTCGAACATTTTCAGGAAAATCCACTGTGTCCACTTATAGTAGTCTTCCTCTGTTGTGTCGATAACTCTGTCCCAGTCAAATGAGAAGCCTACTCTCTTAAGCTGAGAAGTAAACTTTGCGATGTTGTCGTCAGTAACCTGTCTGGGGTGGATACCTGTCTTGATTGCGTAGTTTTCTGTGGGCAGACCATAAGCGTCAAAGCCGATGGGGAAAAGAACATTATAGCCTTCCATTCTGCGTTTTCTTGAAACGACCTCAAGACCTGAATAAGCCTTGATGTGTCCTACGTGCATACCTGCACCGCTGGGATAAGGGAATTCAACGAGGGCATAAAACTTTTCTTTCTCAGAATTGTCTTTTGCGTGAAAAACTCCGGTTTCTTCCCACTTGTCCTGCCACTTTTTCTCAGTGGCTTTAAAATCATAATTCATTTTTATTTCAACTCCTAATCAGATTCAAAATTATCCGAGAATTTCTTCGGCAGTTTTTATACTCGCATCCTGCCAGAGTCTTTCTATATTATAGTATTCTCTGCTCTGTCTGTCAAAGATATGAACAACAACTGTGCCGTAATCAATAAGAATCCAGCCGGTTGCTCTGCCTTCGATGTGTTCAGGCTCAACTCCAAGCTTTGAGAGTGCATCCTCAACATCACCTGAAAGAGACCTTACATGAGTGCTTGATGTACCCGTTGCCACAATAAAGCAATCAGCAACAATGGTAAGCTCCGCAGTTTCAATAATCTTTATATCCTCTGCCTTTTTTTCATCAAGAACTTTCGCAATATTTTTTATAAGCTCTTCATATTTCATAGGAAAACCTCCTTATCATCTTTAAGAATTATTTCATTATATGCATCAGTGCTGTCTGGATGAAGCACCTGCTTTCTTTCCACTATTTCGTGAATGCAGAATTCAAGACCAAGCATCATAGCTTTTTCAAGAGATTCGTCTGCAGCTTGTCTTACCTCATCCACTTCGGGGTAATCTCTGTCAGCAGAAATGAAATCTGCAACATAAATCACCTTTTCAAGCACAGACATTCCTTTTCTGCCCGTAGTGTGATATCTTACAGCATTGAGTAAATCCTCATCATCAATGTGAAGCTCTGTTTTCATAAAAGCTGACCCTGAAATTGAATGCCACAGGTTTTTGTTTGCCATTTCGCAATCGGTCATTTCTATTCCCGCTTTTGTGATAACCTCAAGCTGCTCATCGTATAATGTGTTTTTCATCACATCGTGGAGAAGTCCTGCCGTATAAGCTTTTTTCTCATCGCAGCCATATCTTTTCGCAAGATAAACTGCACTGTCGGCGACATTCAGAGAATGAATGAATCTCTTCTCTTTAAGTCTGCCCTTAATAAGACTTTTAAATTCTTCGTTTCTTTCAGTCACACACATTGTATAAACCTTTTTCTTTTATATATTGCTCAACCTTTTCGGGGATAAGAGAAGAAACATCTTCTTTTTTCAGAAGCCTCTGCCTGACCAGACTTGAACTGACAACAGTTTTGGGAAAATCACAGAAAATGATTTTTTCAAAAAGATCCTTGTCCGCATCCTGACAGGTTTTTTCGTTATCTCTGTCCGTGGCACAGAGAGTGCACATAGAGAGAATATCCTCCCATCTGTACCATCTTCTGAAAGACAGAAGCATATCGGAGCCCACCAGGAAATAAAACTCACCGTCTTTGTAGATATCTCTCAGAATTTCGAGAGTTTCCACTGTATAGCTTCTGCCACCACGGGAAATCTCGATGTCGCTGACCTCTGCTTTATCACCGAAAGCAAGTCGGCACATTTCCATTCTGTCCTCACCGGACACAATATTCTCCGCTTCTTTATGAGGTGGCACAGCAGTGGGAATAACAAGAACTTTGTCGAGACTCAGCTCTTTCCTGAAGTTTTCCACAAGCTTTACGTGTCCGTTGTGGACGGGATTGAATGTTCCGCCGAAAATTCCGATTTTCATCTTTTCTTTCCCTTGATGTCAGAAAGTCTTTTAGCCTGAGGCTTTTTCTTCTTTTCTTCCTTGTGAAGTTCAGGATTATATTTATAGAAAATCATACATCCGCCGATTACCTGAACAACCTCTGATTCTGTTTTTGCTGCAATTTCATCTGCTGCTTCCCTGGGAGAAACGGGAGATGATTCAAGAAGCACCTTAAGTTTGATAAGCTCTCTCTTCTTCAGTGCAGCCTTTGTCTGTTCAATAAATGCGTCGTTTATTCCGCCTTTGCCGATCTGGTACAAAACCTCAAGTGAGTTTGCCTCGGCTCTTAAACTTGCTCTTTCTTTACTTGTCATTATAAGTTCTCCATTTTCAATTTTTCTTTCAGCTCTCTGAGTGCATTTCCTCTGTGGCTGATTTCGTCTTTTTCGTCAGCACTCAGCTGACCGAAACAGCCTTTCTCGGTTATAAACAACGGGTCGTATCCGAAACCTCCGTCGCCCTGCTCCTCGAAGCCGATATATCCGAAGCATTTTCCCTCAGCAGTAACTTCTCTGCCGTCAGGGAAACAGCAGGAAATACTACAAGCGAAATATGCCGTTCTTTTTTCTTTTTCTACTCCCTCAAGCTCTTTCAGGAGTTTTATGTTGTTTTCCTTATCTCCGCCGCCTGAAAATCTTGCTGAGAAAATTCCCGGTGCACCGTCAAGGAAATCTACACAAAGACCTGAATCGTCTGCGATGCAGGGAAGACCGCTTTCCTTACATCCCGATAAAGCTTTTATTCTTGCGTTTTCAGCGAAGGTAGTACCGTTTTCTTCAACCTCAGTCAGCTCAATGCCAAGGTCAGCTGCTGTTTTTACACTGATTCCGAGAGGTCCTAACATTCTCTGCATTTCTGCCTGTTTTTTTCTGTTATGGGTAGCAATCAAGAAATCCATGAAATTACTCCTCTTCGTCCTCGTTTTTAACCTCTGCCTCAAAAAGACCTTCTGCAAATGCTGACGGACTGAAAGGCTGAAGGTCATCAATCTGCTCACCTACGCCCACAAACTTAACGGGTACACGAAGGTCATTCTTGATTGCAAGAACAACACCGCCTCTTGCTGTGCCGTCAAGCTTTGTGAGAACGATACCTGTAATTTCGGCAACATTCTTGAACTCTCTTGCCTGATTGACTGCATTCTGTCCCGTTGTCGCATCAAGAACAAGAAGACTCTCACGGTCAGAATAGGGAAGCTCTTTATCAATAACCCTGTAAATCTTTGCAAGTTCATCCATAAGATTTTTCTTATTATGAAGTCTGCCTGCTGTATCGCAGATGATAATATCTGCGTTTCGTGCAACACCTGCCTGGATTGTGTCATAAACTACTGCAGCAGGGTCAGCGCCCTCTTTGTGCTTGACGATGTCAACACCTGCACGGTCTGCCCATACCTCAAGCTGTTCAATGGCTGCAGCTCTGAATGTATCTGCCGCGCCGAGAATAACTTTCTTGCCCTGTGCTTTATACATAGAAGCCATTTTACCGATTGTTGTTGTTTTACCGACACCGTTAACGCCGATAACAAGAATTACTGAGGGCTGTGTAATAAGGCTCATTTCCTCTTCGCCCTTGAGCATTTCGGCAACAATTTCTTTGATTTGTTCTTTTACCTTTGCGGGTGTACCGATATTTTTCTGTTTAACTCTTTCACGGAGTTTTTCTACAATTTCTCCTGCAGTCACAACGCCTACATCGCCCATAACAAGAATTTCTTCAAGGTCCTCGTAAAGTTCCTCATCAATATCCTTGTAGCTATGAAGCATATTTTCAATTGCTCCTGCCATACTTTCTCTTGTCTTTTTCAGACCCATACTGAATTTTTTAAAAATACCCATTAAAAAAACTCCTTAATGTATTAAATCGTTAGCTGTCTGTGTGTCATCTTCCGTGCTTTCTTCATCTGACACATTGTTGTTTTCGTCTTTGTCTTCATTGAAGTAATATGCAAAAATGTCTCTTGCAACGGGTGCTACCGCAGCACCTGAACTTGCGCCCTCAATTGCAACGCAAACTGCAATTTCAGGGTCTTCATAAGGTGCATAAGTGATAAGGAAACCGTTGTTACATATCTGACGCTTTCCGTTGACAATCTTTTCAACCTGTGAAGTACCTGTCTTCGCTGCAGCCTTAACGGGAAGAGAGCTGAAAGCGTACTGACAGAAACCGATTGTACCAACCTTCAGCATACCCTCCTGAACATATCTGAGAGTTGACTGAGAAATATCAGTTTGTTTCACAATAGTCGGCTCATTTTCAAGAATGGTTGTTGAATAGTCGTATGATTTTATTGATTTAATAAGTGTGCATTTATATCTTGTGCCGCCGTTTGCAATAGTCGCACAGTAGTTTGCAAGTTGAATTGGTGTCGCCTGGTCACCTGCGTTACCGATGGCAGACTGAAGAGTAAAACCGGGATACCATTCCTGACCTAAAGTCTGTCTGTATGAGGGACTGTCAAGAGTTCCCACTGCCTCTTCGATTTCGATACCTGTCTTCTGAGCAAATCCCAGAATTTTTCTGTACTCATTCATAGTTGAGATTCCCAGCTTATCACCAAGCTCGTAGAAGAAGATGTTGCAGGAGTGATAAATCGCTGTCACAACATTTGTGTATCCGTGAGCATCGGTACAGCCGAGAGTGATATCGCGATATGTGTATGTGCTGTCACAGTAAGTACCGTCCTCACTTGTGATTACTCCCTCTTCAAGACCGGCGATTGAAATTGCAGGTTTCATAGTAGAACCGGGAGTGTATGTGCTCAGGAAAGCTCTGTTCCACAAGGGTGCTGCCGTATTCTTTGCAAGTTTATCATAGTCCTTGTTATAATTTTCAACATTATAGCTGGGATATGTTGCAGCAGCGAGAACTTCACCCGTATCAACCTTTATAACAACTGCAGAACCTGCCGGAGGAAGAGGATTGTTCTCGATTGAATCGGCACAAGCCTTTACTGCCTTCTGCGTGATTTTCTGCAGATTATAGTCGATTGTCAGAATTATATTATTTCCCTGCTCAGGATTTACGGTGTATTCAACGCGCGTCTCACCCGAAGCATCACTGTAATATGTCTTTATACCGTTTTTACCTTTAAGGTAACTTTCCATAGCAAGTTCGATACCGTTTTTACCGATAATGTCATTCATACCGTAGGTATCTTTTCTGTCCGCATATTCTTCGGCACTGATGACACCTGTCATACCGATGATATGGGGAGCAATTGTGCCGTCTGTATATTCGCGGTATGTTGTTATTTCAATTTCCACACCCGGGAGATTGGCACTGTTTTCTTTTATGATGGACACAAGCTTGTCCGAAACATCGTCAGCAAAGGTATAAGGGTTTGCTGAATTGAAACTTTTCAGGAGCATTTCATAGCATACAGATGCAATTTTACGGGCATCTTTTCTTGAATAATCCTGAAGGCTGTAACGCTCTATGAGAGCATCGAGACAGTTTTCAGCAGTAGCGTAACTGTTGAGATTGAGCATATCACGGCTTTTCATAACCGCGATATCTTCTTCTCTGTCTTCCTCAAAATATGCTTTGCCGTTTTTGTCTACCCTTATAGGCAGATTGTCTGTCCACTCCTCATCTGCACTTTCAAAATACTCTATCAGAGTAAGAATAATTCTGTTTCTTTCCTTCTGATTCTCATAGGTAGGGAAATTATTTGAAGCATCAAAAATAACTGCGTTACCCTGTCTGTTTGTGACGAGAGGATAACCGTTTCTGTCAAGAATTTCGCCACGGGTTGATCTTACAGTAACAGAGCGTGAAGAAACGGTCTTACCCGCGTTTGCGTAATCATCTGCGTGAACTATCTGAAAATAACCGAATCTTATTATGAACACAAAAAATATAAATGCAAAAATTCCGAGAATTGCATAATCTCTTTTGCTGAAAGAACGCACTCGTGACACCTCCTTTGACAAATTTTATGATTGCTCAGGGTAGCGCGAATAATCCGAACCCGTTTTTTACAGGCTGACTTCCGCCACCTTATACTCTGAATGCTTTTTCGATGGGTCTTACTATCAGGTAAACAATTATTCCCAGAATAACTGTGTAAATGCAGGAAAGAAAATAGAATGAGAAATAAACTGCACCTGCGCCCTCCGGGTGAGGAATGCAAACAAATAATATCCAATAAAGAGTGTTATGGAGAAAAACTGTTCCCATTGTAAGCACAATGTTTCCGAAGAGAGTATTTCTTACTCTTCTTCTGACAAGCATTGAGATGAAAAACGCTGATACGCACAGAATAAGAGAATGATAAAAATATCCCTCCGACGCAACCGCGTCCCAGAGAAGACCTGCAATAAGACCGAAGACCATACTGACAATCTCACTCTCAAACATGGCGATAGACACCACAACGGGAATCAGGAGCATAGCACTTGCCGAAAACATCTGCGGCAAAACATCAGGGGTGTTCTGCAGTACAGCAGAAAGAACAATGATAATTCCGAGAATAAGTCTTTTGATATAAATCGGTAAATTCTCTTTTATCATCCTTCTTCACCACCTTTTAAAAATAAAGAATCAATCTGTTGTAGTAACGCCCTGACCGTCGAAACTTTTGATAACGAAAACATCCTGAAGGTCAGTTATTTTTACACCGGGATTTATCACTGCATAGACAGAAATCGTCTGTGTGTCATTGAGCACCTCTTCAACGGTACCGATAATAAGATCTTTGGGATAAACACCGCCGATACCCGATGTGCAAATGACCGAGCCGCCCGTAATTGACGTGGTTTTCTTAAGACCGGGAAGCATACATTTTCCATCAGCAGAAAGTGAGTTTGTTGTAGTCACATAACCGTATTCTCTGCTCTGGATATCGTAAGCACCTGCATTGACATCAGGGTCAAGAATAGTTTTGACAACTGCAGTGTTGAGCTTGACGCTCGACACAACTCCCACAAGATATTTTCCGTAAATCACAGGGTCATTGACCGATATTCCTGCGTTAGTGCCCTTACCGATTACGAAAGAATAATACATATCTGCTGAATCTCTGGCAATAATTGATGCCGATTCAAATTCAAAATCAGGATTGTCTTCTTTGATTTCAAGGAATTCCTCGTAAACCGCAAGTTTCTGTTTTGCCTGTTCAAACTCCACAAGCATAAGCTGATATCTTTCTATCTCAGCCTCAAGCTCTTCAATTTTTTCTCTGTAAGATGCTGCCGAGCGGAAATTTATTGCAAAATCCCCCATCTTCTCCGAAACATATGTTGAAAATCTTTCAACGGGAGAAAAGGCTGCACTGATAACCGAGGCTATGGGCGAAGTGCCGTTGTGAGAAATCGTTGCAAAAACAGTACCCACAATAAGCGCTGCCACAACACAGGCAAGAATTTTAAATTTTTTGCTTTTAAAAAATTCTACCATCGTTCTGTTTCCTTTCGGAATTTTTATAATTAAAGTGCGTTTGATTCGAGGCTGATACCTGTTCCGTTCACAACGCAGTCCAGAGGATTCTGTGCGATATGCACGGGCATTTTTGTTTCGATTGCAATAAGCTTGTCGAGACCTCTGAGAAGTGCGCCGCCACCTGTGAGCATAATGCCGTTGTCGATAATGTCGGATGCAAGTTCGGGAGGAGTTTTCTCGAGAGTTGAACGGATTGCTTCAACAATAAGGCTTACGGAATCTGCAAGAGCTTCTCTGATTTCGTCTGCTGAAATTTCGATAAGCTTGGGAAGACCGTCAATCTGGCTTCTGCCCTTTACTGTCATTGTGCCCTCGTTTTCATAAGGGTAAGCTGAGCCGATGTTGATTTTGATTTCTTCTGCTGTTCTTTCACCGATAAGAACATTGTATTTCTTTCTGATGTGAGCAATAATTGCCTCGTCAAGCTTGTCACCGGCGCATCTTGCAGAGCGAGATGTAACGATGTCACCAAGAGAGATAACTGCAACCTCAGCAGTACCGCCTCCGATATCAACAACAAGACTTCCCTTTGCTTCTCTGACGGGAAGACCTGCGCCGATAGCCGCAGCCATAGGCTCTTCAATAAGGCTGACATATCTTGCACCGGCACTTCTTGCAGCGTCATGCACAGCTCGTCTTTCAACGCTTGTAACGCCTGAAGGAATACAGATTCTCACCTTTGCTCTTGAGAAGGGTGAGCCGCTGATTGCTCTTCTGATAAATTCCTTGAGCATATCTGATGTAACATCAAAGTCAGCAATAACACCGTCTTTGAGGGGGCGTACAGCCACGATTGAGCCGGGAGTTCTGCCGATCATTTCTTTAGCTTCTGTTCCTACTGCCACAACCTTGGGAGGATTTGATCGTTCATCAACAGCAACAACTGAAGGCTCTCTGATGACAATACCCTTTCCCTTGACAAAAACAAGTGTGTTGGCAGTACCTAAATCTATTCCTACTTCCTGTGTGAATAACATAACTCTATTCTCCTTTTCTGAATTTTATTGTATTGATAATTTCTTCAAAATTTTCTTCTTCAAAAGCTTTTTCATCGGCAGTGATTTTCACACTGTATATTCTGTTCTCCGCCCGGAAAACATAAATTACAACTCTGTTTTCATAGCTGAGCTTTACTGCATTTCCGAAAGACAGAGCTGCTTCTTCCTCGTCTGCCTTACCGATTGCCCACATAATGTTTTTGATTTCATTGACATACTCCCTTAAGGACATATCTTCCTTGCTGTTTATCGTGAGAGTTATTTTTCCTTTTACAAGCTTCACAATGTCATCGCTTTTGCTTGTCCAGCCCTCGGGGATTGCCAACCTGAAAAACTTTGTGTGAAGTTCTCCGTCAGATATAAGAACCCGGGGGAACGACACCGACTTCGTGACATATTCACCTTCCGAATTTTTTCCGGGTTTTCCGTTTTCATCTGCCACGCATACGACAAGTCCGTCCTTGTCACCGATAACCAGAAAGCCCTCTTCATCCAGAAGTGCAGAATAGGTGTTACCCTCCGTATCGGTTACAGTCTTTGCCGTAAGAGTCTCTTTTTCTTCGCCTTTTCCGCAACCGCAAAATGACAAAAGCAGGGCACTCAGAACACAAAAAAACAATATGAACTTTTTAACCATTTTCTGCTTTCACCACCCCAGGGTATTCATCTTAACATTATAGCACACAATAACAAATTTTTAAAGTGTTTATATTACAAAATTTATTTTAATTTTGTGAATTATATGTAATAGTAACTAATAATCTTATAATAAACCGAATTTTAACTGCACTTTTGTTAATTGACAAAACATGACCTTGTGATATAATTATAAATGGTTAAGTTTTGCAGAAGGAGATGTGCATTATGCCTTACACAAAAGAAGATATACTCCGCATCGCTGAAGAAAAAGGCGTCGAGTTTATAAGACTTCAGTTCACAGACGTTTTCGGCACTCCGAAAAATGTTGCAATCACAGTAAAACAGCTTGAAAAAGCCCTTGACGGAGAGTGTATGTTTGACGGCTCTTCAATTGAAGGCTTTGTAAGAATAGATGAATCAGATATGTATCTGAAGCCCGATATGGACACTTTTGCAATTTTCCCCTGGTGTCCTGATACAGCAAGAATGATCTGTGATGTTTACTCAACAGACGGCACTCCCTTTATGGGCGACCCGAGAAACATACTCAAAAAAGTTATCAAAGAAGCTGAGGATATGGGTTACAGCTTCAATGTAGGTCCCGAATGTGAATTTTTCCTTTTCAAACGCGACGAAAAAGGAAATCCCACAACAAAAACTGCAGACAAGGCAGGTTATTTTGATTTAGGTCCCATCGACCTCGGTGAAAACTGCCGCCGTGATATCTGTCTTGCACTTGAAAAAATCGGCTTTGAAATCGAAGCTGCCCACCACGAATGTGCTGACGGTCAGCACGAAATCGGTTTCCGTTTCGGCGAAGTTCTTCATATTGCAGACGATGTTGTTACATTCAAATATGTTGTCAAGACTATTGCGGAAAAGCACGGTCTTCACGCAACATTTATGCCCAAACCCGTTTTCGGAATCTGCGGCTCAGGTATGCACACAAATATGTCTCTTTTCAAGAACGGTGAAAACGCTTTCTATGACCCCGAAGATGAACTTGGCTTAAGCTCTGACGCTTATTCATTCATCGCAGGTATTATGGAACACATCAAGGGTATCACAAGCTTTGCAAATCCCCTTGTCAACTCATACAAACGACTTGTTCCCGGTTACGAAGCTCCCGTTTACATCTCCTGGAGCGTAAGCAACCGAAGCAGTCTCCTGAGAATCCCCTCAGCAAGAGGCAAGGCAACACGAGTTGAATTGAGAAGCCCCGACCCCTCATGCAACCCCTATCTTGAAATGGCACTCTGCCTTGCAGCAGGTCTTGACGGTATCAGAAGAAAGCTTAAACCCGTTGCTCCCATTTATGACAACCTTTACGATATGTCCGACGAAGAATTGAAAGAAAACAATGTTGAGATGCTTCCCAAAACTCTTCGCGAAGCAATCAAAGAAAGTATTGCCGATCCCTTTGTACGCGAAACTGTCGGTGAGCACATATTCGAAAAATATATCGAAGGTAAAAAAGCCGAATGGAAAGAGTACAGCATTATGGTTTCTCAGTGGGAAATCAATAACTACCTCATAAAATACTAAAAAAATCAAAGCAGCTAAATTTTTAGCTGCTTTTTTGGAGTTGAAAATATGAAGAAAAACATCGGTGTTATAATCTGTGCAGCCGTGGCAGTGATTGCCGTGGTTGTATCCGTTTTCACTTTCTTTGAACACAGAGGAAATCTTGCAGAAATTGAAACAGAGCCCTCTTCAGGTTTTGAAAACAATGAAGGAACAACAGAACCTCAGGCAAAAGCCTTTTCCCCCTATGCTACATCTGCCACAAATCCCGAAAACTTCGGTCTCAAAACTGAGATTTATTCAGGTAGCACAAAAATCGAAGCCTTCTCTCTGGGTCAGATAAACTTCGGCACAGAGAACAACTACTCTGCCCTGGACGGCATTATCACTTTCAGAGGTAACAACTTCCGCGACAGCGCTGTTTTCGGCACGGCAGATCTGACAAACAAAAACTTTGAGGATACCTGGCAGGTAACAACAGGCGCACTTTCCTCAGGCTCAGGCTATCCTGCCTGGACGGGCAGCGGCTGGACAGGTCAGCCCCTCATCGTCAAGTGGGATGCTGAAACAAAAAGCCATATGAATATGTTCGATGACAAAAAGGCGAAAGAGGACCTTGTTGAAGTAATTTACGCCACCATGTCAGGCACTATTTATTTCCTTGACCTTGAAGACGGAACACCTACAAGAGAGTCAATAAGTCTTGGCTACACCTTCAAAGGCGCAGGTGCTCTTGACCCCAGAGGCTATCCTCTTATGTATGTGGGTGCAGGTGACTATAACCCCTCCGGCGCAGCACCGAAAATGTATATCATCAATCTTCTTGACTGCTCAATTCTCAAAGAATATAACGGCGCTGATTCCGTCGCACACAGAACATGGGGTGCTTTTGACTCCTCTGCTCTCGTATGCGCTGCAGCTGACACTCTCATTTATCCTTGTGAAAACGGACTTATCTACACAATCCGTCTTAATTCAAACTACGACAAAACAAACGGCACAATGACCATCAATCCTGATGAGCCGATCAAGCTCAAGGTCACAACAAAGCGCAGTAACCTTACAACTTACTGGTACGGCTTCGAAACAAGCCCTGTAATCTACGATAAATATATGTACATCGCAGACAACGGCGGTTACCTCTACTGCATAGATATGACAACACTTTCTGTTGTCTGGATGCAGGATGTTGTTGATGACACAAACTGCTCTCCCGTCCTTGAAAAAGAAGGCGATAAGGTTTATCTCTACATTTCCACATCTCTTCACTGGACTCAGCAGAACGGCAGAGGAGACATTCCCGTATTTAAAATTGACGCGGAAAACGGCGAAATCGTCTGGAAGCAGACATTCAACTGCTCTACAATTCCCGACACATCAGGTGGTGTGCAGGGTACAATCGCTCTCGGCAAAAACGACTGTGCCGACTTCATCTATGTTCCCCTTGCACATTTCCCCGACAGATACCGCGGCGGTGTGGCTGCACTCAGAAAAGACACGGGTGAACAGGTATGGTTCTATGACGGCACAAATTACACCTGGTCTTCACCGGTTGTTGTGACAGGTGCAGACGGAAACAGCGTTGTAATCAATGCGGATGTATCAGGCGAACTTGTTATGCTTGACGCAAAAACAGGTGAGCTTATCAGAAAAATCACTCCCGGCAGTCTCATCGAAGCTTCACCTGCAATTTATAACGATATGCTCGTTCTTGGTCTGAGAAATCAGAAAATCAAAGGAATAAAACTCTCATGATGAAAAAAGGTGTTTATATTCACATTCCTTTCTGTCAGAGCAAGTGTCCCTACTGCGACTTTTATTCTATGAGGGGCACGGAAGAAAAGAAGGATTTGTACCTTGACGCATTGATAAGAGAAATTTCTTCTCACAAAAATATATCTGCCGACACTATCTATTTAGGCGGCGGAACACCTTCGGTTTTCGGCAAAGAAAGACTGAGAAAACTCATTGAAAGCGCAAAAAAACAGTTTCATTTTTCAGAGGGTGAAATCACTGTGGAAGTCAATCCCTCAAGCTGTGATGAAGAGTTAATCAAAACTCTTTCAGAAATCGGAGTAAACAGAATTTCAGTGGGGCTTCAATCGGCAATTAATGAAGAGAGAAAACTTCTCGGCAGACATTCAGATACGGAGAAAGTAAAAGAAGCAATTGAGTTTTGCAAAAAATACGAAACAGAAAACATATCACTGGATGTTATGCTGGGTGTCCCCGGACAAACAACAGAAAGCCTTGAAGAAACGCTCACTTTCGTCGTGAATTCAGGGGCAAAGCACATCAGCGCATATATCCTGAAAATCGAGGAAAATACACTCTTTTTCAGACGCAGAGACACTCTGCCTCTCCCCGACGAGGACACTGTCTGCGATATGTATGAATTTACTTGTGAATATCTTGAAAAAGCAGGATTTCACCAATATGAAATTTCCAACTTTTCAAAAGAAAATTATGAAAGCAAACACAATTTAAAATATTGGAATTCAGAAGAATATCTGGGCCTTGGTCCTGCCGCACATTCTTATCTTGACGGAAAAAGATTCTATCACGAAAGAAACTTTGAAGAATATCTGAAAAATCCCACAGAATATATTCCCGACGGTGACGGCGGAAGCTTTGAAGAATTTTCAATGCTGAAGCTGAGACTGACAAAGGGCGTTTCCAAAAAAGAAATCTCCCAAAAATTCGGGGAAGAAAAATTCAAAAAGCTTCTGGAAAATTCGCAGAAATTCATCAATATTAAGCTGATGGAATATGACGGAGAAAATCTGTTCTTTACAAGGCAGGGCTTTCTCCTTTCCAACACAATTTTATCCGAAATAATTTAAGTGAAAAATCCCCATCGCATCAGCGGTGGGGATAAATTTTATATATCGTTGTAAAAATAATATAGTATCTGTGAATCCGTATCAAAATAATACATACAGAAGAATGTGTAACTATTACCGTTTGAAATGTAATAATAATCACCCGTATCAATAACGGATTTATCGAAATCGAAAACTTCTTTTATACTCTCAATGCCATCCGAACCGAAGTTATTGATAAACGATTCATATCCGTCAATATATTTGAAAATTTCTTCTGCATCTTCTTTGGTCACTTTTTTGAAGGATTCCGCCGACTCCATATCTTCTTCGGAAACATTTTTATAAAAATATTTTCCATAGTCCGTGTAATCCTGCCAGAATCCATAGGAATAAATTTCCTTGCTTCTGTAAATGGGCAGTTCTTTGAGTATAGGATTAGTAAAGTATGACAGGTAGTCAAAACCAAAATATCCTGCAAGTGCTATGACCAATATCGGCACTAAAACCCAAATAAGTTTTTTCATATCTATTCTCCTTTTACAGTAACGGTATCTGTTTTCGTATTCAGTATCAGAATCTCGTCATAGCATATTTCCATGGTTGTGAAGAATTCGCCTTTAATTGTATAAGACTCGTCTTTTTTAAAATCAAGACCCTCGTTTGAAGAAGAAAACTCAAAATCATTATAATACGGCACAATAAGTCTGAAGCTGACTTTTTCGTCTTTTTCTTTTGTAACATCTGATACATGACCCTCATACACAACCTCATAACCTTTCAGAATCTGGTCTGTGTTAAAGTTGTCATCAAAGTCATAGAGCTTCCAGCCGTTGCCAAGATTTATTATTTCAAAAGGCTTTTCGTCTCCCCTTTTCCATTCCGAAAAAACAATATTTTCTTCCTTGCAAAATTCCGCAAACTCTCTCTGGGTATCAAAGATGATTTCCGTTTCCTCTGCAGTATTGAATATGACAAATTTATCCTCTTCATCAGAAAGGTTATCGTAAACGCAGTGGAAAGCAACTGTATCTTTTCCGTTGGTTGCATACTTTTTAACATCTTCCCATTCTTCAACAATATAATTTTTATTATTCTTGTCACCGTCGGCATAATAGTAGATGCTTTGCATTTTGTTGTCGAGATTTTCGATGTAACAATCCTTGTGGATTTCAGTTACAGTGGTGCCCGATGAATTTTCTGTTTCAAAAAGATCCAACACCTGAAGAAAAACAAAGCCGTAGAAAGATCCCGTCGATACACTGAGAAGTGCGTATTGCAAAACGAATAACGGAATCAGAAAAAACAGAGCTTTCCTTTTTACTTTTTTCATATCACTCTTCCACATATTCAATAATATCCTCAACTCTGCAATCAAGCGCCTTACAGATTGCATCAAGGGTTGAAAATCTTATTGCCTTCGCTTTGTTGTTTTTAAGGACAGAAAGATTTGCAAGAGTTATTCCCACTTTTTCAGAGAGCTCATTCAGCGACATTTTTCTTTTCGCCATCATTACATCAAGATTTATAACTATCATTTTTCTTTCTCCGTCTTATATTGTCAGGTCGTCTTCATTTTTGATTTCCACTGCTTCCGCAATAACATTTTTAATCACTCTCAGACAGACTCCGAGAAATGTACCTAAGAAAGCCACGATAAAACTGAGCTGAAAATAAATTCCTAAAAATGCAAACAGAAAACACACGGCAAAACAACACCAGGAAACCCTGCGGATAAGCGAAACCGTGATGTCCGTAAACACCAGACCCTTTTTTACTCTCAAAAGAAGGAAGAACAAAAAAATGTCTGCAACAATGAAAACTGCAAGAATAAGGTAAGATGCAATATGTACAAAAATTCTTCCCGTTTGTGTAATTTCTGTCAGGCCTCCGATAACATCCTGCGCGTCAATAAGACTGTTTACAAGAGCAGGAGCCACAAAAAGCCCTGCTGCACACGCAGCAAAAAACAGAACAGACACTGCAACAGAAAGATTTATCGATACTTTATTCGAAACTTTAAACATAATCTTTTCCTCCGAACAAAATGTATTTTACAGCATCATTATAGCTTTGATTTTTGCGTTTGTCAATATATTTTTATCGTATTTCGATAAATTTATATAAAACACACAATTAGTTTGACTTTATTTCCATATTGTATTAAAATATTTTCATAAAACAGAAAGAGGTGTTTTTATGAGTACCATTACAAAAGTAATCGCAACCATACTTTCTTTTCTGCAGTTTATTTTCTGCGGAATAAGTTATGGTGACTTTGGTGAAATCTCAGATCCCGATAAAGAGGAAACTGAAATTGTAAACAACATTGACGGACAGACCAATATGGCACAGTCAATTAAATTTGCTAATGAAGTAAAGAATCAGGCTCAGGCAAAATATACAAACCCTGACAGAAGTGCATATGAGATGAAAAACTCTCAGATGATTTTCACTCATTCCCTTACAAAAACAAACTCTGCAACTCTCACTGACCTTGATGGAAATGTTTATATTGCAGACAGCTTTGATACATATTTCACCACAGTTGACGGCAAAACATATTATTCTTCCGACTCTTCAGTAGAAGGCAGAGTCAACACAATAAGACTCGGTGAATATTATTATGATTGCCATATAAGAGATTTCGACGGAAAATCTGACCTTTTCAAGGTTGATAAAACATATCACCTTTACGGCGACAGACTTTACAACCAGACGACACTTATGGCAACAGATGCCACAATAGATCTGAAAGAATTCGGCAGCATTGTAAGAATTCCCGCAGACACTGTGGTTTCCTTCCAGGCTAAAGCCGGCGGCGTAGTTTTTGACAACACAGCGGGAGAAACAGACTCACTTGAATACCTTGCCTTTGATATTAAAGATGTAGGTATTGTAGGTTTTATTATCCCCTCTGACGGCTCTGTGAAATCAATTTCACTTACCCTTGAAGACGGCTACTATGTTTTCAAGCAGGTTGCCAATTACACAGAAAGAACCGGCATCAACAAATATGATGAAACTGGCTCACAGCCTCTTGACAATGTAACTTTCGGCACAAGAATTTATACAGACAAAACTCATTCTTTTGAGAATATCCAAAAAGAGGCTTATCTTGAAAGAAATCCTCTTTCGGGAATCACTGTTGACGGCACAGACGCAGGTGCAAGATTTGTAGGCTACGACGCTCTTCGTGGTTGTTATCTGTTCACAATGAACGGTACAGATTTCACAACTGCTTACAACAACCCTGAAAGACAGTTCAAAGCTCCCATCACAATCACCTCTGACGATAAGGACAGAACTTTCTATATCAGAATGTTCGGCACAAACGGTTGCCTTGAAGCAGGTGCAATACTCGATGACAAAGGTGTACTTGTCCCCATTGATGTGGAGGTGTGCAAAAACTTCCAGGGAGACGGCGGCGAACCCTTTTACAGCGTAAAAGACTATCAGTACGGCGACAGCTTCTTCCCCGTTTCAATCAAAGCAAACGAAACTCTTTCTTTCACACTTCTTAACCTCTATCAGAACTGGGGTAAATTCCCTCTCAAACAGCTTTCGGCAATCGAATTCCATGTTTCATACTATCACCTTTCAACGGGCACAACTGAATCCAACTGTATTGCACCTTACTTTGTTTTTGGGAAAGACGGTTGGCTTCTTCCTGACTTCAGAACAAGAAGCGGTAACATCTGGCCCGAACAGCCTCAGTTCAACTCCGTAGGCATTTTGAAATTTGTAAATTACACGCCAAAAGCACTTGGTCTTTTTGATAAAGACACAATCCTCAGCGAATATGTCAGTGCAGACATCGCATCGGTAGGTCAGACATATTCAGATATCACTCAGAATTACATTTCAGACTGCGGCTCTTACGAATACACTCTCCGTCATGTGGAATTCCCCCAGACAGATGAAAACAGAACATACTATACTCTCGAAATCAATTTCCTGCGCGATGTGAATTTTGCGAACTTCAGAAGAGACTTTGACCTGTTCTATTTCGACGGAAGATATGTCCAGTATGATAAAGCAGGTTACCTTGATGAAAACAACAAGCCTGTCAGCGTAGATGTAAATTCCGGCGTTGCAACAAAATATTATACACTCGGTAACGAGTCACCCTACTTCAGCTTCTACGATGTCACAGACGATACAAAGCATCAGATTGATGAGCGTTTCGGATGCAACTTTGGTCTTGTTGTACGCGACAGTGAAGTGATTATCGGCGGTGAAAAGAGCAATCTCCCGCTTATGTTCCGAGAAGAATCCACAACAGAAAAATCTGCAGGTGTTCTCACTCTTGATGCAGGAAAGGTATCTTTCAAAGCAGGAGACTCAATCAAAATGAATATCGTCCTTCTCCCTTGGGGTGTAGGATATGAAGAAACTGATGCTCAGGTACAGGCTGTCCGTGAAGACAGTGCTCTCAACCCTGTGACAGTTACAGCGACAAAAGGCACTGTGAAAGAAGATAAACTCGTTCCCACCGTTATTGCCGAAAACAATGAAGCTGCTTTCTCAATCTCAGGCGGCAGAAATAATATTGCAGTAAGAGTTGACGGATTTACAAACCTTGAATGTCCCGAAATTTATATGAACGGCGAAAAAGTGAATCTTGCTTCATCTAACGGATATGACGGATATTCTGTATTCTACAACGATGACGGAACATACGGCTTCAGCTTTGTTTATGAGACAAAAGACCCCTTTACAACATATAGCTTTGTGGTAAAACAGTAATGGAAAAATTTTTCATAATTTATTTAGTCCTCATCAATCTTATTACTTTCATAATCTTTGCAATCGACAAAACAAAAGCCAAGAAAAGCAAGTGGAGGATACCTGAAAAAACGCTGTTCATTCTTGCAGCAATCGGTGGCTCTGTGGGTGCCCTTGCAGGAATGTACACATTCAGACATAAGACAAAGAAAAAATCTTTCAAATTCGGCATACCTGCAATATTGATTGCACAGATTGTTCTGATTTATTTCATAGTAAGATAAAGAAACTACCCAAGAAATTTTAGAATTTCTTGGGTAGTAATTTTTTAACTTTCAGTTTTTCGTTCAGATTCTTGCTACGCCTGTTTTTCTTGCAGCTTCTGCAACTGCTGCTGCAACTGTTTTGCCCACTCTTTCATCAAAAGCTTTGGGAATGATATATTCGGGACAAAGCTCTTCGTCTGAAACAAGAGATGCGATAGCCTTTGCTGCTGCGATTTTCATTTCCTCATTGATATCACTTGCTCTTACATCAAGTGCACCGCGGAAAATTCCGGGGAAAGCAAGAACATTGTTAATCTGGTTTGGATAGTCGCTTCTGCCGGTACCAACAACTGCCGCACCTGCTGCCTTTGCTTCATCAGGCATAATTTCAGGCACGGGGTTAGCCATAGCCATAACAATTGCATCTTTTGCCATTGATTTAATCATATCCTGAGAAACGCAACCGGGTGCTGAAACACCAACGAGCACATCTGCACCCTTAAGTGCATCTGCAAGTGTACCGTCAATATTATCCTTGTTAGAAATTTCTGCCATTTCTTCCTGAGCAGAGGTCATACCTTCTTTGCCCTTGCATACAATACCGAAACGGTCGCACATAATAACATTTTTAACTCCGACCTGAATGAAGAGTTTTGCAATCGCAATACCTGCTGAACCTGCACCGTTGATTACAACTGTCGCGTCTTCAACTTTTTTGCCAACGCATTTCAGAGCATTCATAAGTGCTGCTGAGCAGACAATTGCTGTACCGTGCTGGTCATCGTGGAAAACAGGGATATCAACATCTTCTCTTTCCTTGAGTTTTCTTTCAATTTCGAAGCAACGGGGTGCCGCAATATCCTCAAGATTGATGCCACCGAAGGAACCTGCAAGAAGTGCGATTGTATTTACGATTTCGTCAACATCCTTTGAACGGATGCAGAGAGGGAATGCGTCAACACCTGCAAACTCCTTGAAAAGAACGCATTTGCCTTCCATAACGGGCATACCCGCTTCGGGACCGATGTCACCGAGACCAAGAACTGCAGTACCGTCTGTGATAACTGCAACAAGGTTGTGACGGCGTGTAAGCTCATAGCTCTTGCTGTAATCCTTGTTGATTTCAAGACAAGGCTGTGCAACGCCGGGTGTATATGCAAGAGAAAGTGACTCCTTATCATTCACCTTTGCTCTTGCGTTAACTTCAATTTTGCCCTGCCACTCATAATGACATTCAAGGGCTTTCTTTGCATAATCCATTTTTATTACCTCATTCCCAGGGGAATTTATAGTCGAGACCTAAATCGTCGCGTACCTTTGACATTTCTTTCTGAACTGATTCATTGATGGGAACACCTGAATCTTTTCTTTCCTGCCAGATTTCGTATTCCTTTTCCCCTGCTGTGTAAATTCTGTCCTGACCGGGAGCCTTCTTTGAAGCTCTGATTGAACGGATGATATCTCCCGCCTTTTTTCTGCAAAGCTCTTCCCCGAGGAAGTGGTCTGTGTCGATTGCAATAAAGAAGTGACCGAGATGATAGGGAACTTTTTCACCGTTTTCTCCTACACCGTCAAGTGACTTACCGTAGTCGCCATCCTGAAGAACTGATGAGAAGAATTCAACAGCAAGAGCAAAGCCGTAACCTTTATATCCGCCGAGAGCCTCACCGATACCGCCGAGAGTTGTAAGCGCAGCAGTACCGTTACGGATTTTCTTAAGTGCCACACCTGCATCACCCTCAACAGGCTCACCGTCAATACCGATGATTGTACCGGGGTGAACATCTTCGCCGATTCTCTCATAATACTCAACCTTGCCGTTCTGAGTGATTGAAGTTGCGCAGTCAAAGTTGAAGTCAAACTCTTCATCTGTGGGAACACCGATTGTGAAGGGGTTTGTACCGAACATACCCTCAACGCCGTGTGTGGGGGCAACTGAAGGACGGGCGTTTGTACCCGTCATACCGATACAACCTGCTTTTGTTGCCATAGTTGTATAGTAACCTGCAATACCGTAGTGGCAGGAGTTACGCACAACTACCATACCCATACCGTATTCTTTAGCCTTTTTAATAGCAAGTGACATAGCCTTGTGGCCGATAACCTGACCCATACCGTCGTGACCGTCAACAACAGCAGTTGTAGGTGTTTCTTTGATAATTTCAAAGTTTGTCACGGGATTCTGGATACCCCAGTTGATTCTGTCGATGTAGATAGGCTTGAATCTGTTACAACCGTGTGATTCAATACCTCTTCTGTCTGATTCGAGAAGGACATCTGTACAGATTTCTGCATCCTCTCTGGGAACACCTGCTCCCACAAATGCGTCAGTGATAAAATCCTGAGCCGTTTTCCAATCAAGAATTACTTTTCCCATATATTTTTACTCCTTCCAGATTAATTTCTTATTCCTGTTCTTCCCAGTCCATAGAGCGTTTGACTGCTTTCTTCCAACCTGCGTACAGCTTATTACGGCTGTCCATATCCATTTCAGGTGTGAATATTCTGTCAACCTCTCTGAGAGAAGCAAGTTCCGTTTCGTCTTTCCAATATCCTACTGCAAGACCTGCAAGAAAAGCTGCACCGAGAGCCGTCGTTTCAACCATTTTCGGACGGTCAACAGGTGTTCTTATCATATTTGACTGAATCTGCATCATTATGTTGCTGACTGATGCGCCACCGTCAACACGAAGTGAAGAAAGCTCGATTCCTGAGTCTGCGTTCATAGCTTCAAGCAAGTCTGTCATCTGAAAAGCGATGCTCTCAAGACATGCACGGGCAATATGCGCTCTGTTTGCACCGCGTGTAAGACCCATCATACAGCCTCTTGCGTACATATCCCAATAAGGTGCACCGAGACCTGTAAATGCAGGAACAAAATAAACTCCGTTTGCATCTTCAACACTTTCGGCAAGTTCGTCAACACGGGGAGCAGTATCAATCAGACGGACTTCATCGCGAAGCCATTTGATAACTGACCCTGCATTGAAAGCACTACCCTCAATAGAATATGTAACTTTGTCTCCGATACCCCACGCAACACCTGAAACAAGATTATTTTTTGAACGAACTCTTGTTTCACCTGTGTTCATAAGAAGGAAACAACCTGTACCGTATGTATTTTTAGCCTGACCTTTCTCGAAACAAGCCTGACCGTAAAGGGCTGCAGGTTGGTCGCCGATTGAACTTGAAACGGGAACTCCTGCCAAATCTTCAAGACCTAAAATGCCCTCTGAAACATAGCCGTAAATTTCGCTTGAAGGTCTTACCTCGGGAAGCATACTCATAGGCACTCCGAGTTCACTGCAGAGTTTTTCGTCCCAGCAAAGCTTATCAACATCAAAAAGCATTGTTCTTGATGCGTTTGAGTAGTCCGTAACATGACAGCCCGTAAGCTTCCAGATAAGCCATGTATCAACTGTTCCGAAAAGCAGATCTCCTCTTTCAGCAGCTTCTCTTGCGCCCGGAACATTGTCTAAAATCCATCTGATTTTTGTGCCTGAAAAGTAAGCGTCAATAAGCAGACCCGTCTTTTCCTTTACATATTCCTCAAGACCTCTTGCTTTAAGCTCCTCGCACATTTTTGCCGTTCTTCGACACTGCCACACAATTGCGTTATAAACGGGTTTACCTGTGTTTTTATCCCACACAATTGTAGTTTCGCGCTGGTTTGTAATGCCGATAGCAGCAATCTGCGAAGGCTCCACATCAGACTGAGCGAAAAGCTGAGTTATTGAGTTGAACTGACTGTAAAGGATTTCCATAGGGTCGTGTTCAACCCATCCTGAATTCGGATAAATCTGATTGAATTCCTTCTGTGCCTTTGCGGCAATTCTGCCGTATTTATCAAAAGCAACTGCCCTTGAACTTGTTGTTCCCTGGTCGAGGGAGAGAATATATTTTTCCATATCATATCCTCCTGAAAAAACGAAGAGAAAACCTACACCCTGAAGAATTTCAAGTTGTCCGTTTTCCCTCCGAAATTTTATTATTCTACATTAATATCTTAATCCAAATACCGCCAAAAGTCAATATACAGACAGCGCCGTTTGTTATACTTTCTGATTCTTTCTGAAGTTAGGCATATCAAGAGCCTTGCCACCGTTCTGAACAGAAATATTTGAAAGAAGAGCAACTGCACTCCACTCTGCTGCATCGTAAACATCAACATAGGGTTTTGTGCCGTTGGCAACTGCGTCAATGAAATCCTTTACAATGAAGAAGTCGCCGCCCTCATGGCCTGTCTTTCTCTGCTCCTCTGTTGCTGTCTTGTATCTTTCGGGAAGGTACAGACCCTCATATTCTTTAAGGGGCTGCCACTCCTGCTTGTAGCCGTATACAGCGTCTTCAGGTTTGATATGTACCTTATGAACATCGCCGAGACCTCTCGGTGCTTCATAGGCTCCGTTTGTACCCTGAAGAAGATAATAGTTCATATTGTGAGGTCTGTTTGAAATGCAGTCAACGCGTACCTTTACAAGCTCACCGCCATCAAGGGTGCACATTGTAACTGTTGTGTCATCCTGATTAAACTGAGGTGCTGTGAAGCTGCCTGTACCGAAAGATGAAACCGATGTGATTCTCTTTCCTGCAGGGAAGCATTTCATAACGGGGCCGAGAGAGTGTGTGGGATAGAAGCAACCTCTTGTGCCCAGCTGCCAATAACTTCTCCATGAAGTCTTGCCGTTTTTATAAACTGCAAGGTCTTTGATGTCGTGGAGATATTCGCCCTCTGCGTAATAAAGCTTACCGAAAAGACCTGCCTCTGACATATTTCTTATCATCTGTGCCTGAGGTGAATAGCAGTAGTTTTCTGCCATCATATATGTCTTTCCGCTCTTTTCAACTGCCTCAACGAGCCAGTGAAGTTCATCCATTGTAACACCTGCAGTAACTTCACTCATTACGTGCTTTCCTGCCTCAAGAGCAGCAAGTGTCTGCATAACGTGGTACTGCATGGGTGTTGCAATAATAACTGCGTCGATATCGCTTTCGAGCATATCGTCATAGATTCTGTATGTTTTCGGGATGTTGTATGTTTCAGAAATTTCTTTAAGAACTGTTTCGTCAAGGTCGCAGATTGCTGTGATTTCAACATTTTCACAATTCTGCAGACCCATAATCATACATTTGCCTCTTGCGCCGACTATACCGACTTTAATTTTCTTACTCATTTTCAGTCCTCCAATCTGATATAACAATGATGACTTGCGTCTTCTTCCTTGAGCATTTCAAGTTCCTTGATACCGTATTCTTTCATAACAGCTACCCAACGGTCATACATTCCTTCATCATATTCAACGGGCTGGAAGCCGTATGAAAGGTAGCTTCTTACTGCTGCTTTTCTCCATTCATCAGTTGTAAGGAAAGCGTAGTCACAACCGTCATTATAAAGCTTGTTTACGGCAATCTGATTAAGAACATTACCGAGACCTCTGCCTCTCATATCACTTCTTACAGACACCATATGAACATGACCGATATTCTTATCAGGATGATGAATTACTGCAGTTGTTGCCACGTGTTCACCCTCAAAGTCGATAAAGAAAAGGTCTTTTTCGGGGATAAGGTCGTCGCATCCGAAAATTGCATCCTGAAAATTCTTCTCAGTTGCATCTTCGCCGACAAGACCGTTTTTACAGATTTCAATCCACGCAGGGATATCGCTTTCGTCCTTATAATTAGAAACGGTAAAGCCTTCAGGGAGCTTTACAGGTTCAGGTTTCTGCCTTTTCCAATACATTTTAAGCTGTGCCATATTCTTTCTCCTTGCCATATTATTATATAAAATATTCTATCACACTTTTTTTATTTTTTCAATCATCTTAGAATAAAAACTGCATCAATACCTGAAGGTATTGATGCAGAAACTTTAAACATACTCAACTGTGTAACAAGGTGAACGCAGACCGAGCACTTCATAAAGTCTTGCGCCCTTTACTGTCTTCTGTCCGTCGATGGAAACATTCAGAGCATGTCCGATGTTTTCGTCGATTGCCTTATCGTGCGAGATAACCTGAATCCAATTTTCAGGGTTTGAAGAAAGCTTCACATCAAAAGCGTTTTCAAGCTTATATCTCATTTCGTCAGCACTGTAAGTCACTATCTTTTCGTAGCCTGAAACTGTATTGTCATATTTACTTTCAACTCTTGTAAGATAGGGAAGATCCTGAACCCAGATATCTGAACAAGCAGCCGTTGTACCTGCTGAAGTTGCAGAATAAACAGTAAGTGCAACCTTGTCGTTATATGTCAGATACTGACCCATAACCTCATCAACAATATCATAGATAACGCCGTTTCTCAGTGCGAGTTTAACATCAGACTTCATAGCGTGATCATTTGCAACAAAGTTTTTACCGAAATTATTGTGGTATTTACCGTAGGTATAGATAGCAACGCACTGTGCCTTGAGAGCCTCTGTCTGGAATGAGGGACCCATTTCAGCATAAAGAGCACCTGCAAGATAGTCTCTCAAAGAATATTCCTTGCCGTTATACTTAACCTTTTCGGGAGCGTTTGTATCTTCTTCAACCAGTGTTGTACCGGGATAATAATGATTGAGAATCCATTCATATGTAGCGTCTTCATTTTTTGCATAAAGGTTAGCACCGTTCTGGCTCATACCAATGTCGTGACCCCAGCCGTATGTTGTGATTTTGAAAACGCCTTCTTTTTCTGACTTTTCTTCATCCTTACCGAGGATAATATTATAAATTTTCATAGCATCAGCTACATCTACATTACCGTCAGAATTAACATCAGCTTTTTTCTCTTCTTCCGCAGTCAATGTGCTTTTGCCTGAAAGATGGTTGAAAACTATCATAGCATCGCTGACAGTCACATCGCTGTCGCCATTGACATCGCCCTTGGCAGCCGCGAAAGCATTGACAATACCAACACTGAGAATAAGTGTCAGAACTGCAAGAAGAACACTTAAAAGTCTTTTTGCTTTATTCACTGTTTCTTTTCCCTCCGTACATTTTGTCTTTGTACCGATATTCCGTGCCTTATAATAGTAACAAAAAAATTACAAAAAATCAAGTCTTTTATAAAATGTTTACATTTTTTTACTTTTTTTAATAGTTATTCTGCACAAATCCACAACATATTGTGTCGGCGTAAATCTGAAAATACAAAAACAAAAGCTGCACCCGGAAAGGGTACAGCTTTTTCAGGTTAAAATATTAAGAAATCTTAGAATGTAACTGTATAGTCAACAGCTGCTTTAAGGTTCTTAACGCCAAGTTTAACAACAAGCTTGATGTCAGCATCCTTAACGAGGATGTTTACAAGATAGTGCCACTTACCGCTTTCGATGATACCTGTTTTAGCGTTGATGTTAGCTTTAACTGTTACGTCTGTGTAAGTAAGAGTAACTGTATCCTTACCTCTTGAGATTTCAGCGCCGAGCTCGTTGAGAGCACCGTCGATGTTACCGAGAGTACCGATAACGCGACCAACAGGACCCTGTGAACCGTCAGCTGTGGGGCCGTCTGTCTGCTCTTTACCTACGATTTCAACTGTGATAACGCCGTTCTTTTCTGAAGCCTTGATGTCCTTGATGTCTGACATCTTGATTTCACCGTAACCGGGAATGTTAGATGTTGAAGATGAGTTTCTCTTAAGAGTATCGTCGATGATGGGAGATACGATGCCGAGAACGCTGCCGAGACCGCCGTCTGCAGTGATTTTACCGCCGTAACCGAGAACCATCTTTGACTGACCCTGAGGAGCCTTCTTGTCTGTTGCTACAACAGCCTTGTTGTAGAAGTCAAGGATTTCCTGCTTTGTCCACTGTGAAACAGGCTTTGTGCCTTCGTTCTTTGTGGGCTTTTCAGTTTTGTCTTCTTCTGTTTCTTCTTCTGTAACTTCTTCTGTTACAACTTCGCCTTCTTCGTCTGTAACTTCTTCACCGTTTTCATCTGTTACAGCTTCTGTGGGAGTTTCAGCGTCTTCTGTTACATCTTCACCGTTTACGGGAGCTTCTGTTGTAACTTCAGGATTTGTTGTTGTTTCTTCTCCGTCACCGTTACCGCCACATGCTGCGAAACATACGAGCATAACAAGAGCCATGAGAAGTGCTAAAAACTTTTTCATTGGATTTGTTCCCCTTTCAAAAATATTATTAGAACACTATAAATCTACTACAAAATTGAATTTTTGTCAATAGAATATAAATTATAAAAAGTAAAAACAAATTAAAAATCAGGCATTAATGGTTTTCACTATCTCAGACGCAGACGATACTATAAAATCTGCACCTGATTTTTCAAGAACAACCCTGTCACGGAATCCCCAGAGAACGCCGATTGCTTTCAGCCCTGCATTATGGGCAGTGAGTATGTCTGTGTCGGAATCACCCACAAAAATACAATCTTCTCTGTTCAGTCCCAGTTCCTTCATAGCTGAAAAAACCATTCCGGGGTCAGGTTTTGAAGGACATCCCTCTTTGGCACCAACTGCAAGAGTTATAAGCTCACCGAAATATATTCTGCAGAGATTTTTAACTGCATCATCATTTTTATTTGATGTGACAACAGTTTTTATACCCAAATCATTCAGCTCCTCAAGGCACTGAATAATCCCCTCATACGGGCGGGTTTTGTTCTGCATATTTCTGCCGTAACACTTTCTGAAACAATCATATGCCGACTCCGTGTCGTCTTCTCGGAATTTTCCGGGAAGGCTTCTTTCTACAAGTTTTCTCATTCCGTTTCCCACAAACTGTCTTATTTCCTCATAACTTCTTGCGGGGCAGGAAAATTTTTCAAGCATTTCGTTCACACTGTCAGCAAGGTCCTCCAGCGTGTCAAGAAGCGTTCCGTCAAGGTCAAAAATCACACATTTGTATTTCATCCCAGATTCACAAGTGTTATACACTTAACGGGACAAACTTCTGTACATTTACCGCAGCCTGTGCACTTGTCATAGTCAACGTGCGCACGGTTGCCTTCAACAGTAACCGCACCGACCTCACAGGCCTTTGCACATTTCATACAACCGATACAGCCTGTTTTACATTCCTTTCTTGTCATAGCACCCTTGTCACCGTTCTTACAGAGAACAGCAGCTTTTTCCTGATGAACAGGCATAAGCTCAATAAGGTGTTTGGGACAAGTGTTAATGCACATTCCACAGGCACGACACAATGTGGGGTCGATTCTTGCCACACCGTCACAGATTTTAATTGCGTTATAGGGACAAGCCACTACGCAGTCGCCGAAGCCGATACAACCGTACTGACATTTTTTGGGACCGCCGAAAAGCTGTTCTGCCATTTTACAGCTCTGCACACCCACATAGTCAAGCTTTGTGTCACAGTTTCCGCAGCTTCCCTGACAAAGCACGATTGCAGCTTTCGGGTCAACTATACCTGCAGCAAGGCCGGTGATTTCCGCAATCTGAGCCGACACCTCACTGCCACCGGGAGAACAGAGATTTGTTTCCGTTGTTTCGCCCTTTGAAAGAGCAGCAGCATAACCGTCACAACCTGAGAATCCACAGGCACCGCAGTTGGCGCCGGGAAGACATTCTCTGATTTTTTCAGCCTTTTCGTCAACGGGCACAGCCATAACAATTGACGCAATTGCAAGGCCGAGACCGGCAATAAGACCGATTGAGGCAACAATGATAATTGCAATAACTATTGGACTCATTCTGTTACCTCCTTAAGCGAAAAGATTGTCTACAAGTCCTGCAAAGCCGAGGAAAGACATTGAAACGAGGGCTGCTGCTACAAGAGTTATGGGCAGACCCTTAAGGCTTTCAGGAATATCACTTGATTCCATTCTCTCGCGGACGCCTGAAAACATTACCATAGCTACAAGGAAACCGATACCGCCGCCGAGAGAGTTAATCATTGACTGCGCAAAACCGTAGCCGTTGTCGATGTTGAGAAGAACAACACCCAGAACTGCACAGTTTGTAGTAATAAGAGGAAGATAAATGCCCAGTGAATTATAAAGAGGAGGCATATATTTCTTCAGAACGATTTCAACAAGCTGAACAAGTGCCGCAATAACAAGAATAAATACGATAGTCTGGAGATATTCAAGACCGTGCTTTACAAGAAGATTGTTGATAGGATATGTTACGGCTGTTGAAAGCACCATAACAAAGATAACTGCAAGTCCCATACCCGTAGCAGTTTTTGTTTTCTTTGAAACGCCGAGGAAGGGGCAGATGCCGAGGAATTTAGCAAGAACAAAGTTCTGTGTAAGGATTGCAGTAAGCAGAATCGCAAGTAAAGGTTTTAAAGTAGTCATCTGTCACACTCCTCCTTTTCCTGGGCTGTGCAGGTTGCAAACATAGGACACGCCTTGCATGAATGAAGCTGAGCTTTTTCCTTACCTTTTTTCTCTGCGATTTTGTTGGCAGCCATAATGAGCATACCAAACACAAAGAAACCGCCGGGAGCAAGAATGAAAATAAGAATGGGGTTTTCACCAAACACTGAATTCCACAGAGGCTGACCTCCGTTAATAAGACTGATTGTGATTGTGCCCGTTCCGAAAAATTCTCTGATAAAGCCCATCAGGAACAAAGCAATTGTAAATCCTATGCCCATTCCAAGGCCGTCAACTGCTGAAGCAAGAACACTGTTTTTACCTGCAAAGGCTTCTGCTCTGCCAAGAATAATACAGTTAACAACAATAAGCGGAAGATAAACACCAAGCTGCTCGTCAAGTGACGGAGTAAAAGCTTTTACCAGCATCTGAACAATTGTAACGAAAGATGCGATAACCACGATGTAAGCAGGAATTCTGACCTTTGAAGGAATAATCTTTCTGAGGGCAGAAATTACAACGTTTGAACAGATAAGAACAATTGATGCAGCAAGACCCATACCGACTGCACTTTCAACTGATGTTGAAACAGCAAGAGTGGGACAAGTACCGAGAACTAAGCGAAGAACCGGGTTTTCATCGAGAAAGCCTTTTATCAGCTCTTTCATGAGAGATTTTTTCTCTGCCATTATTTATCCCCTCCTGTCACTGTTTTGAATGTTTCTACTGCAGCGTTCACTGCATCTGTCACTGCCTGAGTTGTGATTGTAGCACCTGTAAGTGCCTGAATCTCATTTTCTCCTGCATCTGATTTGACAACTGTGAATTCACCGCTGTTTCCTACATACTGGTTTCTGAATTCATCTTTTTTAGCGTTCATACCGAGACCTGCCGTTTCTTCAATGGCAAGAATTTTCATACCTGTAACATTACCGTCAGCGCCGATACCTGTCATAACCTTGATTTCACCGCCGTAACCCTTTGAAGCCGTTGTGAAAACATAACCGATTACTTTGCCGTCTTTATCGAGTGCATCAACATATGTTACTTCGCCGACTGTCTTCACATCTGAGAAAGAATCAGCGTCAGCAAAAACAAGCTGTCTTGCTTCGATTTCGGCAAGGGCATTGTTTTCGGCAATTTTCGGAGCTGTGACTGAGTTTGTCACTGCGAGAATTGCTGTACAGATTGCTGCGATAAGAAAAAGAATTATTGCAGGAAGCGCAACTTCCTTGAAACTGAATTTTTTCATTATGCTTCAGCCTCCTTTTTCGCCTTTTTCTCCTTGACTGTGCCGAAAGGCTTGGGAGTTGTAAGGTTTTCAATATGAGGAACAAGAATGTTCATAATGATAATCGCAAAAGACACACCCTCGGGAAGATTGCCGAAAAGTCTGATGAGTGCAGTTATAACACCGCAGCCTACACCGAAAATTATCTGACCCTTGAAGTTTATGGGAGATGTTGTGTAGTCTGTTGCCATAAAGATTGCACCAAGAAGAAGACCACCTGCAAGAATTTCATAAGCTAGGAACTTAATATTGAAATCACCTGCTATGAACATAATTACTGCAAATGAGCCCACATATGAAAGCGGAATTGTAAGCTTGATAACCTTTCTTACAAGAAGATAAACAAGACCTGCAAGAAGAGCTATCGCACACACCTCACCCAGTGAACCTGCGCGTTTACCTAAAAGCATATCAAGAAGCGAAGGAAGTCCGTCAAATGATTCTGCTGTGATTTCGCCGCTTCTGTAAATATCTTTGATTGCACCCAGAGGAGAAGCAGTTGTAACTGTTTCTGTTTTCCAGGAAAGAGGAGCGTTCCATTTGCCCATCTCTGTGGGGAATGACGCGATAAGCATAATTCTCGCTGCAAGTGCAGGGTTTACAAAGTTCATACCGATGCCGCCGAACATCTGTTTTACCACAACAATTGCAAGAATGTCACCGAGAACAACCATCCACAAAGGCATTGAAACGGGAACGTTGAAAGCAATAAGCAAACCTGTCACGATTGCACTCAGATCACCGATTGTCTGATGTCTTTTCATCACAATGCGTGATACATATTCTGCAAGAATACAGGCACCAACCGATACTGCAGAAACAATAAGCGTTCTGTATCCGAAAAGGATTGTTGCCGCAATAAGTGAGGGAACAAGAGCGATTACAACATCAAGCATAATTCTTGTAACCGTGTCTTTTGAATGGTCGTGCGGTGACGCACTGACTAAAAGCTTTTTATCAAGAGTCATTTCTTTGCTGCCTCCCTTACTACTGATTTTGCAAGACGCATATACTGAACAAGCGGTTTACCTGCAGGGCATGAATATGCACAGCTGCCGCATTCCATACATACGTTGATACCGATTTTATTAAGACTGTCAACATCGCCGATTTTCGCATATCTCTCAATAAGAGTAGGCATAAGGCTCATAGGACAAGCTGATGCACATCTGCCGCAACGGATACAGTCACGCTCCGTTTTGAGCTCTGCGTCATCCTTTGCAAAAGCGAGAATTGCGTTGTTGCTCTTGATCATGGGAACGTCTACCCCGAAAACAGCCATACCCATCATAGGACCACCTGAAAGAATTTTTCCGGGTTCTGACTTAAAGCCACCACAGAAGTCAATAATTTCAGAAATACTTGTACCGATAGGAACACGCACATTTTTAGGCTCTGCGATTGCTGAACCGTCTACGGTCATTGAACGGCTGACTAAAGGTCTGCCCGTTCTCATATATCTGCCGATAAACGCAGCACTTGCAACGTTCATAACAACACAACCAACATCTGCAGGAAGCTTTCCGGGAGGAACGCGTCTGCCTGTTGCTGACTGAACCATCATTTTTTCAGCACCCTGAGGATAAACTGATTTAAGAGTCATCAGCTTAACATTATCCTTGACTTTGAATTCACCTGCAATCGCCTGTAAGGCCTTAAAAGCCTGAGGCTTGTTGTCCTCAATAGCGATAATTACATTGGGGATTTCAAGCCATTTCTGAAGAAGCTGAATGCCGCCGATAATGTTCTTTGAATTCTCCAGACATTCACGGTAGTCAACAGTAATATAAGGCTCACACTCTGCTGCGTTGATAATAAGAGTATCGATATTTTTCTCTTTGGGGAAAGCAAGTTTCACATGAGTGGGGAAACCTGCGCCACCGAGACCTACAAGTCCCGAAGCTCTCACAGCCTTTATGAAATCTTCACGGCTTTCAACGACGGGGGGCTGGATTCCCTCCCACTGACGCATCTCGCCGTCTGACTCAATTGTAACACCCTTTGTTACAACACCGCTGGGAAGACTTACATCTCCCACTGCAACAACCTTACCTGAGATTGAAGCGTGAATAGGTGCAGAAACAAATTTTTCTGTATCACCCACAACCTGTCCTACACTGATAATATCTCCGACCTTAACGGTGGGTTCACAAGGAACACCGATATGCTGCTGCATAGGAAGTACGATTTTTGAAGGTGGTGCCATTCTTACAACCGGCATTTCAGCAGTGTTTTTGTGGTGTTTTACATGCACCCCGCCACGCACCTGCCTGACTGCCTTAAGAACGCCTTCAGGTCTTTTAAAACTCATTAGACCACATTCCTTTCTATAAATATCACTATGTGAAATATTTTGATTGCTTCATAAGAAGCGGCATCACTGCCTTCAGGATTATTCCTGTAATTATTCCCATAACCACACCGCTGAGAAGAAGCACAGGAGCGTAGTTAATCATAGCCGTAGTTTTTGTGATTATAATTGATACTATAAACTGTCCCAGATTATGACAAAGGGACGAAACAACTGCAACACCGATGTATCCTGCCTTGTCTTTCACGAATCTTATCATAAGGCACATCGCAATTGTGCTGAGAAGGCCTCCGCCGAAACTCATAAAGAAAGCTGTTACACCTCTTGTGAGAAGGGCAAAAAGAGATTTAATCAGCGTCACTGTCAGCGCGGGGAAAAATCCCATTGTCCCTGCAGTGAACATCGTAACAATATTTGAAAGTCCTAATTTCACTCCCGGAGGCAGAAAAGGCATGGCAGGTAGCAGATTTTCAAGAAAAGCAAGAGCCAGTGCCTGTGCAGACAAAATTCCCAGAAGTGCAATTTTCTGCGTTTTTGTTTTCATATTTTCCTCAAATCTAATAAACTATTGCATCAGGTGATTTGTCCTTTACACCCGAAATTTTTATAATAACCTTTTCAGGCAGACAGGCTGCAAAATCACCGTTCTTATAAAGCTCACCGCTCCCTACACAAACTCCGTCGGGGCAGGAGGATTTTTGAAAATAAATTTTTCCGTTTTCTGCCACAATCACAACAGAAGAATTTTCTCCCGTGACAATTTTCTTTTCTTCATTTTCTGAAAGATTTACGCTTTCCACAAGCTTTCCGTCAAAATAAACTTCAGCCAGTAAATCCTTGTGTAAAAAATTTTTGAAGATGAAAAAGGATGCTATTATCAGACCGATGAACAATATCAGAAAAATATCATTTTTCGTAATCAGTTTTCTTTCCATAATTCAAACTCATTATCCGTAATTTCAATTTTATCTTCAAGACCGTCCGTAACTCTGACCTCTTTTGAGTCAAAGATAAAAGCTGCCTCTGCATCGTATTCCTCAAGAAGAGGAAGACTTCTCTCATAGCCGAGACAATAACAAGCAGTCGACAGTGCGTCGCTGAGAAGTCCCGACTGACAGAATACAGTAACTGAAAGAAGGTTGTTTTCAACGGGAAAACCCGTCTGCACCGAAAGAATGTGATGATATTTCTTTCCCTCGTATTCAGAAAATCTTTCGTAGTTTCCTGAAGTTGAAATAAATCCTTCCCCCACTGTCAGCACTGCCATATAGTCGCTCACATTACCCAGAGGATTTCTGATTCCCACGGAAAAATCTTTTTTACCGTAAAGGCAGAGACTTCCGCCCACATTGATAATCGCCTCTGAAACATCGCATTTATCCAGAATTTTCTTCGCGTCATCACAGGCAATACCTTTACCTGCAAAGCCTAAATCGATTTGCTGATTTTCAGCAATCTGAGCTTTTCTGTTTCCGATTCTGACTTTTTTCCACGAAACGGAAGCTCTTGCATCTTCAATCAGGTTTTTCTGAGGCAACACAAAATTCTCAGAGCCGATGTTCCACACTTCTGTCAGCGCACCGATTGTCACATCAACTGCACCTGAAGTCTTTTCGCAGACCTTGAGAAGAGTCACCAAAACCTCTTCGGTCTCGGGAGAAAGGGATGCGGTTTTATTTTTGTTGAGAGAAGCTATCTCAGAAGTTTCAATTCTTCTGGAAATTGCATTTTCTCTTTTTCTTATTGCCAACATTATTTCGTCAGTGGCCTTCTGACAATCCTTTCCCGTCACCGTCTGAGAAATCACTGCGCCCATGGCAAAATCAGTTTTCTCTGTACGGCGATTGCTGAGAACAAGGTCTGCAACCAACAGAACAACAATAAGAATTACTGCAAGAATGACGATGGGCAGGGCGGTTTTTTTGCTGATTTTCATTTTCGGCCACACCTCCCCATAATCTACCCTTTATTCTACAATAAAATCAAAATTATTTCAATGCTTTTCACATTAATTAAAGTTTTAACAATCTTTAATTAATGGAAAACGGCACTCTCCTTCCGAAGAGTGCCGTTGATAAACTACAAACTATAAATTATAACTTAAATGTACCAGATCCAGCCGAAAAGTACAATGATGATAATCCACTGAAGAACTGAATATTTTACCTCAACATTGAATGTCTTTGTAAACTTTCCGTCTGTTGATTTTGCTGTAACAACTGCAGTACCTGCTTTTACACCCACAATGTTGCCCTCATCGTCAACAGTAACAATGCTTTCATCTGATGTTTCCCATTTGAACTTATAGTCCTTGAGGATTGTTTCGTTAAGCTCGTTTTCGAGACAATATGTTGCTTTGTAATCGATAACTACTGCGCCCTCATCCTTTACATTGGTATCCTGCTGAGGTGCTGAACCTTCAAACACAAGAGTCTGACCGACTGCAACAAAATTGTTCACATCAATTTTTTCTTTTTTGCTTCTGCCGCAGAACCATCTGCCACCTGCAAATTCTGTTGTTTTCTGGAAATCGTTGCTGAGGAAGATAAGTCCGTCAATATTTTTGATATCCTTCTTTGCCTTGAGGACAAAAGAAACAATTACTTCTTCTGATGAAAGCTTTACTGCCTTGCCGTTGTTGAGAGTTGAGTCAGCAGACCAGGATGCGTAAGCAATCTTATATCTGTCCATAACCTTTTTCTGTGACCAGTAAGCAGTATTGGAGTTACGGTTTGTATAGAAATCTGCAGGAGATTTCCAGTTGCCGTTTGTTCTGTAAGCACCTGCAAGTTTTCCTTTGAAAGTGAGGAAAGATTTAAGGCTTGTTGTGCTTGTATTCTGCATAGAGAAAGCATCACCGTCATAGATTACGGGAAGCTCCATTGAGTAGATATAATAGTTTGTTTTAAGTCTGACATCTACGGTAACTTCTTCTCCCGCTTTTACAGATGTCTTGTCTGTTAAAATTCTGAATGTAGCTTTATAATCAGCTTCAGAAGCTGCTGATGATACGATTCCCATTGAAAAAATCATAGTCACAAGCAGTAAAACTGAAATTATTCTGCTGAAATTCTTTTTCATTTCAAATCACTCCTTATATAGTTTGAGGGATGACACAGTCGCCGTTTACTGCTGCCGCGATTACCGAATAGTCATAAACATCAATCGTTCCGTCAGAATAAACATCACCGGCAAGAGCAAACCACTCTCCTGCTTCAACATCACCGTTGACAACAGCAGAAGCCATAGTTATGTCATATGTGTCAATCACGCCGTCGCCTGTCATATCGCCGAAAATCACAACATAATATGTTTCCTTGATCACACCACTGAGCACATAGTCAACTCTTGTACCCGTACCGAAAAAGCCGTCAAAATAAGTATATCTGGTTGTATAACCTTCCACACTTACAAAATCATCAAGAGATTCTGCACCATCTTCAAGGCCATAGATGAGTCCGTTTTCTTTATCAATTACTGTGTCTGTCCCCTCTTTCGGAGTAACAGACGGCACAATATCAGGCTTTGTCGGGTCTTTGCCGTTATAGATAATCGTCTGACCTACATTCACCATTGAGTTGATGGAATATTCCGGTGTAGCAGACCTTCCCACGAAAAACACACCCTGCTGAGCAGAAACTGTTTTCTGAAAGTCATGGCTGATAAAAATCAGGTCTGTGAGACTTTCAAGATCCTCATTTGCTTTCACTTCAAACGAAAGAACTTCTTCCTCCTCAGAAAGCATGGCAAGTTCATACGAGAGAGATGTATCTGCCGACCAGGTGGCATAAACAATTTTATACTTATTCATAACCTCTTCCTGAGACCAGAAATCGGTATTTGAATTTCTCTTTGTATAAAACGATTCGGGAGATTTCCAGTTGCCATTTACCGTATACATATCCGCCATCTGACCCTTGAAATCAAGGAAGCCCGATGCATTGGATGTGCTTGTATTCTGAAGCGTCAGCTTAGTGCTGTCATAGAGCACAATAAGCGACATCGTACAGATATAGTAATTTGTTTTCAGGTGAACACTGACGGTAATATTTTCGTCTTTTTCCGCCGATGATTTGTCGGTGGTAATACTGAATTCGGCAACATAATCCGATTCATCTGCTCCGAGAGCAGACAAACCGGATATGCTGAACAACAGGACGAGGGTCATTATCAGACTGATAAGTCTGAAAGAAAATTTGCTTATTTTCATAAATAACCACGTCTTAATTTAAATTTTTATGCTGCAGGTGTTGTTGTCTTGTTAACCTCTGCTGCAATTTCTGAGAGAGCACCTACAATTGAAGATGCCGCTTTGCTACCCAGAGAAATAAGTTCATGGTAGCTGATGAGTGTGTAATCGTTATCGGGAACGATATAGCCGAGAGCATCGTTGCAAAGACCGAATGCTGTAAGCTCTTTGTCGCCGAAGATATCACAAACTGACTTGTACTGGAAGTCTTCACAAGAGAATGAGCCTTCTGCTGTGAGTGAACCGCCGCCGTAGATGATATCTGTTACAATTTCACCGGGAACCATAACTGCCTTCATAACTTGACCGATTTCAACATAACCTGTTTCTGTAACTACCTCATAATCACCTTTTTCAGTTCTGAGGATGTTGTATGTAACAAGGTTTGCTCTACCTGCAAGTTTGATGAAGTTGTTTGTAACGGGGATTCTGATTTCCTTGATTCTTACATTAAGAATAGGATCAAGCTCGATTTCTTCAACAGGTGTCCAGCCCTCATACCAGATTGTGTAGCTGTCCTGAAGACCGTATTTTTCGATTTCAGCGTCAATAATTGATTTGCCTGAAATATCATCGTTTGCAAGAATTTCTTCTTCTGTCATATTGAGAGCAAGAAGGATTCTGCCGATTTCTGTACCGTAACGGATTGATTCTTCATAGCGATGTACTGTGGGAACACCGTCACCGGTAAGACCTCTTGCCATATAGATACCTGCGATTGCACCGTTGATGAAGTAGAAGTTGTAGCCTTCACCGCCATCGTTTACTGCAAGAGCATCATTTTTGTATTCGTTGAGATATTTTTCGATGTAGTAAATGTATTCACCGCAAAGCTCACGGCCTGTACCTTTACCGTCGTCTGTGGGAAGACCGGCAACCTCGGGATGACCTGCCATATTAGCGATGATTGTGGGAGTTGCGTTAACATCGTCGGGAGTGAATACAAGACGTGTTACTGTGTTATCTTTTGAGGTAGCTGAAGCACGGTTCTTGTTGTTGAAGTAGCCGTCACCGATATCCTTCTTAGAATATGTAAGCTTACCTTCCTTCATATCGTCAAGAGCTTCGCCCATAGCCTTTGATGTTCTCTCAACAACAAGCTTCATATAATCTTCGTCAACGCCCTTTTCAAGTGAGCCGAGACCTGTCCAACCCTTGAAGAGGTTTCCGAGAATTTTGGGGAAGAGATTTGTCCAGAGACCCTGTGTGTCAATACCGCTGTGTGAGTGTGTTGCAGCAACGTTGACACTTGCAAGTTTGATGCCTTTTTCAGCAGCAATCTTTGCGATTTCTGCACGAATCTGTCTGATATACAGATTTGAAACACCGATTGAGTCGATTGTTGCGAAGATTGAAACGCCTCTGTTTGATGAATCGTCAAGAGCAACGATTCTTACCTTCATATCGTCAACGATTGATTCCACATTGTTTGAGAAACCGTTGTTGATGTCGATGAAACCGCCAAGGTAATAATCCTTTGTTTCCCAGTCGTCGGGCACGAGACTTGCGTTTGCATAGCCAAGCTTCCATTTTGCGCCTTCTGCGGGTTTGTCAAGGATTGTTTCTGTACCCTTGTAGAAGTTCTCACTCTTGAAGTCTTTCTCATCAATAAAGTAATCGGGATCAGGAAGTGAGTCTGCAAGAGCACCGAGAAGCTTTGTTGCAAGACATTCGAGAAGCTCAAGAGCAACATATTTAAGTTCCTGAGTTGAGCTGACATTGAGAATTGCATCTTTGAAACCGCCTAAAGAAAGAACATCAAAATTCTTTCCTTCCAGTGTAACAATCCACTGATTTTCAGGCTGAGCGTGTCTGTCATTGTAGCCCTTGATGTAATCTTCAAAAAGCTTTTTGATACTTGCCAATGTTGCTTCGTCAGTATTGACAATGTCATCAATTGCTCCTGTGACATCTGACACTGTAACATCAGAAGAAGTTGTGTTTTCTGGTGCTGCCTCTGTTGCCATTACAACTGTGAAGGTTGATGAAACCAGAATAATTGCAAGGATAACAGACAGTACTTTAACTATTTTCTTGTTCATACGCTTATTCTCCTTTATATGTAATATTGGATATTACCCCATATTGTGATAATACCACATATTAAACTAATTTTCAATAGATTATTTTGTTAATTTTTTTCTTCTGAATTTCTTACCTGATTTTTTTCTCATATAAATGGTGAATCCCACATATCCGCCGAGAAGAAGCAGAAGAAGAATGAAAATAATCTTTCCGATTACACTGTTCCACGCAGTTTCAATTGCACCGCCGAATGCGAGAATAATGCTTCTGCTGACATTTTTTGACGCTACCATATCAACTGTTGCAATCTCTTTTCCTGCATAATAAACCGTTGCAGTGCCTACCTTTTCACCCTTCTTGACAGGTGCCTTGACAAAGGCTGGGGTATCTGTATCGGGCTGAATATAAACCCCTGAAGCATCAAGGTCTGAGGGAACAAGTGCTGCGATATCTTTTGAGGGCACCAGTTCAAGATAGTCTGTCGCCCAGGAATATTTCACATCGATAACTGTTATAATTTCGTTTTCATCTGCCACAACCTTATATTTGATGTTCGAGAAGGTCCATTCAATCATCTTTTTACATTCGATGAAAGCTATGTTTTCGGGATTCTCATCAGCATAAGCATCTTCAAGCTGTGCACCCATAACAATTGCGATATAGTTATAACCGTTTTTACTTGCCATAGTTACAAAACATCTTCCGGCATCATCGGTTGTACCTGTTTTGATACCCGTCGCGTAAGAAACATAACAGTCTTTGTAGTTTGAGTTTATCATGAAGTTTGTAGAGGGAAGAATTCTCTCTTCATTCATATTTGTTTTGGGCATTGTGTAACTGGTCTGACCTACAATTTTCTTGAAAACAGGATTTTTCATAGCTTCCTTGCAGATTAAGTAAATATCGTGAGCAGTTGTATACTGTCCCTCCTGGTCAAGACCGTGCACATTCACATAGTTCGTTCCGGTACATCCGAGAGCCTTGGCTTTTGAATTCATCATATCAAGAAAAGCAGGTACAGAGCCTCCCACATATTCGGCAATTGCAATTGCTGCCTCGTTTGCACTCTTTACAAGAAGACAGTTCAGAAGGTCATACATTGTAACCTTTTCACCGGGTACAAGTCCCGCCGTTGAGGAGTCAGTTCCCACAAGGGAGTCAATAGCATACTGGGAAATGACAACAGGTGACTGCAGATTCTTACACTTATCAAGGGCAACAAGGGCAGTCATAATTTTTGTAAGACTTGCAGGTGCTGATTTTTTATTATAATTCTTGTTGAAAATCGCCTCATCATTATCCACACAGATAAGACACGCAATATCTGCCCTGAGCTCCAGAGAGTCATTATACTCAGCAAAACAAGTCATAGGAGTTAATATAGACAGAAAAAATATTGAAGTTAATAAAAAAATTACTGTTTTTTTCATAGACATTTCACCCATATTGTTGTATAATACATTATTATATATTAAAAAGTCCTGTATATCAAGTTAATTTTAAATTATTTTCCCCGGTAAAGGAGGTTTTGTTTTGCTCTATGTAACGGGTGACACCCACGGAAACATAAACAGATTTTCCGCAAAAGGTCTTAAAAAGCTGAAAAAAGGCGACACGCTTTTTGTCTGTGGAGATTTCGGATTCATCTGGGATGACAGTCCCGAAGAAAAAAAGGCACTGAAAAAGCTTTCGTCAAAAAAATACACAATCTGCTTTATTGACGGCACACACGAAAACTTCGACCTTCTGAAAAATTATAAGATGGGCACCTATAAAGGTGGTCTGGCAAGAAAAATCAGCGACAACATCTATTATCTTCAGCGAGGGCAGATTTACGAGTTTGAGGGAAAGAGTATTTTTGTAATGGGCGGCGGCGAAAGCCCCGATATTGATTTAAGATACGAAAAAGATACCTGGTCAAGCGACGAAACTCCCATAAGACAGGAGCTTATCGACGGAGCAAAAAGACTTCAGGAAAGAGATTTCAGCGTAGATTTCATTCTTTCCCACGAGCCTCCCGCAAAAATAAAAGGACTTCTGCTTCTGCACGACACGGAGTCTGCAAGAATCACAGGTCTTAACACCTATCTTGAAGAGCTCAGTCAGTCCTGCGAATTCCGTTGCTGGTTCTTCGGAAGTATGCACATCGACAAATATATTTCTTCCACACACATTGCCGTTTATCAGAAGGTTATCAATATGCTGACCGAAGAGTCAATTACAGGCGATGTGATTAAAAATGTTTAATATTTAAGGAGTAGATAGATATGAAAAACACTGAAAAAACTATGGAAAAAGTAGTTGCTCTCTGCAAAGGCAGAGGCTTCATCTTCCCCGGCAGTGAAATTTACGGCGGCCTTGCAAACACATGGGACTACGGCCCTCTCGGCGCAAGACTCAAGAACAATGTAAAGGACACATGGAGAAAGAGATTCATTCAGGAAAGAAAAAACAGCTATGAGGTTGACGCTGACATCCTTATGCATCCCAGAGTATGGGAAGCAAGTGGTCACGTTGCAAGTTTCTCTGACCCTCTTCTTGACTGTAAAGAGTGTAAGATGCGTCACAGAGCTGACAACCTTATTGATGACTTCGATGAAAACGCACACGCAGACGGTATGACAAAAGAGGAAATGTTTGAGTACATCAAGGCTCACTCTATCCCCTGCCCCAACTGCGGTAAACACAACTTCACAGACATCCGTGAATTCAACCTTATGTTCCAGACCTTCCGCGGTGTTACAAACGACTCAAAAAGCGTTATTTACCTTCGTCCCGAAAATGCACAGGGTGAATATGTAAACTTCCTCAATGTACAGCGTACAATGAGAGCAAAGCTTCCCTTCAGCATCGGTCAGATCGGTAAAGCTTTCCGTAACGAAATCACACCCGGTAACTTCACTTTCAGAACAATTGAATTCGAGCAGATGGAGTTTCAGACATTCTGTAAAGAAGGCACAGACAACGACCTTTACGATTACTTCAAGGAATACGGTATGCAGTATTATATTGACCTTGGTATCAAGCCCGAAAACCTTCGTTACCACGATCACGAAAAACTTGCTCATTACGCAAAGGCTGCCTGTGACATCGAATTCCTCTTCCCCTTCGGCTGGGGCGAAATCAACGGCACTCACAACAGAACAGACTTCGACCTTACAAGACATCAGGAATACAGCGGTCAGAGAATTGACTACCTTGACCCCGAAACAAACGAAAGATATATCCCCTATATCATCGAATCAACATACGGTCTTGACAGAACAGTTCTTGCTCTTCTCTGTGAAGCTTATGACGAAGAGGTTATCGATGCAGAAAAGAATGACACACGCGTTGTTCTTCATCTCAGTCCCGCAGTTGCTCCCTATAAGGCAGCAGTTCTCCCCCTTTCAAAGAAGCTTTCAGAAGATGCTCTCAAAGTTTACGAAAAACTCAACAAGCACTTTATGACAGACTTTGACGAAACAGGCTCAATCGGTAAGAGATACCGCCGTGAAGACGAAATCGGTACTCCCTATTGTGTTACATTCGACTTCGATTCACTTGAAGACGGCTGCGTAACTGTAAGAGAAAGAGACTCAATGGAGCAGGTAAGACTCCCCATCGATGAAGTTGCAGCTTACATTGAAGAAAAAATCAAATTTTAAGTTCTGAACACAATGAAAAGAGCACGGTCTGTTGACCGTGCTCTTTGTTTTTTACTCAGTTGTTTTATGCTTTTGCACTTGCCTCTTTGATAAGGTTGATAATTGATTCAAAGAGTTTTTTCAGCGCATCCCAGAATGAAGCATCCCATCTTACGGTAGTATTTTCATTTTCAGCAGTCATCGGCATAATAGACTCTGTTTCCGCGTCATAAACAAGGAACTGAGGATAATTTTCATTATCATCGATGCTGAAATCGGGATTGTTAATCATTTCTCTCATAAGAAAGTCAACAGAATCCGGGAAGTTTTCGTGGTCAAGATTTTTTATGAACCAGGTTTTCTCCGGATAGAGACAAGTTGATGCGTCAATCTTTTTGTCAGGTGAGATATACTTACCTTTACCGTTTACTACGGCTGATACGATATAATCGTCGCTGAGGTCTTCGTCAATTGTACCGACTGTTGCACCGAGAGAAGCGCCGGGAATATCAACATACTTGTCAGAAAGCTCTTCTGATTTTTCAGTTACCGGAATTGACTGCAGACCGTACTTAGTAATGTTATAATATTCAATACCCTGCTCTTCATACTGGCGTTTGATAATATCTTCAGCAGGAACCTGAACATTATAGTGATAGTCGTCGATAAGCTTGATGAAATCTGCGTACTGATCTTCTACGCCGTGGAAAACAACTTCCTTAGCGTTTTCGTAATCTTCCTCGCTTACCATCGCCCAATATGAAGGAAATGAACCGTAAGTATCTCTCAGAACTCTCGGGAAAACATCATACTTGACTTTCGGCATAACATTGTTGACTGCCCACATAGCAAGGTCAAGTCCTGCAGTTTCGTTTGCAACTGTAAGGAATGACTGAATGAAATCGGTAAGTGTCTGTGAAAGACCAAGGTCAAGGTCATACAGGAAGCGTTCAACGCCGTCTGCTTCAAGATAAATATCTCCGCAGAAAGCCTTCGAACAGAAACCCACACCCTTAAGTGCACTGCAATACATAATATGATCGGCAATATATTCACCGTCATACTTTTCCATATACGCCATTGTTATACATGTGCCGAGGCAACGACCGACAAGCGCCACTTTTTCATGACCTGTAACTTCACATACAGCCTTGATGTACTCGTGAAGCTCATCTGCTATCTGATAAGGAGAAAGTCTCCAGTCATAATGGAATCTGAACTGTTTATCAAAGTTGTAACCACCGTTGACTGTGTATGCATTAAGAGTTTCCTTGGACCAATCCCATGTTTCTTTGCTGCCGTTTGTAGGCTGACCTTTTTCATCAAGCTTTATTTCGGCATAAAGTGGTGTGAATTTTTCGTAAACAACATCACAGAAATCTCCCCACTGCTGTGTGAGCACAGCCAGAAGAAAAACGTCAATGTTTTCTTTTACAGCATCCTCAATATAACCCTCAGGAATTTCAATACCGTATATCTTGTCATAAGTGCCGTCACCATTGGGAATTCCAAGACCTGTTCCCTGTCCTTCCACATAAACGGTAGGAATATCTGTATAAACATCAACAGCAGCCGCTGACGGGAAAGCAACAACAGCCAATGAAAAAATAACTGTAAAACTCAAAAATACAGCTATTGCTTTTTTTAATGCCATTTTCACAAAAACATCCTTCTTATTTCTTTATTTCAACGGGGAGAACAGTATCAGTTTCAACATGTGAGAAGAAGAACTGTTCTCTTTCCGGTGTGTTAATAATCGTAACCGGTTTAATCTGATTGAGAACCTTACCCTGAGAACGGAGATATTCTCTGTATTCCCAGTATGTCTTTTCCTTGAGGAAAAGAACCTCGGGAGTATTGATCATACCCCAACGGCGGTATTTGAAATATTTTTCATTGAACTCACTGAATTTATCATCAACAAACTGAATATATTTCTGTCTTTCCTCTTCGCTTACCGGCTTTTTAGGTTCAATAAGCATACAATAACGGGGAGGATTTGTTGAATGGTCCGCATAGAGGCTGTGACCTGTAAATTCATTATCCATTTCCTTGGACAAATCTCTTACAACAGCGTCAACCATTTCTGTTGTTGTTTTTTCGTTTGCAAGATTCATACCGAGATTGCGTCTGTAAAGGAACTCAATCTGAGGAGTGTTGTTATACATTCTTGTAGCAACAACAACATCTTCCATTCTGTATCTGTAAAGACCTGAGAAGTTAGTAACAACAATCTCATATTTTTTGCCGATTTCAAGGTCGGAAATAAGCAGAGGTGTTGCGTTCTCATCAGGATCTTCTTCGTCGTCATTAACGGGGATAAATTCAAAGAAAAGACAATAGGGCAATAACACACCATCGTGAACATCAAGCTCTGTTGCCATTGAGAAAAAACCTTCCGCAGCAGCGAAGCCCATATTGTGCAAGGGGATATCACCAACGGATTTACGAAGCTTTTCCACATAAACCTTGAGATTTGAGCCGATCATACCGTATGCCCATGTAAGCTTCGGCCAGATACGCGTTGCTATGGGAGTATCAAATCCCTTCTCAAACTCACGGCGAAGCTCTGCTGCTCGTTTGGGATTAGGCTTCAGTTTTTTAGAATATTCCTTATAAAGCTCCGGAGTAATTTTAACACCGGGATTTATAATACCTTTTTCAATGTCATCACAAAGCATCTCCCAGTTTTCCTCGAGATAGTCAAACATTGTTGTAAGTAATGTTACAACAAGAGAGCCAAGATAACTTACCTTTCTGTTTTCAAGAGCAAAGCGAAGCTGAAGATACGATGTATCGATAAGCTCCTCGTGCTCAGGATAAAGAAGAGAGGTCGGTGAAGTACAGAAAAATCTTGTAATAGGTTTAAGGTATGTAAGAGGAACCTGACCTGCACCGTTACACTGTTTACCGTCTTCAAGGGGATGACCTGTGAGAATAAGAACGAGCGGACCCATCTGAGCCGGCATTTTTATACCCCTCTTTTTGAGATGGTGGTAAGCCGTAGCAACTGAACAGGAAAAGCCGATGCACTGCATATTCCACAAATCCTTGATTGACTTGGGAAGAATCTTAGGCTTACCCACACTGCCCGAAGAAGAACAGTAACGGATATTGGGACCTGAAAACATAGGATTAGCACCCTTGTTTTTAATCATATATTCAACATAAGGCTCGTAATCTGCATAGGTTGAAAGAGGCACCTTCTTCTGATACTCTTCAATAGATTTGATTTCACCTAAACCAAGCTTTTTACCGAGAACGCTGTTTTTATTTCTTCTTAAGATTTTTTTAAGCGTTTTACGCTGCTCTTTCATAGGGTCTTTAGTTGCTTTGTTAACATGCCATATAGACAAATCACCTAAAAAAACACCAAAGTCTGAAATCGCCATTTGATTCACTTCCTATTATAAATGTGGTACTATATAGTACCATAAAATCCATTTTTTGTAAACGGGTTAATAAAAATCTTAAGAAAATAAACAGAATTCTTAAGAAAATTATATCTTCTTTTTTCTGTCACTTTATCTCCCTGACACACATAAAAAGTTCTGACCGTAAACCGGTCAGAACTTTTTTAAATATCCATTTTCAGTTTGCTGAATTTTTCACCGAAAGCATTTGCCCAGCTTTCACAGTAAACTTTGTAATAGGAAATGTTGTTTTTCTTTCTGTAAGAAGCAAACAGATTACACCATATCATCGACGGAATTGCTATTACGATATAGTACAAAGGTCCCAAAAGCAGACACTGCCACGTGTGACCGTATTCGTGAATCCGTGTGTTGTAGGTCCATTTCTCATTTTCAGGTACATCTTTCATAAATATGAAAAGTCCCATTGAAAGTCCCCCCGATTTCCACGGAAGATAAACTATATAGGAATATCCGAATTTCTGCCAACGGCGTTTTTTGATTTTCGTGCAGATTAAAAATGCAATTCCGCCTACAAGATTAACGGGAAGCGCCCATGTCCACTGAATCAGACAGAAAATGAAATCAAAAAATTTGTTTGTCTTGAGCTCAGGCTTATCCTTTTTAAGATCAATCATCTTTCTGCCATCTCCTTTTCCATCTTCATTTCAAGAAGTATAAGGTATTCGCCTTTTTCATTTTTTTCAAGAAAATGCTCTTCTGTATTATTCTGACCGAGCCATGTATTTTCAAGCTTCTGACCCGAAATCAGCTCACAGCGTTTTTTCTCTTCCTCAGTAAGAGTTACACTGCCGTATTTTTTCTTCGTGGCAACGGCTGCACGAATCATTGTGTGGTCATCTTTTGTCATCTTGAAATGTTTAAGAAGCACAAGAGCAATTACCGCAGCCACAATGGGAATTACCGCAACACATATTCTCACACCCCACACTGCACTGTCTGTCTGAGCGAAAAGTGTGCCTGTTGATTTTTCATAGTCTGAAACTTTATCACCCGTCACAAGACCGAATCCCTGAAGAGTAAAACCAACCAGCGCAGCCATAACGCCGCTGATGCTTTTCTTGATAAGTGTACTGAATGTGGAAATGACACCCTCTCTTCTTCTGCCCGTGATAAGCTCATCAACATCTGTAAGGTCAGGGAAAATATTTGTTGAAACAAAACCGAGACCCGACATTCCGAAGGGATAAAGAAGCATACTTACCATCATCAGTGCCACCCAGAGGAAAGAGCCTCCCGGCTGCATCACAAGACCGATTGCAAGACCTGCAACCATAAGAGGAGTTACAATGTTACCGCACTTTTTCTTACCGTGCTTCATTGTAAGAGCATAGTTAAGCGGAAATGCTCCCGCTTCGGCAACACCTGCAACAGCGTTGAAAAGTGCATACTTACTGTACTGGTTTGCAAGATATTTTATGTAGTAAACCTTTGAGTTTGCATAAAATCCCGTTGCAAACTGATAAGCAAGACTCATAAAGAAATACTGTCTGAAAGATTTGTTTTTAAACACAAGAACATATTCTCTGATAATGTAGAGAACATCAAGCTTTTCCTGTTTGTTGTCAAGTGAGCTTTTCTCTCTTGTTTTTGAATAAGTAAGAAAAACTGCAACAGAAAAGAATATGGCAAGAACAATGCCGATAAAAAGAAACGGCTTTTTCGAGTCGGATGTTATATTGTCGTTTGAACCGAATGCAGCAAGAATCACAACAACAATACCGAATGCGGGTACCATACCTGCAGAGTTGAAAAGATATCCCACTGAATTGTACTGAGTTCTCAGATTGTATTCGGGTGCAAGTTCAGGAAGCATCGCCGTATGTGGTACGCCAATTATTGTATACGCTGTTTTGTAAAGCATATAAACAAGGACAAAATAAGCCATTGTCTTTGCGGGATTTTCAATTCCGTTAAGACCGAATGAATTCCACAGAAGTATGTAAGACACTGCCATTACGGGAATACCCCAGAGAAGATAGCGTCTGTGCTTACCGGTCTTTGACCTTGTACGGTCTGTAATAATTCCCATAACCGGGTCTGTTACTGCGTCCCAGATAGTTGCAATCATAACCACGATACCTGCCTGGTTAAGGGAAAGATTGACAACATCCGTAAGGAAAACAGTGAAATACATACTGATGATGTATCCTGCACCGCCCATATACATATTGGCATAGCTGTAATTTATCATCGGCAGAATTGCAGTTTTGAAATCGCCCTCAACACCTATTGCCTTTTTAATTCTCTCGCCCATTTTCTCACCTCATCCGTTAAGAACAGGAAATCCGTTTTCATCCCATTTTACTTTTCTTTTTCTTGCACTTCTGCAAGGGTCGTAAAGAGGGTCCTCATGTGCAAAGCCACACTCTCCCCTGAAACATTTTTCATCTCTTGAATGGTAAACAAAAACCCACTCGCCGTTTTCGTCTTTCACAAAAGAATTGTGACCGGGTCCGTATTCCCCCACAAGGTCATCAGAGGTAAGTAAAGGTTTTTCCATTTTTGTCCAGTTATTTACATCCAGCAAATCTGCGTTTTCATCAGCATACATAAGTCCTATGCAGTATTCGGGACCCGTTGCCGAAGCTGAAAATGCAAGAAAAACCTTCCCCTCGTGTATCATCACTGCAGGGCCTTCGTTAACAGGAATATTGACTCTTTCCCAATCGTATTCAGGTTTTGTGAGAAGAATATGTCTGCTCACGGTCTTCCACGGCTGACAAGGGTCAATCTCTGCAAGATAGACATTTGAGTTTCCTCCGTTCTGTGCCCACGAAACGAAGTGCTTTCCCCCACATTCAAAATATGTCATATCAAGTGAAAATCCCGTAAAAGGAAAGTCATCTCCGTCCGCAGCAGAGAATTTTCCCATATCCTGCCACGGATCATTGTACGGGTCATTACCATGACACATAATTATGTGACAGTTAATGTCCCACACATTATTTTCGCTGCCACTCGCAGCAAAAAGCACATACCATTTTCCGCCGATTTTATGAATTTCAGGTGCCCAGATAAATCTGAAAGATGAGTCGGAATTTTTCTCATCCCAGATAACTTTTTCCTCTGCCGTCTGAAGCCCATCAATTGTTTTTCCTCTGCGGAGAATTATTCTGTCATAACCCTCTTTGTCTTCTTTACCGTACATAGGATAAGACGCAGTGAAATAATAATACCCGTCACTGCCTTTTGTAACAAAGGGATCTGCTCTGTCTTTTATAAAAATTTCCGTTTTTGTTTTCATCTCATAATTACCTTTTTGATAATGCCCTTGATTCTGCCGATTATCAGTTTTTTCTTTGAGGGACGGGGGAACATTTTTTCTGCTGTTTTCTTAACTCCGAGAGAAGCTAGTTTTTCTCTGAATTCCTCTGCTTTTGCAAAGATGGGAGCCTTTGACGCAAAGAGAATATTGTTTCTGCTTTGTATCATTCTGTCAACAGATACATCACAAACATAGATTCTGTCCTTTACGCTTTCGAGAGCCATCTTTCCCTTTTCGCTTGAGAGGAAAACGCAGGATGCACCCGACGCGTTGAACTTTTCGACGGGATAATATTTTCCACCCGCATCACCCACATAAATGTCAGAAAACGGAGGCAGACTCTTGAATTTACAGTTAAGACAAGAGTTTCTCATAGCACATCCGCTCATAAAAATTCTTGCTAAATCTGACGGCGCGTACTCTTCAAGTATTTCTTCACCATTCTCAAAATCTGCTTTCAGATAAAGAGGCAGATGTTTGCCGTCTTTCTTGTATCTTGTTGTAAAAAATGTGACGGCACTACCTTTTTCTTCTTCGATTTCTTCAATATATTTTTTCAGAACCTCAGGTGCCGAGGGGCCATGGCAGATGTAACTCATCGTTATGAGATTTTCATAATTTTTTCCGAGAAAAGCACCTAACGCCCCACACTCGCAGGGAGATGCGCTGAAGAAGACAGTCTCACCTTTTTCAAGAAGATCTTTCACTTCACTGAAAACATTTCCCTTATCGCTCTGGAAATATTTTGAGCCTCTCATCTTCTTTACTTCTTCGATATCATTGGTGACAATTGTCTTTACACCCTTGAAATCATCTGTATAGACTGCACCTGCAACATATGCTCCGTTTTCAATAAATTTTTCGGCAAGAACAAAGAACATACCGCCTGATGCACTCTTTGTAATCTTCTCTTCGTCACGCATCCACGCAACAAAACACTCTGTTTCAAAATCATTTTTCCTTGAAACATTTTCTTTTGAAATTTCACATTTTTCAAGACAGAGACCACAGTTTATGCACTTGCTTTCATCTACCTCTGCATAGAGATATCCGAGCTCTGAGGGCTTCATCCCAATCGCATTGACGGGACACGCATTTGCACAGGCACTGCAGCCGTAACAACTGTCTTTCGGGAAAACAGAAATATTTTTCTTCTCTTTCTCTTCTTTTTTTTCGAGAACTTTTTCAAGGGATTTTCTGAAATATTCTTCAGATGAAGAAATCCAATTCTGTAAAACTTTTTCACTCTCTTCATAATTTATTTCAGAAAAATTAAAACTGTCGATATTTTCACTTGTTACAATTCTGTCTGCAAGACCGATTTTCGAAAGGAAATCGTTTATTCTTGTATGCTTACCCGGGTCAATGTCTGCTCTCTTGACTGCTGCAAAACTTTTTCTGAAATTTACGGAGAAAGCTACACCGTGGAATGAGTCTGTCAGGACAAAATCAGCGTCCCTCACAAGAGTCAGAAATTCCTTGATGTCCGCATAAATTTTTTCGCCTTTTTTCAGATTGTTTATTTCAGAATCAAAGGGAGAAAGAATGACCTTTTTCCCCGTCTCTTTCTCGATTCTGTCAATTGCTTTCTTATGAATGGATGTGCCGCCGAGAAAGTAGCAGAAAATATATGGCTCTTTCACAAGTCTCTCTTCAAAGGCGAATCTGTTCCAGAAAATTCTGTCATAAAGCAGAGTGGGGTCTACTGTGTTTTCACATTTTCTGCCGGTGATTTTTTCAACCAGTTCTGCACCGGAAGATTCTCTGACAGAAATTGATGAAAAGGATGAAATGTACTCTCTGAAAGAGTCAAGATATTTTTCGGGAATCTCTTCACAAGCAACACTGGGAGCATATGCAATTCTTTTTTCAGCAGGAACAAACTGAAGGAAATAATAGGGGTTGCAGTCTGTATGGACAGGGTTCCATATCTGGTCACTGCCACATACACAGGCGTCGTATTTTTCTGCGATTTTTTCTGCATCATTCATATCGTTACAAAGTCTTGTAAGATTGAAATTCTCTGACGCAAATTTAGAGAAAGAAAAACTCCTGCGTGTAAAATTACTCCCCGATTTCATAACCTTGTTGTCAATGATTTTCTTGGTCTGAACCGGATGCATAAGAAATCTTTTGATTTTCGACTTTCCGCCCGAAGATGAAGCACTTTCCGTCCTCTTGACATAGTGGATAATCTCAGCATCATAGCCGAAATCCTCTACCTTCTTCTGCATGGCGTACGCCTGAAGATAAACACCGTAATTTATAGCGCTGTGAAGTGTTGCAATTCCTACTTTTTTCTTCAAAATTCCCACATTCCTTTTTCATCTTTTTATAATCCTATAATACAATTTTATCTCAGATTAGTCAACACAACTTTACGAAAAGGTGTTATTTTCCTTTTTAGAATAATGAGTGACAAAAATTTGTCAATATATCCAAAAAATATAATGAATTATGCTTTAATTTCTTATTTACTTTTTTGTAGAAAGGTGTTATAATTTGGGGTGGTATATAATGTATGTATATCTTATGTTATCAATTTTCCATTTTATAAAGGAGGAAATTCATAATGGCAAGAAAAACCAAGACAATGGATGGTAATAATGCTGCGGCTTATGTGTCATATGCTTTCACAGAAGTTGCCGGTATTTACCCCATCACTCCCTCAAGCCCCATGGCTGACTACGTTGACCAGTGGTCTGCACAGGGACAGAAGAACATCTTCGGCACAACAGTAAAGGTTGCAGAAATGCAGTCTGAAGCAGGTGCTGCAGGTACAGTTCACGGTTCACTCAACGCAGGTGCTCTCACAACAACTTATACTGCTTCACAGGGTCTTCTTCTCATGATCCCCAATATGTATAAGATTGCAGGTGAACTTCTCCCCTCAGTTTTCCACGTATCAGCTCGTTGCGTAGCATCACACGCTCTCAACATCTTCGGCGACCACTCAGACGTATATGCTTGCCGTCAGACAGGTTTCGCTATGCTTGCTGAAACAAACACTCAGGAAGTTATGGACCTCGGTGCTGTTGCTCACCTTGCATCAATCAAGAGCCGTGTTCCCTTCATCAACTTCTTCGACGGTTTCCGTACATCTCATGAACTTCAGAAGATTTCTATCTGGGATTACGAAGACCTTAAAGAAATGTGCGATATGGACGCTGTTAACGCATTCCGTAAACGCGCTCACAACCCCGAACATCCCGTAATGCGTGGTTCTCACGAAAACGGCGACATCTTCTTCCAGCACCGTGAAGCTTGTAACGAATACTACGAAGCAGTTCCCGGTATCGTAGAAGAATATATGAACAAAGTTAACGCTAAGCTTGGTACAGACTATAAACTCTTCAACTACTACGGTGCTCCCGACGCTGAAAACATCATCATCGCTATGGGTTCAATCTGTGACGTAGCAGAAGAAGTTATCGACTACCTTACAGCTAAAGGCGAAAAAGTCGGTCTTGTTAAAGTTCGTCTTTACAGACCCTTCTCAGCAGAAAAGCTTGTTGAAGCTATCCCCTCAACAGTTAAGAAGATTGCAGTTCTCGACAGAACAAAGGAACCCGGCTCACTTGGTGAACCCCTCTATCTTGATGTTGTTGCTGCTCTCGCTGCACAGGGCCGTCAGGCTCAGGTAATCGGCGGCCGTTACGGTCTCGGTTCAAAAGATACTCCTCCCTCAAGCATCTTCGCTATCTACGATGAACTTGCTAAGGAAGAATCAAAGAGACAGTTCACAATCGGTATCAACGACGACGTTACACACCTTTCTCTCGAAGAAACAGAAGCTCCCAACACAGCTGCTGAAGGTACAATCGAATGCAAGTTCTGGGGTCTCGGCGGTGACGGTACTGTTGGTGCTAACAAGAACTCAATCAAAATCATCGGTGACCATACAGACAAGTATGTTCAGGCATACTTCCAGTATGACTCAAAGAAAACAGGCGGTATCACAGTTTCTCACCTTCGTTTCGGTGACAAACCCATCAAGAGCCCCTACTACATCAACAAGGCTGACTTCGTTGCTTGTCACAACCCCTCATATGTAATCAAGGGTTACAAGATGGTTAACGACGTTAAACCCGGTGGTGTATTCCTTATCAACTGCCAGTGGTCAGCAGAAGAGCTCGACGCTCATATGCCTGCAGAAGCAAAGCGTTACATCGCAAAGAACAACATTCAGCTTTACACTGTTAATGCTATTGACCTTGCTGCAAAAATCGGTATGGGCAAACGTACAAACACAATTCTTCAGGCTGCATTCTTTGCTCTTGCAAAGGTTATGCCCATCGAAGAAGCTGTTCAGTATATGAAAGACGCTGCAACAAGATCTTACCTCAAGAAAGGTCAGGATGTTGTTGATATGAACCACAACGCTATCGACGCAGGTGTTTCAGCATTCGTTAAGATTGACGTTCCCGCTGCTTGGGCAGACGCAACAGATGACGCAACAGCAGTTGCATCAGAAGGCGAAGCTAAACTCGTTAAGATGGTTGACAACATTATGAAACCCGTTGCACTTATGGACGGTGACTCACTTCCCGTTTCAGCATTTATGGATCACGCTGACGGTACATTCGAGCACGGTGCAGCAGCTTACGAAAAACGTGGCGTTGCAGTTCTCGTTCCTGAATGGGATCCCGCAAAATGTGCAAAATGTAATAAATGTTCTTATGTTTGTCCTCACGCTACAATCCGTCCCTTCGCTCTCAGTGAAGAAGAAGTTGCAGCAGCTCCCGCAAACATGAAGAAAGCAGAGAAGCCCATCGTTAAGACAAACTACACATACACACTCGCAGTTTCTCCCATGGATTGTATGGGTTGCGGCGTTTGCGTTGGCGTATGTCCCACAGCTTCTCTTAAAATGGTTGCTCGTGAATCACAGGAAGCAGAGCAGCAGGTATTCGATTACTGCGTAGCTAACGTTACAGAAAAAGCAGAAACAACTGCTAATATGAACGTTGTAGCAAGTCAGTACAAGAAACCTCTCCTCGAGTTCTCAGGCTCATGCGCAGGTTGTGCAGAAACAGCTTATGCTCGTCTTGTAACTCAGCTCTTCGGTGACAGAATGTATATCTCAAACGCAACAGGTTGTTCATCAATCTGGGGTGGTCCCGCAGCAACATCTCCCTACACAACAAACAGCAAGGGTCAGGGTCCTGCTTGGGCTAACTCACTCTTCGAAGATAACGCTGAACACGGTTACGGTATGTTCCTCGGTCAGAAAGCAATCCGCGACAGCCTCATCGCTAAGGTTGGCGAAATCGCTGCATCTGACAAGGCATCAGCAGAACTCAAAGCTGCTGCTGAAAGCTACCTTGCAACAGTTAACGACGGTGAAAAGAACGGCGCAGCAACAGATGCTCTCGTAGCAGAACTTGAAAAAGTTGAAGGCTGTGAACTCTGCTCTTCAATCCTTGAAAACAAAGAATTCCTTTCAAAGAAATCTGTGTGGATCTTCGGTGGCGACGGTTGGGCATACGACATCGGCTTCGGCGGTGTTGACCACGTTCTTGCTGCTCACGAAGATGTAAACATCATGGTATTCGATACAGAAGTTTACTCAAATACAGGCGGTCAGGCTTCTAAGGCTTCTAACATCGGCCAGGTTGCTCAGTTCGCATTCTCAGGTAAAGCAGTTGCTAAGAAGAGCCTTTCAGAAATCGCTATGAGCTACGGTTATGTTTACGTTGCACAGATCGCTATGGGCGCTGACAACAACCAGACACTCAAAGCAATCAAGGAAGCTGAAGCTTACAACGGACCTTCAATCATCATCTGCTATGCACCTTGCGAAATGCACGGTATCAAGGGCGGCGGCATGGCTAACTGCCAGTCAGAAATGAAGAAGGCTGTTGACTGTGGTTACTGGAACCTCTTCAGATACAACCCCGCACTCAAAGAAGAAGGCAAGAATCCCTTCATCCTTGACAGCAAAGCTCCCACACCGGGCTATCAGGATTTCATTAAGTCAGAAAGCCGTTATGCTTCTCTTCTTAATGCATTCCCGGATAGAGCTGCTAAACTCTTCTCACTTGCAGAAGAAACAGCAATGAAGAGATACGATCACCTCGTTCGTCTTCAGGCTCTCTATGCTCCCGACGCTGAATAATTTAAAACTGAATTAACAGCACAATAAAACGGCACCTTGCAGGAAAACCTGCAAGGTGCTTTTTCTTTTCTTATTTTGTTGATTATTTTATTTTTTCATTGAACTTTTTGCTTGTAGCCTTTACACAGAAATAAACCGTGAACCAGGTTACAAAAAACACTGCCGTGAAAATTCCTGTGAATACAAGAAGCACCGTCGGCTCAAAGGGAATCCACGTGTTTACAATATAACACAGCGAATAAGCAACATAAAGCGTTGCAAAGTGGCAGAAAAGAGATTTCGGAGTTGACCAATGCTCAATCTGATTAAACACCGTAGCTCCCGCCTGAACAAAAGCAAGTAGATATATTGAAACAATCGCTGTCAGCACTTCTCCTGCGTCCAGAGAAAAGTCCCCTGCTGTTTTTGAAATTATCACATAGATTATTCCGAGAATAATCGGTCCGAATCCGCCGAAAATAAGTCCCCTGTGGATAAATTCTTTTACATATTTTTTCATAACTATAACCCTAACCTTTCTTTAACTTTTCTGACATTCCGTCTCGAAACGAAATCCTTGTATCCGTTTTTGAAAATAACTGTCAGTGTACCTGAAAATGACGCGTCAAACTTTTTGATTTTTCTTATATTTGCAATACACGATTGATTTATTTTTACAAAATTCTCCGAAAGCCTTTCTTCAAGCTGATAGAGTCTGAATCTGAGGAGATATCTTTCCTTTTCACAGATTGCGTAAACCTTGTTGTTTTCCGAAACAAAACAATAAACCTCTGTAAGCTCAAGCTTTACCGCCTCTTTTTCAGCGTATCCTATAAGTTCAAAATCATTTTCTTTCACAAGTCTTTCTATATCTTCAATCAATTTTGTTTTTTCGTGGGCATAAACCACAACCTCTTCTTCTCTTTCTTTGTCGACAAAAAAACTGAATTTCATAATGCTCCTCCTTTCATCAACATTATAGTCTACTGGATTTTTCTTTTCAATATTTTGATTGTATTCGGTAAAAATACAGATATAGGTTGGCAGTCTTAACGGAAAATTTTCTACTAAAAACAAGTGTTGAAATTTTTTCTGAAATCTTTTATAATAGAAATGTAAATTTTAATATGGGGAGGCATTGTTATGAGAAAAATAATTAACTTTAACGAAAACTGGCTTTTTTCAAAAACACAGACAAATGTACCTGTTTCTCTTGACGGAGAATGGGAAAAGCTGAATCTTCCGCACACCTGGAACGGCACTGACGGTCAGGATGGCGGTAATGATTATTACAGAGGCAAGTGTTTTTATGCAAAGGAAATTTCAAAATCATCTTTTAGTGAAAACGACCTGATTTTCCTTGAAATTAACGGCGCAAACTCATCCTCAGAGGTTTTCCTTGACGGAGAAAAACTCGCTATTCACCACGGTGGCTATTCTACATTCAGAGTAAATCTTACTGATTACATCAAAGAAAACAGCATTCTTGCAGTGGCTGTTGATAACTCACCTAACAATACTGTTTATCCTCAGATGGCTGACTTCACCTTCTATGGCGGTCTTTACAGAGATGTAAATATCATAACAACTGCAAAAACTCATTTTGAGCTTGAATACTTCGGTACCCCCGGTATCAAAATCACCCCTGTCGTTACAGGCAAAAACGCAAAGGTTGATGTCAAGGCTTATGTAACGGGCCGTGATATCTGCGATGTTAAATTCACAATCAAAGACAGCGACAGCGTAGTCGCAGAAAAGATTGTTTCCTCATCAGAAGCCGAAGAAACCTTCGTTATTGAAAATGTTCATCTCTGGGACGGTCTTGATGATCCCTTCCTTTATACAATGGAAGCTGAGCTTCTTCTTGGCGGCGAAGTTATCGACAATATTTCTACCCGCTTCGGCTGCAGAAGCTTTGAAGTTGACCCTGAAAGAGGTTTTATTCTCAACGGCAGAGAATATCCCCTCAGAGGTGTATCCCGTCATCAGGACAGACCCGTAATCGGTAACGCTCTCACAGAAAAAGAGCACAGAGAGGATCTGGACCTTATTCTTGAGGTTGGTGCAAACACAATCCGTCTCGCTCACTATCAGCATTCACAGACTTTCTATGATCTCTGCGATGAAAAAGGTCTTGTTCTCTGGGCAGAAATTCCCTATATTTCAAAACATATGCCCACAGGCCGCGAAAACACAATTTCACAGATGAAGGAACTTGTTATTCAGAACTATAATCATCCTTCAATCTGCGTATGGGGTCTTTCAAACGAAATCACAATGGGTGGTGCAGGTGACGAAACTCTCATTGAAAACCATCAGGCACTGGACGACCTCGTTAAATCACTTGACAAAACAAGACCGACAACAATCGCTGTTGTTACAATGTGCGGAATCGATGAAAAATATGTTCAGATTCCTGACCTTGTTTCTTATAACCACTATTTCGGCTGGTACGGCGGAAATGTTTCAATGTACGGCAAATGGTTTGATGACTTCCACAAGAAGTATCCCAAAATTCCCATCGGTCTTTCCGAATACGGTGCAGAAGCCCTCAACTGGCACACATCAACTCCCGAGCAGGGTGACTACACAGAAGAATATCAGGCATATTATCACGAAGAGTGTATCAAGCAGATTATAGAAAGACCTTATCTCTGGGCAACTCACGTGTGGAATATGTTTGACTTCGCTGCTGACGCTCGTGCAGAGGGCGGCGAAAACGGTATGAACCACAAAGGTCTCGTAACCTTTGACAGACAGTATAAGAAAGATGCTTTTTATGCTTATAAAGCTTATCTTTCAAAAGAACCTTTTGTACACCTTTGCGGGAAGAGATATATCGACAGAGCGGAAGACATAACAAAAGTTACTGTTTATTCAAACTGCGATGAAGTCGAACTCTTTGCAAACGGCGTAAGTGTAGGCAAACAGACAAAAGGTCAGTATCCTTTCTTCTATTTCGAAGTAAAGAACGAGGGCGAAACAAACCTTCGTGTTGTTGCAGGTGAGTACACTGACGAGAGCGTAATCAGAAAAGTTGACACATTCAACGAAGATTACCGTATGAAAGCCGAAGGCGATGTTATCAACTGGTTTGAAATTGATATGCCCGTAGGATATCTTTCAATCAACGATACTTTAGAAGAAATCCTTAAACCTCTCAAAGGTAAATTGGCTCTTGTAAAAATTCTTCTTACTCTGAAAAAAGCTATGGGTGGCGGAAATGAAACCGACGAAAACGGCAAGAAGAAAAAAGGTAAAAAAGAGGTAATGGGCTTTGACCTTAGTACTGTCGGTGTCAAACTCAACCGTGATATGATCAGAATGCTCAAAGATATGTTGGGCGGATTCACAATCAAGAGAATCCTTATGATGATCGGCGCAAAAGTTCCCAAGGAAGATATTCTTGCTATCAACCGTTCTCTCAACAAAATCAAAAAGAAAAAATAAAAATTTTAAGGCGTTGTGCATCTGCACAACGCCTGATTTTTTATAAGTTGTTACTCTATCTTCCACTTCTGCTGGAAAATTTCACAATGTCTGTCCTCATCTGCCGGTGCATAGAAAACAGTAAGCATCGTGCCGTCGTGAAGCTCAACAGTTGACGGATAACCAAGGTCATCTTCGTCAAGTGTACTCTCATAAAGTCTTATATCCTTTTCCCATGTTTCACCGAAATCATAGCTTACCATCGCCATAATACCGTACGGTGCTTTTCGTCTTCCGTAGGTGCAAATTAATGCTCCTGATGAATGGAGAATCAGATGAGGTGGTGCACCGCCCGTTTCATCAAGAAGTCTTTCGGGTGTAGTCCATGTTTTTCCCTTATCAGAAGAAAAACACTGATAAATCGTAAACACCTTGTCGTTTTCGGCTCTTGTATGACAAATAAGTCTTCCGTCAGGAAGTTCAAGTACATATGGCTCATTAATAAAAATACTTTTGTCTTCGATTGTAATTTTACTTATGTACTCTGCTTCTCCGTTTTCAGGATTAAGTCTCACAACCTCGAGTCCCGCTTCACAATTATAAAAATTATTTCCTACCCAAAGGATAGTCCCGTCGCGAAGCTCAATAGGACCGTGAGGGGATGTTACGGGAGAATGGAAAATTTCACCAAAAGTGACTCCGTAATCATAGCTTACACGGAAAGTGGACCCAAGATATTTTTCTTCATCTTCTTCAGTAATTGTATCAAGATATCTCTGTACATATTCTGAATCTGTATTGTAATCTCTCTGAAAATCAGCAGTGTTATTAAAAGATGTGAAAATAACGCCTCTTTCGCCGAAAGGACAAATACCTGCATCTCTGTCATCAAGAGGAGTGTCAATAACCGGAGCAGGAAGAGTATATGTTTCTCCGCCATCTGTACTGTACGAAATCACTGCTTTTCCGAAGGGACAAACGTGCTCCCGTCTGAATCCCGATGCGCCGACTGCAATTTTTCCGTTCTGCAAAACAGCCACCGTAGGCCATCCGAAATAATTATGCTTACTGTATGGATTAGACATTATTATTCTGGGTTTTCCCACGAGTTTAATGTTCATATTATCACCTCTTGGCTTTATTATATCACATTAAATTTTCTCTGTCTATGCGAAATGAAGAAAGTATTCCTTGTGGAAAACTCTGTGGAAAATGTTAAAAACCATGTTGAAAAACCCTCAAAAACCTTGATTCTGCTTGTGTTTCCCTGTGGAAAACTGATTGTTTAAAACTTTTTTTGACAAAATATTACATTTTTAAATTTATAGTTTTTCCTCTTGACAAATCAGAACAAATGTTCTATTATATAAGAACAAATGTTCTATCGGAGGTTTTGAAAATGGCTGAAAGGGTTATACTTCACTGTGACCTTAACAATTTTTTTGCGTCGGTAGAGTGCTTCCTGAATCCTGAACTGAAAGACAAAAATGTTGCAGTTTGCGGAAGTGTAGAAGAAAGACACGGAATTGTACTTGCAAAAAACGAGGGCGCCAAATCATACGGTGTTAAAACAGGCGAGGCAATCTGGGAGGCAAAGCTCAAATGTCCCGACCTTGTAACGGTTGCACCTAACTATGACCAATATGTAATTTTCTCGAAACGGGTAAAAAAAATCTATGAAGAATACACCGATATGGTCGAGCCTTTCGGCATTGATGAATGTTGGCTCGATGTTACGGGTAGCCGCATCCTTTTTGGCACGGGCGAAGAAATCGCAGAAGAGCTCAGATGCCGTGTAAAAGAAGAAACGGGTCTCACAATTTCCGTCGGTGTTAGCTTTAACAAAATTTTCTCAAAACTTGCAAGTGACCTGAAAAAACCCGACGCCGTTACAGTAATAAACAAAAACGATGTAGAAAAAAAGGTGTGGCCTCTTCCTTGCGGATTTCTTTTCGGCGTGGGAAGAAACACGGAAAAAAGCTTCCGCCGTATGGGAATCAGAACAATCGGCGACCTTGCTTTAATGCCCCAAAATACCATAGCAGGAATTTTCGGTAAATCGGGTGTAACTCTGTGCAATTACGCAAAAGGTCTTGATTTTTCCCCCGTTCTCAGGGAAAGTGAAACTCCTCCCGTGAAAAGCGTCAGCCGCGGAATAACCTGCAAACGGGACCTTTATTCCCCGGAAGAAGTTTCACCGGTTGTTTTTTCACTCTGTGAAAAAGTTTCTCACAATCTCCGTAAACAGAATTTCTATGCAACGGTAGTGCGTGTCGCGCTGAAAGACAACCGTCTTACCGTAAAAGAGTTTCAGAAACAAATAAAAACACCTGCCAGAGCAGCAGGTGTTCTTGCCAAAAACGCTATGGAATTAATAGAGAAAAACTATTCTTTCCACATTCCCGTAAGAGCAGTAACTGTTTTTGCAGGAAATCTTGTGGGAGAAAAATTTTCCTTTCAGCTTTCGTTTGACGAGGATTATTCCCGTCTTGAGAAACTGGAAAAACTCGACAGTCAGGTAGATTCCATCCGTGAAAAATTCGGAGACGAAGCAGTTGTCAGAGCTTCATCAATGCCCCTTATTGAAAGCGACAGAATCCGTTCAGCCTTTCCGTCTTTTCATCCTGATATTTAAGCCATAAATTTTCTGATAACCTTTTCGCAATCGTCGGGAGACATAATCACAGGCACCGGATACAGCGGATTTCCCTCTTTAAGGGCGCGACTGACGATTGTGGGAATGTCCTCTTCCTTTATCATATCAAACTTTTCAGGGATAGCCATTCTTCTTTCCATCTCTTTTATTTCTTTTATGAAAGCTTTAGCTTTTTCTTCTTTAGTGGAAAGTCCTTTTCCGACACCCGTAATATCTGCAAGTTTAGAAAGAGATTTATATGCTTTTTTACCGTAAAACTCAAGAACATAGGGAAGAATCACTGCATTTGCCAAACCGTGAGGCACATCATAAATACCACCGAGCTGATGTGCAATACAGTGAACATAACCCACATACGCTCTTGTGAAAGCTGCACCTGCATAGAATGAGCCGAGAAGCATATTGTTTCTCGCTTCAATATTCTGTCCGTCATTGTAGGCAGTTTCAAGGTTTTCAAAAATAAGCTTTACGGCCTCCTCTGCGTCTCTTCTTGTCTTACGCGTATTGCTGCCGCCTATGTAAGCCTCAATTGCATGAGTAAGAGCATCAAACCCTGTTGTTGATGTGACATTCTTCGGAAGTCCCACCGTTACCTTCGGGTCAAGAAATACATAAAGAGGACGGAGTTTTGTTGAGTTTAATGCAGACTTTTCGTGAGTTTCCGAATCTGTAATAACTGCTGCAATTGTAATTTCAGAACCTGAACCTGCCGTGGTAGGCACTGCCATAAGCAGGGGGATTTTTTTTCTTACGTGGAACAGACCTCTCATAGAGTTGATTGATCTTTCAGGGTTTGAAATTCTCGCACCGGCACCCTTGGCACAATCCATAGGTGAACCGCCGCCAAACGCAATAATCGCCTGGCAATCATTTTCAAGATAAAAATCTTTAGCCTTTTCAATATTCTCAACCGTGGGATTTGCCTGAACATCACTGAAAACAAACGCACTGATTCCGTCTTTTTCAAGTTTTTCCGTAAGAGGATTAACAAGACCGAGCCTTCTGATATTGTTACCGGTAACAATGAGAACTCTTTCTATATTTTTACTTTTGAGAATGTCAGAAATTTTCAGAACACTGTTTTCTCCTGTTACGATTTCCGGCTGTGACCAATCAAGAAAATTGATTCCTATCCGCATAACAGACTGATATATTCTGCAATAAATTTTGCTATTTCTTACCATTTTAAAAATCACCACACCGCCTATATTATCTCACAAAAATTACCATTTTTCAAGAAGATATTAAGAATATTAATTGAATATTTTCTTCGGGTATATTATAATATAAAAGAGGTGGTTATATGTCTTCAAAAATCAGATTCTCCCCCAAAGGGTTTCTCGACTTTTTCGGGAAAACAATTTTTGATGTTGCACAGAAACAAAATCATAATCTCCAGCTTACAGGATATAAATATAAATCAGACAAAATCCCCGATGAATTCCACGGTTTCAGAATTATTCACCTTTCCGATATGCACGGGTGTGTTTACGGAAACGAAGCCGATGACCTTCTGAAAAAAGTCAGAATCAACAAGCCTGACATTATTGTAATCACAGGTGATTCCTTTGATTCAAGAAGAAGACAGTATTTTGATTCTCTCCATATAATCAAAAATCTCACAAAAATCTGTCCCGTTTATCTTGTTACAGGAAATCACGAGGAACTTTCTCCCGACCTTAAAGAGATTTTTCTTGATGAAATCAAAAAATCAGGTGTAAAAATTCCCGACGGAGAAACTATAAGAATTTCACGAGGCGACAGCTCAATTTTTCTCAGCGGTATCGGCGATTTTACTTCCTTTGCCGTAGAAAAAGGATTGCTTGAAAAAGCCCTGGACAAAAACCTCACCTGCGAAGAGCTTGATTCAATGAAAAATTCATTCAGAGAAAAGCTCAGGCGTTTTGCAGAAAATAAGCCTGACGGCTTTAACATTCTTCTTTCTCACAGACCTGAAATGAACGAAGCATATTCCGAAAACAATTTCGACCTTGTTTTTTGCGGTCACGCTCACGGCGGTCAGTTCAGAATTCCTCCCGTCGGCGCAATTTATTCCCCCGGCCAAGGATTTTTACCGAAATACAGTGAGGGTGCTCACCTTTTCGGGAACACAACAATGCTTGTCAGCCGAGGACTCGGCAACAGTTCTTTCCCCATAAGAATCAACAACAGACCTGAAATCGTTGTATGCGAACTTAACAAGTAATAAGAAAACCCCGTCTTGAATAAAAATTAAGACGGGGTGATTTTTTTGAAAAAGTTTTCTGCGATTTTATTGGCATTTTCGATTTTTCTTCTTTCAGGATGTGCTCAGAAAGACCTGATTGACATCTATACCTTTTCGGAAAGATTTTCAGGATACAGTGAAAACTTTGAAATCGATACAAAAAATCTTCTGGCAAAAGAAGAAGAGGAAAATCTGAAATTTCCTCTGACTTTTTCTGACAGATTCTTACTGACCGTTTCGGTGAATCAGAAGACATCCCTTGTTTCCTCGCTTTCGCTGACATACGCTTTCGCTGAGGGCCGTAAAATCAGCGACGAAGATTTCTGCTCCTTTCTTGAAATCGCAGAAAGCGCAGCGAAGTCTTTCACAAACCAAAAGGAAACAGATAAAATTTTCTCTGAAATAGGACTTGAAACCAAGGCTGATGTTCTGAGCGATAACCACAATTCAGCCGAAGACGGATTCTACAATTTCTCTTTCCTTTCAAATGAAGTAGGATTTTGTTTTATTGTTTCTACTGACAGGAGATAAAAATAAGGAGTACCTTCCGGTACTCCTTAAATTTTGAAAAAATATCTTACCAACCGAAGTTTGTGTAAGTAACTGTTGTTGCTGCTGCAAGAGTTGCAGATGAGCCGTAAACCTTAGAGATTTCAGCACTTGCATCCCAAGAAATAACAAGCTTTTTGATGTTACCTGTTGCTGCGTCGATTGTAGCCACAACTTTACCGTTGTTTGATTTTTCGTACATTGTAAGACTACCTGCGATATCATCAAGTGCATCGTAAACGATAGCAGCTGTCTTGTGGTCGAAACCGCCTCTGTCAGTTGTACCTACGCAGATACCTGACTTATCGATAGGAGAGTTGTTCTTTGTGTTCTTGCCGCCTTCTGTCTGGCTTGAACCTGCTTTTACATTGATTGTGATAACATAATCTGAACCGCTCTTAACAGCCTTTGCTGATGTTACGTCAGCAGCTGTAAGTGTGCTCTTGTTGAGATATGCACCGCATTTGTCGTCATTTGTGTTTGTGCCCTTAGCAACTTTTTCTTCAAATTTGTTTTCAGCGCCGATACCAAGGAATTTGAAAACTTCGCCCTTGAATGCTGAAAGAACAGCACCTGCTTTGTAGCCCTTGTCTACTGCTGAACGAGTCTTTGTGTAGCCGGGTTTCTGTGAAGCAACTTTACCTGTTGCGTCCTGATAATATTTGAGAACTTCAGCTGTTGACCACTTTGAAGGATCTTCAACATTTGCTGATGTGGGCTTTTCAGTTTCGTCTTCTTCTGTTTCTTCTTCTGTAACTTCTTCAGTTACAACTTCGCCGTCTTCATTTGTAACTGCTTCGCCTGATTCATCTGTTACAGCTTCTGTGGGTGTTTCGCCCTCGTCTTCTGTTACATCTTCGCCATTTACGGGAGCTTCTGTTGTAACTTCGGGATTTGTTGTTGTTTCTTCTTCACCATTACCGCCACATGCAGCAAAAGACACAAGCATAATAGCAGCCATAAGAAGTGCAAGTAATTTCTTCATAATGATTGTCTCCTTTTCGGAAAATTTTTACCGGACAGAAAATGTCTGCCCACACCTAATAATTTACTACAATAAAGCAATTTTGTCAATAGCACATCGGCAAATCAGACATTTTCTTCTCTGAAATCCACGATGAGTTCATCTCTCGTGCTCTGAAGCTTATGGTACTTCACACCCGCCGCATCAAGCATTCTTCTGGATGCTCTTGTACCCACGGTGTCGTGGTACTTGTCTGAGATATAAATAACCTCTCTGATTCCGCTCTGAATGATAGCCTTTGCGCATTCGTTACAAGGGAAAAGAGGCACATAAACCTTACATCCCTCAAGACTTGCTCCTCTGTGATTGAGAATCGCATTAAGCTCTGCGTGACAAACATAGGGATACTTTGTGTCATACTCGTCGCCGCTTCTTGCCCAGGGGAAATCATCATCATTACAGCCCATCGGGAAACCGTTGTAGCCTACTGATACAATTTTGTTGTTGCCGTCAACAATACAGGCGCCTACCTGAGTGTTAGGGTCCTTGCTTCGCTGAGATGCAAGTTGAGCCACACCCATAAAGTATTCGTCCCAGGTGATATAATCTTTACGCTTTTCCATATTGCCCTCCCATAATTTTTTCTTTGTTTGATTGTACCACGAAAACAGAATTATTTCAATACAATAATAAAACAATAAAATTAAGACCTGAAATTCATTGACAATAAACGGTCTTTTGTGTATAATATATGGGCAGTTCAAACTTATATTACACCGAGGTGTCGCCCAGCTGGTAGGGCGCTTGGTTTGGGTGAGGTTGCGACCGCCGCCGGTGGCGGATAAAGGGAGCATAACGAAGCGCAGTGGTCAAAGGTCATAGGCGCTCCAAGCCGTAATGAGCTTTGGGTACCACAAGCGGGGCGGGACCAAACCGTTCAAGTAAAATAACAAATATAAATATCAAATATATTATCGAGGTGTCGCCCAGCTGGTAGGGCGCTTGGTTTGGGACCAAGATGCCGCAGGTTCGAGTCCTGTCACCTCGACCAAGAGCTCAAGTCATAAAGGACTTGAGCTCTCACTTTTTACTATTCCGTCTTCACTTTCACTTAAAAATAAAACCCTTATGTACACCAACCTAAGACAAAAACCGAAAGTTTCAGAAAGCTTTCGGTTTTTGTTATTTTATATTATTCTTTTTCATTGACCTATTGAAGGATGGTCGTCCGTGGCAGGATTTTCAATAAGCTCTCCCTTTTCTGTAAAACGCGAACCGTGGCACGGGCAATCCCAGGTATGCTCGGCTCTGTTATATCTGAGTGCGCAACCAAGGTGAGGACATCTTGGCACAGTAGGCGTAAGAAGTCCCGTCGCTGATTCAAAAATATTGACGGCAAGTTGCGGATGCAGAATATTACGCGATGGCGAAAATACTTCGGCATAAGGGTTCGGTTTTTCTCTTACCAGGTCGCAGAGGATATCCGATGCCACCATACCGTTTGTCATACCCCACTTGTTAAATCCGGTAGCCACATAAACATCAGGCACAGATACAGAATACTGCCCGATATACGGAATGCCGTCAAGTGTCATACAGTCCTGTGTTGCCCATTTGCCAACAATTTTTGCACCCTGATAGTGTCTGTTCGCAAAGGTTTCCAGCTCCTGCCAGCAACCGCCCCGCTTGCCGGTACGGTGTCCGCCTCCGCCCAAAAGCAACAAATCTCCGTACGAACGGAAAGAAAGACCCTTATCGGATTCGTCTGCATACATTCCTTCGACGGTTTTCGCGCCTTTAAGTGCTATCACATAGGATCGATGCTGATAAAGCTTAATAAAATACAAGCCGTGCTTGTTGAATACAGGAAAGTGTGTTGCAATAATCAGCTTCCTGAATTTTATTGTTCCGTGATTTGTAGTGACTTTGTAGGGAGAAAACTCCACGACCTTGGTGTTTTCATAAACGGGCAGGTCTTTTGCAATAGCGTACAGAAATTTCAAGGGATGAAATTGCGCCTGATTTTTCAGACGCACTGCACCCGCAATCTCAAAAGGCAGTTCGTAAGCATCCGAAAAATCCGCTTTCACCCCGAGCTGATTCAGCGCCGTGATTTCCCTTTCAATTTTTCTGCGGTTATTCAGAGAATAGACATAAGAATCTTTTATTTCGTAGTCGCAGTCAATATTGCCGCAAAGAGAAGCATATTCCTCCATCGAGCGAATCTGCGCATCGAGATAAAGTTTTGCCTTTTCCTTTGTGTAGCGCTTCATCATCTTGTCATAGACCAGGCCGTGACCGAAAGTAATCTTCGCCGTAGTAAGTCCTGTGACTCCGCCACAAAGTCTGTCGGCTTCCGTTAAAATGCAATTTATTCCCGCTTTTTTCAACCGATAGGCGCACAAAATCCCTGCAATTCCTCCACCTACGATTAAAACATCTGTGGTTTTATTACCTTTCAGTGCATCAAACTTTATGCGCGATGTACTCTTTTCCCAGACTGATTCCATTCTATCCCCTCCGTAAGATTTATTATTTGTATTTTCTTTCGAAATAATCGAACAAGGGTAGGAATTGCGGATCAACACCTCTCATAAGTCAGAATATTACTGTGAAAAACGGAAAAAATACAGAAAAGAAATTACTGGGAGGAAATAAAATGTTCAAACACGAAAAAATGCTTTTTCATCCGGTTGAGGTAGAAAAGCCAAACCCACAATATGCGGCACTTTTACAGGAACAGCTTGGCGGAGGTAACGGCGAACTCAAGGCCGCTATGCAGTATATGTCACAGAGTTTCAGAATCAAAGACCCTGAAATCAAGGATTTGTTTCTCGACATCGCAGCCGAGGAACTGGGTCATATGGAAATGGTTGCACAGACCATCAATCTTCTGAACGGACACGATGTTGATGCTGAAAAGGTACCCTCGGGAGAAATTCAGTCACACGTGATTCTTGGTCTCAACCCCGGGCTTATCAATGCTTCAGGCTACTCCTGGACTGCCGATTATGTAACGGTTACGGGAGATTTGTGCGCAGACCTGCTGAGCAACATCGCTTCCGAACAACGGGCAAAGGTGGTTTATGAATATCTGTACCGCCAGATTGACGACAAAAGAGTCCGTGAAACAATTGACTTTCTTTTAAACCGTGAAGAAGCACACAACCAGATGTTCCGCGATGCCTTTAACAAGGTGCAGAATTCAGGTTCAAATAAAGATTTTGGCACAACCAAAGCCGCGCGTATGTATTTCTCACTGTCTGACCCCGGCCCTGACACTTTTGCCACAGGTGAAACGAAACCCGTATCTTTCAATAAATAAAAATGACCTCGTAGCCGACGCGTGTTGACTACGAGGTTTTTGACTACGCATTATTCTCCGTTCAATGCATATTCAGAAAAAATCTGTTAAAAATATTTTCAAATGTCATCTGAAAGCGAGTGGTTTTTATGATAAAAGGAGTCAATCATCAGGTGTTAGAGGTGAACAGACCTTCCTGTGAATATTTCGAGAAGGTGCTGTTTTTTGTAAAACCTGAATACGCGTCCGTGGGAAACGGAAAAATCAGTGAAATGGCAAATAACATTGTCATCAGCACGGGAAGTCCTCCACGCTCACGAAGAAGAAGAAAGCGTGTATATTCTGCTTTTTCGCCGATCATATGGGCTGCAATCGGTGCAACGGTCTCCGCGATTATCATCAAATGCTTCGGCCTGTAATAAAAATATTGAAAAATCCCTGCTTTTATGATACAATCTATAAAACATCGGAAGGTAGGGATTTTTTTGAAAAAACCTCTTTTTAACTACATAAGAACAGGCTTTCTTGCAGGACTTCTGATCGCAGTAACCGTTGCTAATTTTATGGACCTGAATATGTTCCTTTGCTGTGCAATCGGACTGGTTGGCGGAGCCGGAATAGGTGCTGTATGGGGACTTATCGCAAGAAAGAAAAAATAGGAGTAGAAATATGCTGAATCAGAAAAAATTATTTTTATTTGACATCGACGGAACGATCGCCGTTGACAACACAATTTATGACGGCACCTTTGAGCTTATCGAATACATAAATTCAATAGGCGGAAAGGCAGTTTATATCACAAACAACTCCACTAAAAGCCGTCAGGACTACATCGAAAAATTCAAGAAGTGGAACATCGAAACTGATGAAAGCAATTTCATCACTGCCTCCTTCGCTGCGTGTAAATATCTTAAGGAAAATCACGCTGAGGATAAAATTTTTGTCTGTGGCACAAAATCATTCGTGAAAGAACTCCGCGATTACGGTCTCAATGTTACGGAAGAAAATGACGACGACATAAAGTGTGTTATCGTAGGCTTTGACAACGAATTTACTTATCAGAAAGGTGCACTGACCTGCGAAATTCTGCTGACCAAAGATGTAACATATCTTGCTACAAATCCCGACTTGTGCTGCCCCACTGCTTTCGGAAGCATTCCCGACTGCGGCGCAATCTGTGCTCTGCTGGAATGTGCTGTAAAAAAACAGCCTTATTATGTGGGCAAACCTAACAGAGAAATTGTTGATGTGTGCAGACAGATGACAGGCTTCAGTGTTGAAGAAACTATCGTTGTGGGAGACAGACTTTATACCGACATCGCTTGTGGCATAAACGCAGGAGTAGAAACTGCAGTTGTGTTCACCGGTGAAGCAAAGAAAGAGGACCTTGCCGACACCGAATTCAAGCCCACTTATGAGTTTGAAAATATCAGAGAATTTCTGAACGCAGTAAAAGAATAAGCAGTACATATTTCCTGAAGTGAAAACCTCCGGCTGAGCTGAAGTGATATAGTGATGGTAGACACTAAAAAAGTGTCTACCATCACTTTTTATGTTAGAATAAAGAAAAGGGAGTTGAGAGAAATGGGAAGACCAAAAGGTGGAACAAATAAAAGTCA
>JAZQLC010000047.1:0-18162 GCA_045542485.1 Acutalibacteraceae bacterium
CGACTTTTATAACAATGAAAGAATTCAACTAAAAACAAAACTGACTCCGCTTGAAAAACGAAATCAGTTTGTTGCTTAATTTTTAATATTTTCTACCACAGTGGGTGTTTTTGTACTGTCTGCACAATTTGGACCAGTTCACAAAACCTCTGCTGCATTTTCATTTGCATATTTTACAATTTTTATTCTTCCATTTGTTTTCCCAGGAAAGACGCCGCCACCTGAATGAGCTTGATTTCGGTATCGGTGATTGTCTTGCCGTCCTCAGACGAAAGAAGCACCACGGCACCGAGAACATCACCGCTTCCGATAATGGGGAATGCCACGGCAGCCGTACGGTCTATGCCCTCAGCAGGAACAAGAGGACGACCCGATTCTTTCCCCGTATAGTTTGAACGGTTTTCCATAATATCTTCAAGTTCAGGGCTTATTCTTCTGTCGATAACTTCCTTACGCGGAACACCTGCGCAGGAAATAACGTGGTCTCTGTCAAAAATTAGAACAGGCAGATCTGTGCTTCTGTAAAGCACCTCTGCATACTGCTTGGCTGTGTTGGAAACCTCACCGATAGGCGAATACTTCTTGAAAATAACTTCCCCGTCACTTGCGGTGAATATTTCCAGCGGATCACCCTCGCGTATACGCATTGTTCTTCTGATTTCTTTGGGAATAACCACCCTACCTAAATCGTCTATACGGCGTACAATACCTGTTGCTTTCATATATAAAAACTCCTTTGTTTATTTAGATAACATTTCTATTATCTGTAAACAAAGGAGTTTTATACTGTACATAAATGAAAAACTAATATTTGTGACGCAAAAAGTAATTTTAAAAATTAAGCATGAATTAAACCATTAAAATAATCATCAACAAGCTTTTGGGTAGAAACCAATGAATCTTTAATGGAAAAATCAGTGATTCTGATTTTTCCCGAACAAAGAGTTTCATTAAAAACTTTGATTTCACCACAGGTGGGACATGTGCATGTGAATTTGACTGTCACGTAAAGTTTGGATTCGGTGCTGTTGCTGCCACTTCTATCTGCCCAACGACGACTAATTTCTTCCCACTCAACATATTCTTTATTTTTTAGATTTGCTCCACATTTATTGCATTTAAGGTTGGACAAGCGCTTGGTAACACGAGACATTGCATAGAGCATAAGTCCAAAATATAGTCCTGCAATAATGCCAGCAACACCAATAATTGATAATGGCCAATACAAAACTTCAATGAACCCCGATAAAACAGAAGCAACTGCGCCTATACCAAGAAAAACCCCCATATACATTTTGGTTTCTTTTTCAAGAGGTTTTGCCTCTTCTACATCTGAAATAGGCGTTTTAACACGTTTGAAATAAGTTTTGAGATTTTTAAAAAAATTCATTTTTTATCCTCCAAAATCTAATATTTGACTCTCAATAATATGTTCTGAGTCCAATATTAGAATACCATAGTATTTTGTTGTTGTCAAGTATTTTGGGATAATAGTATTGTAAAATTGGACAATAGGAGGTAGCTATGTTAGGACCGAGAATTAATGAGTTACGATTGGCATATGGCTGGAATCAGGTGCAACTTGCTGAAAAATTAAATGTTTCTAAGCAGACCATTTCAAATTGGGAAAACGATAATATTCAGCCATCCATTGAAATGCTCGTGAGGCTTGCAAAATTGTTTAATGTATCTACGGATTATCTTCTTGGTTTGGAAGCGGTTCCACGTTTGGATATATCAGGAGTGCCCGTTACCTTTGTTGCGCATTTATCTGGTTTGATAGAGGATTACAGAAACAAATAGAACAAGCGAGGTGAAGTTCACCTCGCTTGTTCTTTATATCTTTTCAAAAAAACTATGTATTGCAATAGAAAACTTTTCTTCAAGTGTCAATGATGTATATAACGAATTACCCTCACGGATTCACATTGTTCTTCTGATTTCTTCGGGAATAACGACCCTGCCCAGGTCATCAATTCTACGAACAATTCCAGTTACTTTCATATAAAAACTCACTTTTAAGCATTGATATAAAACAAATTATCTTACAACAAATTATTTACAAAACCAATTAATTATGGTACTATCTGAGAGAAAAACAAAACCCAACAAAATTCGACGGAGGTTTTATTATGGATAACAATTATTATTTACAAGAACTGCAAACAAAACGCACTTCTGCAAAAAAGAAAATGATAGCCGGTATTGTTGTTTTCGTAATCGGATTCATTTTTGGTTGGGCAGGAGCAATTCTTTCCTGGATAGATGAAGACCTTGTTATGATTGCTGCTTTTGCGTGGCCATTCTGGCTCATCGGTTTCCCTCTGTTTATTTCAGGTATTATTAAACTTGTAAAATTTGATCGCCAGATTTCTGAAACAAAAAACAATATCGCTTTTGCGCAACAATCACCTCAACAACCTTCTTATGTACAACCTCAGCGTGTACAACCTCAGTACGCACAGCCTCAGCGTGTACAGCCTCAGAATGTACAGCCCCAGTATGCACAGCCTCAGTATGCACAGCCTCAGAATGTACAGCCCCAGTATGCACAGCCTCAGCAGGTACAGCCTCAGTATGCGCAACCTCAGAGTGTACAACCCCAGTATGCACAGCCTCAGAACGTACAGCCTCAGAATGTACAACCCCAGTACGCACAGCCTCAGAATGTACAACCTCAGTATGCACAACCTCAGAATGTACAACCCCAGTATGCACAACCTCAGCGTGTACAGCCTCAATACGCACCACCCCGGAATGTACAGCCCCAACAGGCACAGGCTCAACCACAGAACGCACAACCCCGGACAGAAGAAAAGCCTCCCGTTGACCTGGACTGGAAAAAATACAATCCTTTGGACGCCGGTGTGTCTTATAAAGCAGACAAAGACTACAAATTCCATCGTGCAGACGGTTTTGTAGGTTCTGTTCCTCAAAAATTTGTAGACCGCACCTTCCCGAGGTGTCCCGTTTGCTGTTCTAATCAACCCTATTGGACTATTTCTCAACATAATCAGATGTCTTGGAAAGGCAACTTGTATCTGTTTAAATGTTCACAATGCCAGTCAATTATTTCTATGAGTATGCCTGATGTTACAACATTGGGTAACGGTGGAAGCGGTATTGCTTTTAATCCTAATGTCGGACTTACTAATCTGGTAGTCAAAGCATCCTCGGGCAAGGAAGCAGGTGCCGTTTATGCCGTTATTGAAAGCGTCGGCAACTCAGGTGTCACCCGCGAGTGCGAAGGCAAAGAGTTCAAGCTTGAACAACTCCAGGATATGTTCCTCAGACAATAATTTCCCCGTTAACATAAACAGTTATATTTGCACTGTCTGACGATAATACTATTTTTCATAATATAAAAATCTCCTTGCTTTACGGAACTGACTGTCAGCATCTGTAAAACAAGGAGATTTATACTATCCCCTGTCTACTTATAGACATGATGATTGCATTGGTTTGCAAAAGTAATTCATACTGCGTGAATTTACTTTTAGATATTCGTGTGATATAATAATGATATAATTTCTCAACGGGAGTTGTTGCGTGTGTCGGGTAAAATCATCGTTATCGGAAGTGCAAATGCAGATCTGGTTATCCATTCACCAAAAATGCCGAAGCTGGGCGAAACTGTTACGGGAAGTAATTTTCAGGTCAACGCCGGCGGAAAAGGACTTAATCAGGCAGTGGCAATTGCGAAACTCGGCGGTAATGTTTCGTTTTTAGGCTCTGTCGGAACGGATGCAAACGGAACTGTATTGCTGGAAGAATTACAGAAAAACGGCGTCGGATTCAAAGGCATAAAAAGCGATGACAGTCCTACGGGAATTGCAATGATCACAATAGTGGAAAGCAACAATTTCATCGTTCTGAATCCCGGCGCAAATGACAGACTTACACCTGAAATCATCGTTACTTTCAGTGAGCTGATAAGCGAATGCGATTATTGTGTTATGCAATTGGAAATCCCCGTTAAGACAGTTTTAAAAGTATGCGAAATTGCAAAAAAATCAGGAACAAAAATAATACTTAACCCTGCCCCGTACAAAGAATTGCCTGTCTCTGTTTTTTTACAAACAGATTATCTTATACCAAATGAACATGAGGCGTACGATTTAACAGGCATTTATCCCGACAATGCAGAGAACACTGCGAAAGCCATTTTAAAATTAAGGAACAAGGGCGTTAAAAATGTTATTATAACTCTGGGTAAGCGTGGTTGCGCCTACAACATTGACGAAGAAATAGTTTTTTACCCTGCACTCAAAACCACCGTTGTTGACACCACCTCTGCAGGTGATTGCTTTATCGGTGCACTTGTTTCAAGGCTTTCACAAAATGCTCCTCTTGACGAAGCTGTTTCCTTTGCCACAAAGGCCTCTGCAATAACAGTAAGCCGTGAAGGTGCATCGAAATCTATCCCATATGTAAATGAAATTGAATAAGCTGATAAAAAACAACGGAGCAACGCCGACACCACATAAGGCAGTATTTCTTTAAGTGGTGTCTGCGAAAGTCTGCTCCGTTGTTTTGTTATATTTTATAGTATTGTGTCAAAGGAAAAATTGTGATATAATTCTACAAAAGAGAACACAAAATCATTTTGTGTTTTCCAGAAATAAGGAGGATTTTTATGAATTTTATTTCACCCGAAATATCAGTTGCCGCGATTGTCCCTGCACTGATTCTCGCAATTTACGTCTTTTTATACGACAGGGTTGAAAAAGAACCTGTACCGCTCCTGATTTCGCTGTTTTTTGCAGGTGGAGTTGCATATGTTCCCGCTTTTTTCGCCCAAAGAAGTGTGATTTCTGTTTTCGACTCACTTTTTTCAGAGTACATCACTTACAACTTTGAGGGCGTTGCAACATATTCTTCAAACCTCGTGAAATACGGCCACGGCACACTTATTGTTTTCATCGGCGTTGCGTTGATTGAGGAAATACTTAAATGGTTTGCTATGTTCATCATCACAAGGAAAAACAAAAACTTCAACTGCCTTTTTGACGGCATAGTTTACGGTGCTTTTGTTTCTCTCGGTTTCGCTATGGTAGACAACATTGTTTACGCATGGCAGAGTGGCTGGGATATGCTTCTCTTCAGAACTATCATCACTCTTCCCGGTCATCTTTATTTCGGTATTCTTATGGGCTATTGCTACACTATGTGGAGAGTCCGCAAAAGTGCTGCTCTTGCCGAAAAAGAATACGAAAAAAGAGGTCTTATCAAAATCACAAAACCTTTCAAATCAGGCGGTTGGTTTGCCTCGATGATAATTCTTCCCGTGCTGTATCACGGCATTTACGGTTTTGCAGAATTCTTCCGTTCAAACACATCTGACATTATTTTCTACATTATCAATACAGTTTGTTTCGTTCTCTGTATGGCAGGAATAAGAAAGTTCTCCCGCACAGACACATACAGAGGCAGATATGCTGACGCACTTCTTGACAAAAAATATCCCGAAACAAGAGGCGTATGTGACGACATAGAAGAAGATCTTGATATTTTTGACGAAGAAGATGAAGACGAAGAAAACGACGCAGAGGAGGACGAAGAAAATGGCAAACAATAACGGAAAACGCGGTTGCGGTTGTTTTGGTTGGATCATCCTCTTTCTCGTTATCGGATTAGCAGTTTTTCTCTTCGTGGGAAGGGACAATAACAGCGATTACAATTACGACGATTATACAGAAAACACCACAATCTCTTCAGAAAGCACCACAGATTCATACGAAGACAACTCAACTGAAGACGAGAGTGAAGATGTGCCTGAAAACAAATACATCTATGTATATTCACAGCTCAGCACCAAACAGAAAGAAATATACGACACTCTGCTTGCAGGTGTTCCTGAGGGTGAAACAGAATTCAAATTCAAAAATGTCACTCACGAAGATTTCCAGACAGCTTACAGAGCGTTTGGTTATGACCACCCTGAATTTTTCTGGCTTTCAATCAATTTCAACACATATTCTTACGGTGAAACTCTTAAGGCAGAGGTCGGAGTTTACAATTACTGGACATATTCTATGAATCGTCAGAAATATGTGGATGAACTGAATGCAAAAATTGCAGAAATTGTTGCAGGTGGCAGACAATATACAAGCACATATGACAAGGTGAAATATGTTCACGACTATTTAGCAACAAATGTCAAGTATGACTACGATGCACTTGACGACCTTGACAGCAGCTTCCGCAAAACATCCACCGAGCAGACACTTTCCGTTTACGGTGCACTTGTAAACGGAAAAACTATCTGTGGCGGATATTCCGAATCTTTCTATCTTCTTATGAACGCCTTGGGCGTAGAGTGCCGTTATCTGCAGGGCTACGCAGGGGAATATCACGCATGGAACTGCCTCAAAATTGACGGAGATTACTACTATATGGATGTCACATGGGACGATTATGACACTGTCACCGATTCATCCGACAAAGTAGTCTGTGACAACGGTATTGTTTATACCTATTTCTGCATCACATCAGAAGACCTTGCTAAGACTCATACACCCGACAGTGACTTCTGGTCACCGAATTGCACTGCTACGGATTACAACTATTTCGTAAAAAACGGATATTATTTCAATACTTATAATTTCCAGACAGTAAGAAACGCCTTCAACAGACAAAAAGGAATGGATATTGTATCTGTCAAATTCGCCTCAGAATACGAATATAACAGAGCCAAAAAGGATCTGATTGATAACCTCAAAATGTATGACATCGAAATTTTTGAAAGTAAGGCTAACACGGGATGCGTTTATTATGCTGATGACGAAATGTATATCCTGAGTTTTTGTTTAGATTGAATTAATAATATTAATTTTAATAAAGAATGAGGTTGACATAAATTGAAAGGGAAATTGAAAATTTTCGTATACATATTAATTATTTTTTCTTGTATTTCTATTCTGTTTTTTTCATCAAAAACAGAATCGGATTTTATACAGGTTGTTTCTATGTTATCGGCAATATTAGGTGTTGTATTGTTAGCTTTAGAAATGTATCAATCAAGAAAAATTTCAGAAGCAGATTTTCTTTCGGAGCTTAACTCCTCTTTTGTGACAAACGAAGATTATAAAACTGCATATATTCTTTTCGAAAACTACGATTTTGAAAATCTTCCTGATATCGAAATGGACAATGTACAGATTTCAAACTATCTTACTTTTTTTGAAATTTTCCAGTTACTTATCGACAGAGGAACTCTTACAATTGAGATGTTGAACGATTTATTCGGATACAGATTTTTTATTGCGGTGCACAACCCTTATGTTCAAAAGCGTAAGCTTGTCAAATCTCCGGAAAATTTCCGAAATCTCTATCTGCTTGAAAAGAAATGGGTAGAGTACAGACGAAAAAAGAATCTTCCTATTTTTCACGAAGAATATTGTTTAGAAAATGTTGTTGATGCAGATACATATAAAAGAATTATATCTCGCAAAAACAAATGAAAGGATTTCTGTTATGAATAGCGAAAGTTTAGTCTATAATTTCAAAAAATGCTCTGAAAACGATATTGAAAAAATATGTGCACTACAGGATGAAGCTTTTCTTCATTTAGAAAGCCCTGACATTCTCCGCAAAAACACAAAAGAAATGCTTAAAAGTTGTCTGAAAGATCCTCATTATACTATCGGAGCATTTAAAGAAAATAATCTTGTGGCGTTTTGTATTCTGTATGATGGAAAAAACACAGATGAAAACATCGGAAAAGATATAGGGATCAATGAAAAAGACTTAACTTCAGTAGCTAACATCAAGCTTGTTATTGTGTCGCCTCAACATCGTGGCAACGGATTACAAAAAAAGTTAATAACCTTGCTTGAAAAAATTGCACAAGAAAAGGGAAAAAAAATGTTATGCACAACCGTCTCTCCTTATAATACGGTCAGCATCAAGAACTTTGAGGCTCTAGGATTCGTTTTTCATTCAACAAAAACTAAATACGGTGGATTAAAAAGAAATATTTATTTCAAAAAAATCTGATATCACACAAATTTTATTTTTGAAAGCAACTGTGGCAGACAGGAGAAAGATTGTGTTATAACTTTTCCACAAATTGGTTTTTAGAAATGCTGTTACACAATTTCCCTGGATAACGGAAAAACTTTTCACTGTTATTTCCGGTCTGCCGGATTTTTCAACTATGTGTCAAATTATGATGGGTGATATTCAGATTGCACTTATAGAAACATATCTTACAGTAAAAGATAACAAGTACATTCATAAACTTTATATTCTTGATTCTTACAACGAATACGCCGATACACTTTCGTTTTTTGTTTTGTATTATGCAAACTATACCTTTGTGCAAAGGATGCAGATATTAAACATTACGGCGATATCTGATTTTCTTGAAACATAATGTTTCTTAGCAAGAATAATCAATAAAGGCAGGTAATAAAAATGAAAACTTGCGACCTGCATACTCACTCAATTTTTTCTGACGGGACTTACACTCCCGGGGAAATTATTGAGTCTGCAATAAATACAGGTTTATCAGCCGTCGCTCTTTGTGACCACAACACCGTGGACGGACTGCCGGATTTTCTGAAAACTGCAAAAGAGAAAAACATCGAAGCCGTTGCAGGTGCAGAATTTTCTGTGGATTACAACGGAGTCGAGCTTCATCTTCTTGGACTTTTTATCTCCGAAAAACATTTCTGTAAAGTTTCAGAGCTTATGAAAGAAGTTAACGAAAGAAAACGCCAAAGCAATATAGCTCTGATAGAATCCCTGGTTCGTTCCGGTTACAACCTTGATTATGAAAGCATAAAAAATTCAACTCCTAACGGAAAATTCAACCGTGCACACGTAGCCGCTGAACTGACAAAACTGGGATATACCGAATCCATAAATCAGGCATTTGACCAATTGTTATCTCCCGATGCAGGACATTACAAAGAACCTGAAAGACTATCTCTTGCATTTATGATTGATTTCATAAAATCAATTGATGCCGTTCCCGTTCTTGCTCACCCTTTTCTGAAGCTGCGCAAGGAAGAGCTTGAAAAACTTCTGCCAATCGCAAAGAATCAGGGTTTAGTCGGAATGGAATGTTATTATTCCCTTTACGACGAAGAAACAGCAAAACTTTCACTGGATTTAGCTGAAAAATTCGGTCTGAAACCAAGCGGAGGCAGTGACTTCCACGGCAACAACAAGCCTGACATAAAACTCGGAAGCGGCAAAGGCTCATTGAAAATCCCGTATGAATGGTTGACCCGACTCAAATCAATGAAATAATATTTTTACCGAAACAAAAAGGTGGAACAGTTTTTACACTGTTCCACCTTTTTATAATTTTAATGATTACATAAGTGAAAGATAAAGTTCTTTGATTTCTGCAACTGATGTTTCTCTGGGGTTGCCGGGGCGACATGCGTCATCAAAGGCAGACTGTGAAAGGAAGTCGATGTCTTCTGCTTTTACGATATCTTTAAGGTCTGCAGGAATTCCTACATCAACTGAAAGCTGCTTAACTGCGTCAATTGCAGCTTTTCTTGCATCTTCAAGACTCATTGTGTCTGTTCCTTCAACACCCATAGCTTTTGCGATATGACGATATTTTTCGCCTGTTTCAGGAGCATTATATTCCATAACAGTAGGAAGAATGATTGCATTTGCAACACCGTGAGGTGTGTCATAGAGAGCACCGAGAGGATGAGCCATTGAGTGAACGATACCAAGACCTACGTTTGAGAATCCCATACCTGCGATGTACTGACCGAGAGCCATACCTTCTCTGCCTTCGTCTGTGTTTTCAACAGCTCCGCGAAGAGATTTTGCAATAATTTCGATTGCCTTGATGTGGAACATATCACTCATTTCCCATGCGCCTTTTGTGATATAGCCTTCGATTGCGTGAGTGAGAGCGTCCATACCTGTTGCTGCTGTAAGGCCCTTGGGCATTGATGCCATCATATCGGGGTCAACAACTGCCACTACGGGGATATCGTGAACATCTACGCATACCATTTTTCTGTTCTTTTCAGCGTCAGTGATAACATAGTTGATTGTAACCTCTGCTGCAGTACCTGCAGTTGTGGGAACAGCGATGATGGGTACGCACTTATTCTTTGTGGGAGCAACGCCCTCAAGAGAAACAACATCAGCAAATTCAGGGTTTGTGATGATGATACCGATAGCCTTTGCTGTGTCCATTGATGAACCACCGCCGATTGCTACGATACAGTCAGCACCACTTGCTTTGAAAGCCTCAACACCTGTCTGAACATTTTCGATTGTGGGATTAGCTTTGATGTTTGAATAAACTTCATATTCAATTGAAGAAGCATCAAGGATGTCTGTCACCTTTTTTGTAACACCGAACTTAATAAGGTCGGGGTCGGAACAAACGAAACATTTTTTGAAACCACGCGCGATAACTTCTGTTGCGATTTCAGCAATTGCTCCTTTTCCGTGATAGCTTGTTTCATTAAGCACAAATCTGTTTGCCATAATTTTACCTCCAAAAAAATTATTTTGACACTATTATCATACAACTATTTTGTGAAATAATCAAGAGCTTTTGTTAATAAATTAACAAGAATGAGAATGATTTGTAATTTTCCTTATAATGTGACCTACATCTTCTCAAAAACGAGAATTTCAAAAGAATACTGAATTTCATCCGGTGGAGAAGAAAGCAGTTTTTCCGTGTCTGACTCGGAGGTTTTGTAATAGTAAGGAGTCATCATAAACAGATTTTTCACATCATCTGCAGTTTCCATTTTCATAACGCCGTCCACTGAAACCTTTTCCTTAAAAATAAAGTTCTCCATTTCATAAGGCTTTACTTCGTTTTTATACGGTTTATCATAAATTGCACTTTTAAGTTCCCACAAATGATTCTCGGCAGGGATAACATAGATGAAACATCCGCCCTTTTTCAGAACTCTCACAAACTCATTTTCACAGAGCGGTGAAAAAACAGACATCACAACATCTGCGCACTCGTCCTCTACGGGCAGATGAAACACACTGGCTGCGGCACATTTTATTTTTCTATCCCTTTTGGCAGCAATTTTAACTGCGTCCTTAGAAATATCAACAGCGAGAAGCTCACAGTCTCCGAGAGAATCAGAAACTGCCTTTGTGTACCAGCCCTCTCCGCAACCTGCATCAATTATAACGGATTTTTCATCCGTGTACTTTCTCACAAGCTCACAGAGGTTGTCTCTCAGCGGCAGATAATAACCTTTCTCGAGAAATTCATGACGGGCTCTTACCATCAGCTTGTTATCACCGTGGTTTCCTGCAGGCAGGTTATTTGGCAGAAGATTTATATACCCGCTTTTAGCCTTATCAAATGAGTGTCTGTTTACGCAGACTGCACTCTTTTCGCTTTCCGTCAATTTCTCACCACATACGGGGCAAATAAAATATGTCATTCTATCATCTCCGGGATTCTTATTTTTCTCTTCTCAAGTGAAATCATATATATAACTATGATATCATAAATATAAAATAAAAGCAAAAAAGACTTGACAATTTTTCTGAACAGAGTAAAATTAATTCTATACGGTTATATAAGGAATGATTTTATGATTTACAACAATGTTCTCGAGGCTATGGGAAGCACTCCTATAATCAGACTGAACAATATGGTTGACGAGGACAGCGCTCAGGTTCTCGTAAAATACGAGGGTCTCAATGTTGGCGGCTCTATTAAAACAAGAACTGCTTATAATATGATTATGCAGGGCGAAAAAGACGGTCTCATCAATAAAGACACAATTATCGTGGAGCCCACAAGCGGTAATCAGGGAATCGGTCTTGCTCTCGTGGGTGCAGTAAGAGGCTATAAAACAATTATCATTATGCCCGACAGTGTAAGCGAAGAAAGAAGAATGCTGGTTGAACACTACGGTGCTGAGGTTATGCTTATCCACGATGACGGAAACATCGGTGAATGTATTGAAAACTGTCTTAAAACTGCTATGAAAATGGCTGAAGAAGACCCGAGAGTTTTTGTTCCTCAGCAGTTTTCAAACCCTGCCAACCCTGCCGTTCACAGATATCACACTGCTCTGGAAATTATGGAGCAGGTTGCAGAGCCTATCCACGGTTTCTGTTCAGGCGTAGGCACGGGTGGTACAATTTCAGGCATCGGTGAAGTTCTCAAAACAAACTATCCTGATATCACAATCTGGGCTGTTGAGCCTGAAAACGCTGCAATCCTTGCAGGAGGAAATATCGGAACACATCTTCAGATGGGTATCGGCGACGGACTTATCCCCGACAACCTGAATCAGAGAGTTTATGATGATATTTACATAGTAACTGACGAAGAGGCTATTCAGACTGCAAAGGACCTTGCAAGTAAAGAGGGGCTTATGTGCGGAATTTCAAGCGGAACAAATGTTGCGGCTGCCCTGAAACTTGCCAAAAAGCTGGGCAAAGGCAAAACAGTTATCACCGTTCTTCCCGACACTGCAGAAAGATACTTCTCCACTCCCCTTTTCGATTAATAGTTTAAAATGCAACCCCGACTTATCACAAATAAGTCGGGGTCTTGTTTTACATATCATTTCTTATTAAATCTTCGTAGGTTTCTGCTTTAACAACGATTCTTCCCTCGTCGCCGTTCAGCATAAGAACTGCAGGACGGGGATTTCTGTTGTAATTGGATGACATTGAATAGTTGTATGCACCCGTTGAAAGCACTGCCATAATATCACCGGATTCAGGTGTCTGGATGTAAGTATTCTCCTGAATCATATCACCACTTTCACAGCATTTACCGGCAATTGTAGCACAGAAATCTGCCTTCTCCTTTGCCTTATTTGCAATTACTGCCATATATGATGACTGGTAGAGAATGTATCGGGGATTGTCGCACATACCGCCATCAACAGAAACATAAGTTCTCACATCGGGGATTGTTTTGATTGCGCCCACTGTATAGAGAGTTATACCTGCTTCTGCAACAATTGACCTGCCCGGCTCAATGATAACAAAGGGAACTTTCAGACCTTTCTCTGCACATTCTTCTTTGATTACCACTGCAACCTTTTCCATATATTCACTGAAATCTGCAGGGTTGTGTTCTTCGATATATCGGATACCGAAGCCGCCACCGATGTCAAGCTCTTCGATTTCCACGCCTGTCTGAGTCTTTATGTCTTCCACAATGCCGATCATAACCTTTGCTGCGTGTTCAAAGGGCTTTACGGCAAAAATCTGAGAGCCGATATGACAATGGATTCCTTTGAAATCAACTTTTTCTGCTGCAATTGCCATCTTTATCGCTTTCATCGCATCTCCCGTATCAAGGTCAAGACCGAACTTTGAATCCGTCTGACCCGTCATAACAAAGGAGTGAGTTTCCGCCTCAATACCGGGCTTCACTCTGACAATTACTGCCACAACCGTGTCGAGCTTCTCTGAAATCTCTATAAGCTTCTCCATCTCATAGAGGTTGTCAACCATTATTCTGCCCACACCGCTTTTCACTGCAAACTCAAGTTCCTGAAGAGACTTGTTGCTGCCGTGGAAATAGGCTTTCTCCATAGGGAATCCTGCTTGTATAGCCGTGAAAATTTCGCCGCCTGACACAACATCAATTCCCATATTTTCTTCGTTGATGATTTTATACATCGCCTTGCAGGAAAATGCCTTTGAAGCATAAATAACCCTGCCATTACCATCGTAGTTTTCATTAATTGAATTGACAAATTTACGGCAGTTTTTTCTGATAAGCGCCTCATCCATAACATAGAGAGGTGTGCCGTACTTATTCGCCAGTTCAACTGTATCGTGAGAACCGAAAACAAGATGTCCTCTTTCGTTGACATCAAGACTTTCTGAAACAAACATTTTTATCAATCCTTTCGGGAGTCCCCTTTTATGCGAGGGACTCTTCCACAACTTGTCTCAACACATCTCTTCCGTCACCGTTAAGAGACGAAAAAGGAATCACTGCAACGGGGTCATAGCCTTCAAGCTCCTGCTGAATCTCCTGAAGACGCTTTGCGTATTCCGTTTTGTTGAGTTTATCACTTTTTGTCATAACAACTGCAAACTTAAAGTTGTTATGAGCAAGATATTCAATCATATTCACATCGTCCTTTGTGATGCTTCTTCTCATATCTGTAAGCACCACAACAAGTCTGATGTTTCTGTCAGAGGCAAAGTAGCCCTCCATCAGATCTGCCCAACGCTTTTTCTCGTTATCCGACACCTTGGCGTATCCGTAGCCGGGAAGGTCAACGAAATAAATATCATCAACTGTATAGAAGTTGATTGTCACTGTCTTGCCGGGCACTGAACTGACACGGGCAAGTCCTTTTCTGTTAAGCACCTTATTGAGGAGTGAGCTTTTGCCCACATTTGAACGACCTGCAAATGCAATTTCAGCCTTGTCAGAAGGCGGAAGCTGAGCAAAAGTACCGTAAGATGCCTTGTAGTCTGATTTTTCAAATTTAAGCATTTGCTCCGTTCCTCCTCTGTGAAACAGCAGTGTCGCTGATTATTTTTCTTTCTTTTTCTTTATCTTTAATTTTATCTGCTTTCTTTTCTGCAAGAGCATTTTCAAAAACTGTTTCAAGGTTTTCTGCAAAAACAAATCTGATGTTTTCTTTTACAACATTTTCAACCTCATCAAGATCTGATTTGTTTTCCTCAGGGATAATCACAGTTTTGATTCCGTGACGGTATGCTGCCATTGTTTTTTCTCTGAGTCCGCCGATGGGAAGCACCTTGCCACGCAGAGAAATTTCACCTGTCATAGCAACATCACCTTTTACGGGTGTACCGCTGAGTGCCGACAAAAGAGCTGTTGCAATTGTCACACCTGCAGAGGGGCCATCCTTCGGCACTGCACCTGCAGGAAAATGAAGATGAATATCCTTGGTTTTATAGAAATCTTCTTCAATTCCGTATTCTTTAGCCTTTGAACGGATGAAGCTGACTGCCGCTGACGCAGATTCCTTCATCACATCGCCCAGCGAACCTGTAAGTTTGATTTCACCTTTGCCCTCAAGAACAGCAACCTCAACCTGAAGCATCTCGCCACCGACGCTTGTCCACGCAAGACCGTTGACTACACCGATTTCATCTTTTCTCGAAAGCTTTTCATCTTTATATTTTCTTGAGCCCAACATTTCCTCAAGGTCAGACGGTTTGACTGTGACTCTCTTGTCACTCTCGTCAAGTCTGAATGCAGTTTTTCTGCACACTGCGGCTATCTGTTTTTCAAGAAGACGCACACCTGCTTCTCTTGTATAGCCGTCAATGATTTCGTGAAGAGCTGAATCGGTGATTCTCAGCATATTACCGGGAATACCGTGCATTTTTCTCTGCTTCGGCACAAGATGTTTTTTTGCAATATTGAATTTTTCCTCGTGAGTATAACTTCCAAGCTCAATAATTTCCATTCTGTCAAGGAGAGGGGCAGGAATAGAATATTTATCGTTTGCCGTTGTTATAAACAAAACCTTACTCAGGTCAAAGGGCACTTCAAGGTAATGGTCGCAGAAAGTGTTGTTCTGTTCTGCGTCGAGAACTTCAAGAAGTGCAGACGAGGGATCTCCCTTATGGTCTGAGCCAAGCTTATCTATTTCATCAAGAAGCATCAGAGGATTCATACTCTTCGCCTGTTCCATAGCAGCCATAATTCTGCCGGGCATTGATCCGATATAAGTCTTTCTGTGACCTCTGATTTCAGCTTCGTCGTGAACACCGCCAAGAGAAATTCTCACATATTTTCTGCCCATAGCCTCTGCAACCGAACGGGCAATCGATGTTTTACCTACGCCGGGAGGGCCAACAAGACAGATAATCTGTCCGTTGATATCGGGATTGAGCTTTCTCACAGCCAACATTTCTATTATTCTTGTCTTGATTTTCTCAAGACCGTAATGGTCTCTGTCAAGAACTTTTCTTGCATTTTTAAGGTCGAGCTTGTCCTCTGTCCTGATATTCCAGGGCATATTGAGAACTGTCATAAGATATGAGCGCGAAACAGTAGCCTCAGGGGATGTAGGAGACATTCTTTCAAGTCTAGAACATTCGTCGAGCAGCTTTTTCTCGTGCACTTCTTCAAGACCGATTGCCTTGATTCTGTCACGGAAAGAAAGAATTTCATCCTCAACCGTTTTTCCTTCACCAAGCTCTTCCGAAATCGCTTTCATCTGCTCACGCAGGAAATATTCTTTCTGATTTTTCTCCATTCTTTCCTGAACAGTTGCCTGGATTTTTTCTTCAAGTCTGAACAGTTCAATTTCACTTGTCAGCATTGTACAGCATTTGAGAAGTCTGTTTGCAACATTCAGCTCACTGAGAATTTCATATCTCTGCTCATACTCAATCATAATATTCCCTGCAATATAATCTGCAAGTCTTCCGGGACTTTTCTCATCAATTACACCAAGAAGCACGTCAGGTGCAAGACGGGGAGCAACCTGAGCATATTCTTCAAATATATCCTTAAGCTGTCTTGTCAGAGCGTTCACATATTCTTTTTCTTCTTCTTTTATTTTATGAGTGCGCGTGAGTTTCACCGATGCCTCAAGATAGGGTTTGACGGAAATCATTTCAGCAACCTCTGCCCTGTACATACCGTTTACGGTAACGCGCACATTGTCTGAGTTGGGGATTTTAGTAACCTGCTGAACAGACGCAACTACACCTATTCTGAACAGATCGGATGGCATAGGCTCTTCTATTGAAACACTTTTCTGTGCAACGAGAAAAACCTCTCTGCCGTTTGCCATAGCAGCCTTTATGGCAGCGATGGATTTTTTTCTGCCCACTTCAAAATGCAGCTTCTCTTCGGGGAAAATAACAAGACCCCTGAGCGCCACAACAGGCATCACATCAAACAATACATTATCCATATCTATAAACCTTATACCTTTCAATCCACTATGCTATTTATTATAAAGGAAATCAGCATTTTCGTCAATGACAATAATGCTGTAAATATTAGAATAAGTGTAAATTTATTTGAAACTTTTCACTTAAATTTTTCCTTTCTGCCATTGACACATAAGCATCTGTGTTGTATCATTTATCAAGGTGATTTATATGAAAAATAAAACTCTGCGTCAGTTTGTGGGCACAGGCTCGGTAACTCTTGCAGGAATTCTTTGGGGATGCATCGGTATCTTTATACGGAAATTCTCCCTTTCCCTTGATTCTATGCAGATTGTCACTGCACGGGCACTGCTGACAACTGCAATACTTTTTCTGATTCTTCTGATTTTCAAAAGAAGTCTGCTGAAAATCAAGCTACGGGATATCTGGTGTTTTATCGGCACGGGCGTGTGCAGTATAATCTTTTTCAACTACTGCTATTTCCGTTGTATGAGTATGACATCCCTCTCTCTTGCTGCGATGCTTTTATACACAGCACCAGCAATCGTGATGGTGATTTCTGCAATAGTCTTTAAAGAAAAAATTACAGTGCAAAAAATCAGCGCTTTGCTCCTGGCTATGCTGGGATGTGTTCTTGTCAGCGGACTTATCGGCACCAGACCGCTCGTCTCCAAAGAAGGTATACTCGTAGGATTGGGTGCAGGTCTCGGATATGCGCTGTATTCAATTTTTTCGAGAGCTGCGCTCAGCCGTGGTTATAAATCCCTCACAATAATTTTTTATACATTTCTTATTGCACTCATAGGTCTTATCCCTATGACTGACTGGAAAGGTCTTTCAGCTGAAATGTTTTCAAGTGGAAAGGATTTTCTGTATTTTATAATTTTCGCAATTGTCAGCACAGTTCTCCCATACATTTTTTACACCTACGGACTTACAATTCTTTCCCCGTCAAAAGCTTCAATTATAGCATCAATTGAGCCTGTATCTGCGACGCTTGTGGGATTCATCTTTTTCAATGAAAGACCCTCGTCCGTAACTTTTATTGCAATAGGCTGTATACTTTTCTCAATTATTCTTCTGGCAATAAACAAAGAAAACAAATAAATAAAAACCACCGGTTAAACCGGTGGTTTTCACTGCCCCTATAAGGGGCTATTACTGGCTTAACCCCTGAAAGGGGTTCTGAAAGTTTAGCAACGCATTACTATCTCGGGCAGCCGCTCATGAGCGGCTGTTTATTTTTGCCTATTTGGTCTCTTTACCCGTAAACGGGTCTACATACTCTTTCATTGTTATTTGGTCTTTTGCGTAGTCCTCTTCTAACTG
>JAZQLC010000048.1:0-63749 GCA_045542485.1 Acutalibacteraceae bacterium
CCTCCGCCGATAATACATAGGTCCGTTTTATACTCAAGCGTTCTCATCCCTATTCTCCTTTGCAATAAAGTCGGATCGTAGCCATGTCGTTCTGTGAGCCAAGGAGTTGCCCTTAACCCTTGTCTTCCTAAGACCGCTTGGCCTCCGACTTCCTCCGCCGATAATACATAGGTCCGTTTTATACTCAAGCGTTCTCATCCCTATTCTCCTTTGCAATATATTTCTTTTTCATAACTTACCTCTCTCCTGCTTTGCTTCAGGATTCGTCTTCGATAAATCCGTAATATTTGCCGAGCCAGTATGCAGAAGTGTAAACGTAACAACTTTCAATCAAACGCGTACCACCTTCAACATCCTCATCAAGGAAATCATATGGGTTACGGTCGTATTTTGTAATTGAACGCTCATCAGGCATAAGAAGCTTTGAGGTCTCTTTTTTGCCGCCGAGAAGACGAATTCCCTTTACATCCTCACGGTTTGTAACATTCACGCTTGATGCAAGATTTGAAACATTCTGCCTCCTGAACCAATCGGCAAGCAGACTTATATCAATTTCATCATCAGGACAACTGAGCATAAACGGGAAATCATATATGGGATTATGCTCTCTTCGGAGTGTCCCGTTCCATCCCCGTAAGCCTTTTCTGTATATAGCTCTGAGATTTTCATCCTCTTCAAGGGTGATGAGAAGCCAGAATGCACCGGTAGATACAATATGGTCGCCGTACATCATTCCTTCAACAGGCTTTCTGTGGCACAATGCAGAAATTATTTTAAGCCGTTTTTCGTGAACGGCAGAAATTTCTGCATAGTTATCTTCCTTTATAAGTCGGTTATAGCTCTCTTGCCACTCACCTTTTTCACCGGTTATTGCCATAACAACCTTATGGTACATAAGAAGTTCTGCGGTTTTGAGCGGTGCGTCTGCCCAACCTATCCCTATCCTGAAATGCTTTTTGTCCCATCTGCCCCATTTTGTGGGTTTGCCGAAGCATTCCATAAGTCTGTTGCCGTGTCTGATGATATGACGGAGCGTATTTTGGGCAGATGTTTTTATAATTTCATCAAGCTCAGGGTCTTCTTCGCCGAGAATAAGATGTGCAAAATACATCAGCATATAATGAGGTGTGATTTCATCGCTGCTTGTGTCACCTTTATAGACGATACCTTCAATTGTGTGCCCCTCATCCTCATAAAGATGGGCAAGTCTTTTCGGAACACAGTACACAGCAGGAATCTCTAGACCGTTACACCTTCTCTTTCTTGATTCTGTGGTAGAAAGGCAGACTGCTTTGCCGTTTTCAATGCGATAGAATAATCCGTCATCGGGAACGGGCTCATCGGGTGTTAAAAAAGTTCGTGCGACAAAGCCGTTATCGCGGCAGGAAATGTACATAAGAAGCTGACAGGCTTCCGTGGCACGGACAGCACTCATCCTTGCCTCAACACTCAAAGGATGCTCCTTGCCGTATTTTTCTCTGTAATAAGCATATTTAAAAAGCTCACCTATTGCAAAAGCTGCCGTAAATGCACCTGAATTATCAGAATGCCCGTAAGGAACTCGCGAATCAGGGTCACGGTCTTTTGTGAGCCTACGCTGTGTTACAAGTCCGTGCCTGTCTATGTATTTGTGAGTTTCCTCTGTCAGACGCCTTGCTTTTTCTTCTGCGGTAATTTTTAGAAGGCGGATATGTGACACAGCGGTTTCAGTCAGCACCCACACGCTTTCTTCTTTTGTGTCGGGAGCATAGACTGAAAGAACCTTGTTATCAGCAAGATGCCTTTGGGCAGAAAAAAGCATAACTTTATCGGCATTGTATTCTGCCTCAGCCTCATAGCGTGTCAATCCGTTATCTGCCCCTATCCACAAAGCCTTGTCAGTTTTTGCGTGACAGGTGTAACTGCTATGCTTTGACGGCAATTCTTCACAGATGTCTGCAAAATCAACCGGTACACCGTTTCCCATATTTTTAAACAGAAGCTCAGGAACGGCGGAGTCAGTTTTTTCATAAATTTTAATTTCTCTTGCCAGAACATAAGGCAGTTTTACAGTTTTCATAACTTCATTCCTTATTATTTCTTAAAACAGATAGATGTTATTACTATAACTATTATAACTTTTTTGAGCGATTTGTCAAAGTCTGATATTTATATGACAATAAAAATCAAAAACTTCAGGTCAATCTGCAAAATCGCATAGACCTGAAGTTTTATTTATTATACTTTTTCGCATCTGACAACAACTCGTGTTCTGCCACCATATGTACAGGTGTAAAGGATGAGGTCGTCACCCGTATCTTTTACCTTCTCCGAATCGAAGGGTTGGAGTATTTCTGCTGAAGTTACAGTGTAGGTGTGTTTCGTACCTTCCATATCTGTAAATATTATTGTTGCATCCGGATTCAGCCTTCCGATATATCCGAAGTGACTTCTGAAATTATGGGCGCACACAACAAGATTATCCGTTTTTATTGAGCCGTAATAACGGCAGGGGGCAATTTTCAGTCTGCTATAATCCCATTCCGACATAACAGGAAGCTTGAGACCCAGTTCAGGAATAGCAAGATAACCGATATAGCCGTAGCCGTCAATGTCAACCACTTTCATTTCTTCATCAAAGGGGTCTGTGTCTCCGCCCGTCTGATTATCATTTGCTATGTCCGTAAGTGAATTTATCAGTTTATCTGACTGTTCTTCTGCTTTTTTATTTTCGTAATTGTTGTATAAAAGAAGAGCCACTGCAAAGAAAATCAAAACGAGTCCCAGTGTCACAAGAGTAATACCGATTTTTCTTCTCATTGAACTGCTCCCCTATTCACTTTCTTTTCTGCTGAAATTCAGTACAGACCAACCGATGCTGAATACGAGAAGTCCTGCAATTGCGCAAACAGGTACAGGCCAGTTAAGTTGTCCTGTCTGAGCGAGTTTATCTTCATCCTTCTCTGTTTCAGACGGTTTGGTTGTAGGTTCTTCGGTGTCATCTGACTTGTTTATAATTGTAACAGTATTTGAGGATGTTTCGTAGTAAACAGTATATCCTTTTGGAACCTGCTTTTCAACTACGCTCCATATATGGTTTTTCGGAAGATTATCAAAGCGGTAATGCCAGTTGTTGCTTTCACTCAATTGAATTTCTTCATACTCCTGAAAATCGCGTAGCAGAACAACAGTTATGCTTTCGGGATGCGCTTTATCTGTGTCCCATTTTTTCACAACACTTATATATGTTCCTGAGCCGTCTTCGTTTTCGTTACCGTCAAGAATTTTTGGCGACGCATCTATGTCGTACTGCCAAATCCCTTTTTGGGAATCGTAATTAGGAACGCTGATAACAAAAGGTGATGTGGTGTAACCGTCTGTCCCGTTCTGTGAGGGAACAACAAGATACAGACCGACTGTAAGATTATCGAAAACAAGAACTCCGTTTTCATCTGTACTTTTTTCTGTATAAGGCTGAGAAAGACAATCTGCAAAATAAGCAAGATGTACAGGCAAAGAAGAATCCTGCAAGTCATCTGTATCAACATTAGCCTCATCATAAGGTGAAACAAGTTCATATCTGACCCCATCTCCATTTTCGTATGCTTTCGCGATGAAATACAGTCGGAAAGAGACATTTGCCAATGATTTTTCGGTCTCCGTGTCAGTAAGATTGAGAGTTATGCTTCCTTTTTTGTTTAAAAGTGCGGTGGCCGTAGGAGACATCGGAAGAACACATAATACAAGTATCATAAGAATCGCAACAACCGATGTGAGTTTTTTCGCTTTCATCCTTTTTACCACCTTTCTCTTTGGATTTTATTTGTTTTCGTTTTTCTTTGCTTTATTTTTCTTTTTTTCCTTTGACGATTTAGTCATAAGGAAAATGAGCAGTGCGCCCAATATGGGAATTGCAACACAAGGTGTAACAATAAGCGGGTCAATCTGATATGCCTCTGTAAGGACATTGACTTTCTTAACCCCTTCGATGTTTTCGATTCTTGTTCCACGGACCAGCATACGGTGGGTATTGATGCCGTAAGGAGTACAGGTTACAAGTGTGCAGTAATCTTCGCCGTTTACAACACTCAGTTCATTTATTTCATCAGGCAGAACAATACGCACCTGATCAACCTGATAAGTGAATGTCCTGTCGAGAATTGTTATCGTGAAAATATCACCCACAACAACCTTGTCAAGATTTGTAAACAGTTTGGCTGATGGCAGACCTCGGTGGGCTGAGAGCACACTGTGAGTACTTTCTCCGCCGATAGGAAGACTTGAACCCTCCAGGTGACCTACGGCAGAGTTGAGCACCTTGTCGCTCGTTCCGTGATAAATGGGCAACTGAATTTTTATTTTTTCAATTGTGATATATCCCATCATTCCGTCACCGTTGACATCAAGCGTTGAATAATATTCCTCATCAAGCTCTGAATATCCTAAAAACGGGAAAGGGATAAATTTCAGTTTTCGGTTATACTCTTCTGCTTTTGCGAAATGTTCGGAAAAATCTTCGGGAGTAAGGTCAACAATCAGATCGTCATAGTTCATAATAGCCTGTGACTGCCTTTTTTCGTTCCAGAAATCACTTATCGTAGGATAGAGCAGAACACACAAGCCTATCAAGAAAATGGCAACCAACAGAATTGTTGAAGTAAGACCGCTTTTTTTATTTTTAGTTTTTTTCTTCTTTTTTTCTTCCATAATATATCTCTGATTTTCTTTAAAATTTTCAACGTCAGTACCGAACCTTATTCGGTAACAACGGTCAGAATTTTAATGGGGTATCCCTGCCGACACAAGGTCGGCAGGGGTTTTAAATTTTTATCTGTCGGCTATTAACCGTGGAACCTTATGATTCCTCAGATTCTTTCTTATCTTCAGAATCTTCAGATTCTTTATCCTTTCAAGCAAAAGAAGCCATTCTTTTCTTTGAAACAAGAATAACTACTGCTGCAAGCATGAGGAGACCGCCAACAATGTAGAAGATTGTTGTACCGATGCCGCCTGTTTCGGGGAAGAGACCGCCGGTTTTGTTCTCTACTTCTATTGTTGCAGGGTCAGCAGCATTGATTTTGTATGTTGCTGTAAGGTTTTCTTCATCATATGCACTTGTGATGACTACATCAAGGTCAGCAGCAAGCTTGTTATAGCCTTCGGGAGCTGAAACTTCGTGAAGTTTGTAAGCACCTTCATCAAGACCAACGATTTCAAACTTACCGTTTGCATCAGTTGTAATCTGAGTGATTGTGCCTTCAGCGTCAACTTTATAAGTGGGAACTGCTGCACCTGCTACTTCTGAGAATTTGATAGCGTTGCCGTCTTTGTCAAGAAGTTCGAAAACAGCACCTGCAAGAGTTACTTTGTTTTCGCCGTCCATTGTGAACTTGAGTACATCAATTTTCCATGTGTATGTTGTTGTTTTGTGTTCAGCTGTTTCCCATGTGCTGTCTTCACCGTATGAAAGGTAAACTGTGTTGTCGTTACCATCTGTTACGATGTTAGCATTTTCGTTGAGAGTTGCTGAGTAGTAAACTGTGAACTGTGTACCCTGAGCAAGACCTGCAATGAAATCATCATTGAATTTAACATCAAATGTGTGGCCGTCAGTTGCAGGATATACTACTGTGTAGTTTGAAGCATTAACTTCTGTACCGTCAGCAAGTTTAACAACAACATCGTTATTGAATGTAAGACCTGCTTCCATTGTATCGTGCATTACATAGTTTGTTGCGCCGAGACCTACAGTAACTTTTGATTTGTAGTTAACCTGCTGGTCGATATCAGCATCGTTAACTTTACCCCAACCTTCGTCAGCATTGTTCATTTCGCTGTCTTCCTGAACGAGCTTGTCGATGTCGGGTTTTTCGTTCTTTTCAGTTGCTGTGAAATCTGAGTTTGTGTTTGTGAGAGCGCAAAGAGTACCGAGAGAAGTATCGATTGCATAGTAACCGAGAGCAAGACCTGTGAACTCTACTGTTGCACCGCTTGCTGTCTGAGTTGCTGTAGCTGCAATGCCTTTGCCTTTATCTTCAGCATACTTGATAGCTGCCTTTGCAAGAGTCTGGTCAACTGCGTCTACATCGTCTTTGAGTGTAACTGTTGTCTGATCACCGTTATTTACAACTGTGAAGTAATCAGTTGCAGGTGCTGCTGCAAAGAAGTCTTCCCAACCTGTTACGATTGAGTAGATACCTTTGTCACCTGCTGCATTAGAGGGAGCAAAATTAAGCATCTTATAGATTTCATAATCTGCACCATCTACTGCGTTTGTGATTGTGATTGAGCCTGCATCTGCTGCAAGAGCTACTGTACCCATTGCGAAAACGAGTACGATTGACATTAAAACTGCAAATAATTTTTTCATGATTTTCATCCTTTCTTTTTTAAATTTGCAATTTTGAAACTTATTTTGTTTTCTCCGTAGTTAATGTTTGCGAAGGCTACCCCATTGACCTCCGTTCACGTTTACGACGAACAAAACTATACAAAACCGGAAATGCCACAAGGGCAATACCGATTATTGCCATATTGAATGTGCCCATACCACCTGTTTCGGGAATCAGAAAGCTTCCATTGAAGTTTTCTACCGCAATAAGTGTTGTAACTGTCTGAATCACACCATCAGGGTCAGGGTCATAGAAATAGAAATAAACGGGACTTGTTAATAATTCGTATCCGTCAGGTGCTATGTATTCAACAAGAGCGTATGGTCCTCCAATTGTGAGATACTGAGTTTCTATTACAGAAGTACCGTCTGCACCAGTTGTATATTTACCGATAAACCTGAGCACTGTGCCGTCTTCAGTAATAATTGTCGGTGACACACCTGAAGGTAGTACAGCATCCGGGTCACCCATAGGACCGTAAAGCAGAAATGTTGCACCGGGCAACGGAATGTTAGTCAGGCCGTCCTGCTTGAGAAGCGTTGTTTTATTGTTTGAACCTGAAGCGCCGCCACTATGGTCCTGAACCTTGAAAAGTGCATCGATAACATCTGCAACTTCGGCTTTGCCGTCAACCATAACAGAGTTTTCAACCGATACAAGACCACTTTCTGTTATAAGTGTGGTATAGTCGATTATTATGTGAAGGCTGTCAGGCACAATAAAGGTCAGACTGTTTGTGGGTGGGTCATAGGTTACCGTGTATGTATATCTGCTTTCAGGTGAATCAAAATCCACCCATACATCAGTGCCCACACCATCTTCATATTTCAGTTTAATTGAATCCCAATAAACGGAAAGGTTAGGCGTCATTTTATCATAAACAGTTAATGTACCGGCTCCTTCAAGGATATCAAGAGCCATTCTGTTGATATGAACCTCAAAGTCAAGCCTTTCATCATTCTGCACAACATGCTTGTTAAGCAAACCCGTGTAAAATTCCGTTGTTTCTGTTACAGGTCCTGATGAACCGTCATTATCCCAGGTAAGCTCTGCCGTATTGTCAAAATGCAGCTGAGCGTAATCGGTGGTATAAAGATATTCATCCTTTACTTTCAGTTTATATGTATATTCGTGTCTGCCGCCACTGCCGACCCAGCTATAATAATCTTTGAAGTTTGTTGCACTTAAAATCCAGTTCCATCCGTGTGCATCTGCCTCTTCGTTATAGTCAAGGAGTTTAAAATCCGCTGCATTGGCTCTGATAGTATTTCCTGTTACAGTTCCTGTGTACTGATATTTACAAACCCACAGGTCTTTATTCCATGGTGAATAGGTTGTTACGATAAGCGAATCATCAACATAGTCAAGTCTTTCATCGAAGGTATCGTTAAACCACAGATTCTGCACACTGCCGTTGATATATCCCTCATTACCGCCCGAACCGGGAATTGTATTATTGAACAAAACTGTGTAGTCTATGTTACCGTCTTCGTGAACTGATGATTTTTTTGTTATCTTCGGTGAATATTCATAGGTGGTTGACGCTACATCCTGGGTAATATTTGTATAGTTAAAGTATACCTCGTTTGACAGTTTATGTTCATCGAGAAGCACATCCTCAAGGGTATCTTCACCTGTAAGTTCGCCCTCCCATTCGGTACCTGTTTTAGCATCAAAGGGAATTTTATAGGCAACTGTCAGCTTTGCGTTTTCATCAAGTATCCATTTTGAAGAAGCCGCATCAGTATCTGCCGTATTGAAATAAATAACGAAGCTGTGCATCTGATTACCTTCGGCGGGAGCAACAAGAATATAGGTGTTTTCCACAGGTCCTCCCGCTTTATAAGGTGTAAAAGTGACAGTGCGTCCGCTTTCTGTCGTTGCCGTTATAACCATATCCTGAGGTGAATTTTCGATATACAGATAACCCGCATCGTTAGGATAACCCCAGAAAGCAGCAAGGTCAGTAATAAGGAAATTACCCATATCCTTTATAACTGCAGGAACATCAGCCTCAATTGTAAAAGTAACAAACTCTCCGTCATTACCGCTTGCACTTTTTTCTACGTGGGGAACAAATCCCACAACGTTTGCAGAACCTCCTGCCTGTTCTTCCCTGCCGTTGATTGTTGCTCTTACACTGTTGGTATAGTTTACGGTTTCGCCTTCGTCAGGCTCTTCATAAGTTGTATAATAAGATATGTTAAAGGCATAACCGTCAGGAAGCGGAAAACTCATTGAATTACCGTTGATTGTAACATTGTTCCAGCTTATATAAGAATCAGGAAGTCTGTTTCCCCATTCATCATAGTGTCTAACAAGTATATCTTTATCTGTAAAATAAGCAAGTCCGTCACCGAGAGTATCTATAATAACAGTACCCTGCAGGTTATGGTTATCCTTTCTGATTTCAACCTGCCATTCAATAACAGAAACATCATTACCGTTATTATCTTCAACAACGACTTGTTTACCGTCTTTCTGTATTTTTTCAAGTTCGACTTCTACCCAGTCTTCGCCCCATTTGTAAACGTTTCCGCCTAATGAGTCTTTTCCTGTTGCATCGATGCCATTCCACATACCGACTGAGTCATTCGACAAAAGTTCATCATATATCTGTGCCTTATATTTGATGAGGAAGCCCTGGCCTGCAGGGAAATCAGGAAAACCTGAAAGACTGAAACCGCCCTGTGCACCGCCGCTGTGTAAAGGATGATCAGAAACTGTAGGCTGAGGGCTGATAATATTTCCTTCAAGATCCGTTACAACAATGGTATTCCTGAGTGCATAATGGTTTTCCCATATCTGGTCATCAATAACAAGGTCTTTTACAACACCGTGAATTGCCTCAACCCTGATAGTATATTCCATTGTGTGATTGTCCGCATCATATTCGCCATGGGTTTTTGTTACATCCATACCCGCAGTGCCGTCAACATTAAGATTGATATCTATCTTATCATTGAACTTAATGTCAGTTGAACTGCCTGACTGTGCAGAAGCCACAGTAGCATTGAAGTCAATAGTAAAGTCAACATTTGAATATTTTTCAACAAAGTTTATCCCGTCGGCATCTTCATAGAACTTAACTCTCAACAAGCCTGTTTCGTCCATGAAATACTCACCAACATCGGTGATGGTTCCGTTTTCTGTTTTTGCAGAAATTGTGTGCCAGTCATCAAAGGGTTCGCAATGAATGTTTTCGGGCAGCTGATACGTAAGATATCCGTCCTCATTATGTCTGAACTGTATCCACTCACTGCCTGTGTTGATTTCGCTGAACTCAAGAGAAATCTGATAAATTTCCCCGATATAAACCGTATCACCGTTACCAAGTTCAGCACCTGACTGCTCTCTGAAAACAACACCTACAACTTCATCTTCAAGATGAGATGTATATGTAATACCAGGGTCATCAGCAGCCATCATAATAAGCGGTTCACTATCATACACACTTTGTGTTGTACTTCTTGCCATTCTGAACATTACAGGCTGTTCCTCTGTATTGGGAATATATCTGTTAACACGTCCTGAAACTTCCGATATTTTATCTGATGTTCCGTCCGACTGCTCTTTATCAGAATTTACGATATGCTCTGCAGCATAAAGACTGCTTGTTTTTCCGTAGCCCAGAACAACATCTGTGTTCCGGTAGCATACAGATTTTACCTCACCGTCAACATTGCCTTCAATTACAATAAGAATGTTTTCACTACTGTAAACAACGATGCCTGTACGGTCTGCATTTTTATCAAAATCCGTATCAAAAAAGACAACGTCGCCTCTTGAACCGGAGTATTTATCTGCTGAAAGATATAGATTGGCTTTATCCCATAAGATTCGCATAGTTTCAGCTGAAGAGCTTATAAGCGAATCAGAATTGTTTATATTTGCATAGTTCATGCAGAAAGAAACAAACAAAGTGTTCCATTCTCCGTAAGCACTTCCGTACCATTCACCGTAACGGGTGTAACCGTGTTTTTCTGCCATCGCGTTATATTCATAATTATGTGAGCTTTCTTTGTATCCTACCTGGGTAGTTGCTATAGAAACAAGGTTTTCTGCAACATTGTTTGTGATTGTTGCTTTTTCAAAAGTTTTCTTCCAATCGTATGATGTTTCAACATCAACACCCTTTTCGGGGAAGCACTCCGAAGAATGACTGTGTTCAGGCTTCATACAGGTAAGCTCACCGTCAGTATAACAACTGATTGTGTGGGAATGTTCTTCAATACCGCACAAAGCATCACTTGTAACGGTAATGCCCACGAGCTTAAGACACCAGAAAACAACAATTGCAACTAAAACAGCAATAAGGGGAAATACAGCAACAATTTTTTTATTTCGAATTCTGAACTGCTTATGGTCTTTCAGATATTCTTTTTTAATATCTGCCATATTTATCCCCCTTTCTGGATTATTCTGCCTGACTGTCCTGATTTTTCTGATAATCTATTTTTCCAAAAACTTCAAAAGGCCAGATTCTGAAGAAAATTTTACCTACCACCTGTTCGGCATCCACAAGTCCTACAGCAGAGCTTCTGCTGTCAATTGATGTGGAACGGTGATCGCCAAGAATGAAATAATGATTTTCCGATACGTGTACAGGAAAATCAATGTCACACTCTCCCAACGCCCTGTCCAGAATATAGGGTTCATCAAGAAGAACATCGTTGACATAGACAAATCCTTCTTCGTTAATGGTGATACTGTCTCCCGGTACACCTATTATACGCTTAATAAGAAGTTTATTCTGATACGAGAAACAACACAGCTGTCCCCTTTTCAGATTTGATGTTTTAATAAGAACAACGATTTCCTCGTCATTCAGCGTTGGTTCCATACTGCTTCCCCGAATCTGCAGAACCGGTAGCACAAGAGTGGCAATAAGCACGGCAATTGCCGCCACAACAATAAGTGAAGACAGCGTGCTTTTCAATACTTTCTTATATTTCTGACTGTACTTCGTTTTTAAAATTGCTGTTTCAATCTGCTCTGAGGTGGGAAAGCCAGTATCGTTAACCTTTCTTTTGAATACCATTTACGGTTAACTCCTCCCAAGAGTATATAGAATCATTTTTAATTTTCATCAACATCAAAGAGCGACAGACGCTCTTCACTTACATCCATAACACCTGCAAGTCTGTCCAGTTCTTTGATTTTCGAGGAAACAAATTGCAAAGCTGCATCCAGTCGCTTGGAAATATCACACTGTTCGTGATTTTTGGTAGCTTCATCGTCAGATGAAGATGATTTATCTTCAACGGGAACTTCAGGTATATCCGGTTCTGAAACAATCTGCGTTTCCTGAATTACGTTCATCTCATCATTTACAATAACATCATCAGAAGATGAATCTTTTTTATCTTCAGCAGCAACACCGGTAAAACCGCTCATCATTAAAGACACCTGTTGCAGTGCCTCCCCCAGTTTTTCAGTTGTTCTGTCAAGACTCTCTGAGGTTTCGTTCAGTTGCTGTGCGCTCTTGTTAATAGTATTTTCCAGTTTTATTTTTTCAAGCTCTTCTCTGAGCCTCTCATTTTCACGGCTTTCAGCCAGAAGAAGTTCAAGCAGCTCAAGACGACTGAGCTTTTTCAGTTCTTTGTCAGTCACTAAATCATCTTCCTCGTTATTTTCTTATAGAAACACGTATTCATCAAATATTACCATATCTAAACAACTTTTTCAATATTTTTTCGTATATTTTTTGTTTTTTGAAAATAAAAACCCATAAACAAACGAATTAATACTATTTATAAACAAAAACAGTCCGTGGATTTCATTCCACGGACTGTTTTTTACAATATCACTTCAAGCCATTTTTTCAAGCATTCCGGAAGTAACTTCATATCTTAAAGGTTCTCCCGAATTAAATCGTTCCATTTCTTCCATCATATAATAAGCCATTCTCTGTGGTTCTTTTCCCGTACTTCCTGCAATATGGGGAGTGAGAATAGCATTCGGGCACCAGAAAAGAGGACTTATATAAGGGAAAACTTCATTTTTAATAACATCTCCCACAAATGTTCTTGAGGGATGACATAAAAGCGACAACGCAAGAGAATATTCAGCAACCTGTGCTCCCCTGCCCGTATTGATAAAGGTTGAATGCTTCTTCATTCTTTTAAAAAGTTTGCGATTGAATATATTCTCAAGTTCAGGCTTGTTTGCAAGATGATTGCTGATGATGTCACATTCACTGAAAAGAGTTTCCATATCTACAAGGGTAACGCCAAGCTCCTTAGCCGTTTCTTCAGGTACATAGGGGTCACAGGCATAAACCTCAACATCAAGTGCCTTCAGCTTTTCTGCAACCATCTTACCGATTGCACCAAGTCCCACAAGACCTACCTTGCATCCGAAATTACCCGTTGCGGAGTTGGCAAAGGAAAGTGAGCGAACAGGCAGAATGCGATAACTTTTTGCAGATTGAAAAAATCCTTTTGCAGCAAGGGAAATCTCGGCAAAAGTGAATTCTGCAACCGGCACGGCATTTGCCGCAAAAGCACTGAACACTTTTACTCCGCTTTCAAGAAAAGGTCGGGCAAAATACTGCACGGTACCTGCAGCATAAAAAACTGCTTTAAGCTTGGGCATATATTTTGCGATTTCTTCCTTTGTGAATTGAGGCATTCCCCAGGTGGAAAAAGCAATTTCACAATCCGCGAGAAATTCTGCATTTTCTTCAATATTCTTACGGTTGATTTTCTCCGAAAGAACGCCGTATGTGCCCAGTTTCTCCAAAACCTCCGGGGTATAAACCTTTGAAAACTGCGTCTGATTTGTGCCGAAAAGTGCTATTTTCATTTGCCTTTTCACTCCCTCACATTAGTAAAACGGTTTAATAAATAAAATCTGCAAAAGCAAAAATCTTTTTTCAGCCGTATTCCTTCGACTTTTTCGCAAGATATGTAAACATTATACATCATCGTCTCTCTGTTTTCAATCTTTGAAAACAGAAATTGCAAAAATAATTCCTTTATGATACAATGACATAAAGGAGTGACGGCAGATGAAATATATCAAAACTTTTTCAGACAGCACAGATGTTTCTCAGGTGGCATTAGGATGTATGCGAATTGCAGATATGACTGACGCAGAGGCAGACAGATATCTTTCCACAGCAACCGAGCTTGGCTACAACTATTTTGACCACGCAGACATTTACGGTGGCGGTAAATGCGAAGAGGTTTTCGGCGGCGCACTGAAAAGGAATAAATCACTGAGGGATAAAATCATTATCCAGACAAAATGCAGTATCCGTAAAGGAATGTATGATTTTTCAAAAGAGCATATTCTGTCATCAGTTGACAACTCTCTGAAAAGACTTGGCGTAGAAAAAATCGATGTTCTGCTTCTTCACCGTCCCGATTTACTTATGGAGCCCGAAGAAGTGGCTGAAGCCTTCGATAAGCTTGAAAGCGACGGAAAAGTTTGTGCTTTCGGCGTTTCAAACCACAGTGCAAGTCAGATTGAACTGCTTAAAACGGCAGTAAAGCAGGACATTAATATTAATCAGATGCAGCTTAGCATCACTAATGCTACAATGCTTTCAAGCGGAGCAAATGTAAACCTCGACAACCGTGACGGAATAAACCGTGACGGATATCTCCGTGATTACTGCAGACTCAACGGCATCACTATCCAGCCCTGGTCACCCTTGCAGAGAGGCTTTATTTCAGGCTATTTCCTTGAAAACGGAGAAAACCCGGAGCTTGGAAAAACGATCAATGAAATGGCTGAAAAATACGGCACAACCGATAGCGGAATCGCCATCGCCTGGCTTCTTCGTCTGCCTGACAAAATGCAGCCCGTTGTGGGCAGTACAAATCTTCAGAGAATCACCGATATTGCCAAAGCTTCGGAAATAGCCATTTCAAGAGAAGACTGGTATAAAATCTATCTGGCAGCCGGATACAGATTACCTTAAGGAGGTCTTAATATGGAAATCAAAGCATCGTGTGTTTACAACAAGGAAGCTATAAAAGCACTGTCAAGGGCATCTCTTATGAAAGGCAAAACACATCCTGCAATTCTGCTTGTTATCTTCAGTGTTTTTACAGTAGCATATGTCACAAGTCTGATTTTACAAATAAAAAACGGAGAGCTTGATTATTTATCTTTATTCCTGACAGTATTCGCTATCGGAATTGACCTTTTCTTTTTCTATATGTATTTTCTGTTACCCGGAAAGCAATACAAAATGATGGCTAAAACCGCAGATCTGAAAAACGCATATGTATTCACAGACGAATGCTTTATGATTTTTTCAGACAACGAATATATTGAAGCAAAAGAAAAAGTCAACTATCCCGTTCTTGTAAGCGTAAAGGAAACGAAAGATTATCTTCTCCTTTACATCAGAAAAGGTACGGCGTTTATAGTTGACAAAAGGACTTTCGAAAACGATGAGTTTTTTACGGTACAGAACAAGCTCGTCGAAGTATTAGGAAAGAATTATATAGTATGTAATTACTAAAAAAATCACCGATACGCATCTGCGTATCGGTGGTATTTTTATATTTCTGCAATAATTTCGACACATTTCTCAATGCCCAATTTACCGCTGTTGAGGCATATGTCATAGTGTCTGGGGTCACCCCACTCCATATCTGTATACTGCTTGTAGTATGCTGCACGGTTTTTGTCCTTGTCGCGGAGTCTTTTCTCCGGAGAATCTGTCTTTTCACCGTAAACTTCAACGATTCTTTTCGCTCTGTCCTCTTTGTCGGAATAAACGAAAATCTTCACAAGATTTTTTTCTTCACGGAGAATGTGGTCTGCGCATCTTCCTACAATAACGCAGGGACCTTTTTCAGCAAGTTCTTTGATAACCTTGACCTGAGCGTGCCAGATAATGTCATCCTTATTCATATTGCTGTAAAGGTTATAGAGTGTGAAAATCGAAGAGAATCTTCCTGAAGCAGAAAGGTCTTCGCCTCTCTCTGCAATATGGTCAGCAAGTAAGCCGCTTTTAATTGCAACCTGCTGTACAATTTCACTGTCATAGCAGGGAATACCCAGTTTCTCGGCAACCATTTTACCGATTGTTCTTCCTGCACTGCCGAATTCACGGCTGATTGTATAAATTTTATTGCTCATAGGAAGTCTCCTTTCTTTTATCTGAATAACGCATCTACTGCGCCATACATAATGAGAGCCACAATAATCCCTGCAATTACTACACCTGCAGCGATGACGGGAAGAGATTTTTTCTTTTCAAGCTTCATAAGAGCTGCAACCAGAGCTCCGGTCCAAGCTCCTGTACCGGGCAACGGGATAGCCACTAAAATCAAGAGACCCCACAGACCGTATTTTTCAATTTTGTCTTTATGCTTATCTGCTTTTTTCTCGCAGAATCTGACAACCTTTCCGAGTCCCTTCTTATCACGGAGCCAATCGAAGATTTTTTCGATGAAAAGAAGAATGAACGGAATGGGAAGCATATTTCCGATAAAACAGATAATAAACGCAGGAATCAGCTTAACATCCAGAAGATTTGCTGCAATAAGTCCGCCTCTCAGTTCAAGAACGGGAAGAAGCGATACAATAAAAGCAATCAGTTCACCCGGAATCTTGTTCTGAAGCAGGTCAACGAAATAGTTAGCTAAAGTTTCAGCCATCAGGTTATAAACCCCTCTCGTTCAGATATTTTTCAGCCTTTTCAAGTATTGACTTGTCATTTTCAAATTTCAGAGTAGAAAGAGCTCTGTCATAAGGCAGCCAGATATAGTCCTCAATCTCTTCCCTCTGGATTATTGTCTGAGTATCATCAGTTCTTGCAAGGAAAATTGAAACCGATTTTTCAATTTTACCCTGAATTGAATAATCTGATTTTTCAACAAAATCGGGAAGAAGCTCAATGTGAATACCGGTTTCCTCCAAAACCTCTCTCTTTGCAGTGTCCTCAGAGGTTTCGCCTCTTTCGATGTGTCCCTTAGGAAAACCCCAATGGGCACTTCTTCTGTTTTTGATAAGCAGGTAACGGCGTGTATCCTTAATAATTCTATATACTACTGCGCCGCAGGAATATTCATAAAGACAATCAAGTCTGTATTTCCCCCTGCCCTCTGCGTGTTCAATAGCGTCTTCAATTTCTGCCTGAATGAAACGCATTCTTTTCGGTGCCACAACATAAACCGTAGAGCCCGTGGCACGTTTGACTCTCGCGATAACTCTGCCGTCAAAATTCCTGACAGGATGGCTGATGCCCATAATATACGCCCATTGTGTAGATGAGCCGGATTTTGAATTGAAGTGCATAACTCCGTAATTGAGCATATACTGATAGCCAAACTGTTTGTTATAGGAGTTTATGGGCTGAGTGACCTTCACTCGTACAAATTTCCCTAACATTTTATCTCCTCTGGGTGCAGTGCTTTTACACAGTCTGAAAACAGACAACACTGCACATTAACATAATATGGTGATATTATACTAATTTTCGGAAGAAATTACAAGTGGAAAAACCAAAGTTTTTTATTTTGGGTTTTACATCTTCGGAAAAGCGAATAGTAATTACTATAAAACATATGAAGGAGAAGAGTAAAATGAAAACTGTTTTTCTTACAAAGAAAAAACTTTTTCTTATCTGTGGAGTTTTTACCTTATTTATTCTGCTTGGCTTTATAGGTCTTGGCAGAGGTGCAGTAGCAACCGTAGCGCAGAATCGGCTTCTGCCGATTTATTGCGTTGATACTGAGAAGAAATGCATAGCTCTTACTTTTGATGCGGCGTGGGGGAATGAAGATACACAAAAGCTCATAGACACATTGGGAAAGTATGATGCCAAGGCAACATTTTTTATTGTGGGAAGTTGGGTCGACAAATACCCCGAAAGTGTGAAGGCACTCGCAAAAGCAGGTCACAGTATACAGAATCATTCCAACACTCATCCCGACCTTGCAAAGCTTTCTACGGATGGAATAAAAACGGAAATCACCCTCTGCAACGAAAAAATCAGAAAAATCACAAACAAGAATCCGACGCTTATCAGACCGCCTTTCGGCTCTTACAGCAACACCCTCATTGACTGTGTAAACTCCATGGGAATGTACACAATCCAGTGGGATGTGGATTCTCTGGACTGGAAAGACCTGTCCGCAGACGAAATTTATGACAGGGTTGTTACAAAGGCTCAGAACGGCTCAATTGTACTTTTCCACAATGCTGCCATCAATACTCCCGAGGCACTGGAAAGAATTCTGAAAACACTGTCAGAAGACGGATATAAATTTGTGACAGTTGAAGAGCTTATATACAAAAGCGGTTATTCAATCGACCACACGGGGAAGCAATTTCTTTCAGAAACATTGACAACAGAGAAGTAAATTGATAAGATTATTTTGTAGTTCAAAAACAAGGAGTGTGTAATATATGATTTTCAGAAGTGAACATCCGAATCCTCAATCAGAAAGAGCAAACTGGGAAAACCTTAACGGTGAGTGGGATTTTGAATTTGACTTCGGTAACAGCAAACTTGCAACAGGTATTCTTGACCGTGCAGAATGGGAAACAAAAATCAATGTACCTTTCTGTCCTGAGAGTAAGCTTTCAGGAATAGAATATGTGGATTTTATCCCTGCAGTCTGGTACAGAAGAAAAATAAATATAGATGAAAATCAGCTTAAAGGCAGAGTGTTTATCCACTTCGGCGCAGTTGATTATCACGCAAGAATTTTTGTCAACGGCAAAGAAGCAGGTTCACACAAGGGTGGTTTTTCATCCTTTAAAATTGATATCACTAATTTTCTTACAGCAGGTGAAAACACGCTTGTTGTGTACGCCGTTGACGATGTGAGAAGCCCTCTTCAGCCTGTGGGTAAGCAGTGCCGTGAATATTATTCAAGAGGCTGCGACTACACAAGAACAACGGGTATCTGGCAGACTGTATGGCTTGAGTTTGTACCTCAGAGCTACATAAAAAGCTTTAAGATTTTCCCTGACTATCTCAACGGCACAGTAACAGTTTGTGCAGTTGTTGAGGGTTGCGGCGATTTCACTGCAAGAGCATTCTATGAAGGCAAAGAAATGGGCTCATTCAGCAAAAAAGCCGAAAGCACGGTAACAGGTGAAATTTCTCTCGACGAAATTCATCTGTGGGAAGTTGGCAACGGCAGACTTTATGACCTTGAGCTTACATTCGGCGAAGACAAAATCAAAAGCTATTTCGGTCTCAGAAATGTAAAGCTTGACGGCTACAAATTCTTAATCAACGGTAAATCTGTTTTTCAGAGACTTGTCCTTGACCAGGGCTTTTATCCTGACGGCATTTACACTGCACCCACTGAAGAAGACCTTGCGAAAGACATTGAGCTTTCACTGGCAGTAGGCTTCAACGGTGCAAGACTTCATCAGAAGGTTTTTGAACCCAGATTTTTATACCACTGTGACCGATTGGGTTATATCGTGTGGGGAGAATTCGGAAACTGGGGCATAGATTATTCCAACCACGGATCTCTTGAAATTATGCTTCCTCAGTGGCTCGAATGCGTGGAAAGAGACTTCAACCACCCCTCAATCGTGGGCTGGTGTCCCTTTAACGAAACATGGGATTTCGACGGCAGAAGACAGAATCCTGAGCTTCTGAGAAACATTTACAAAGCCACAAAGCACATAGATGAAACGCGTCCCTGCATAGACACAAGCGGTAACTACCATGTGGAAACCGATATTTACGATATACACGATTATGACCAGAATCCCGAGGTTATCAAAGAACGCTATGACCCGTTTATGGAGACAGGTGTGCTTTACGAGAGAATGTCAGACCGTCAGACCTATAATGGTGAACCTGCATTTGTCAGTGAATACGGCGGAATCCAGTGGTCAATAAACCCTGGTGAAAGAGACTGGGGCTACGGTACTGCACCCAAGACGGAAGAAGAGTTTGTCGAAAGATACAAAGGCCTTACAGACGCACTTCTTGACAACTGTAATTTCTTCGGCTTCTGCTACACTCAGCTTTATGATATTGAGCAGGAACAGAACGGACTTTACTATTATGACAGAACACCTAAATTCGACACTGAAATCTTCAGAAAAATCAATTCAAGAAAAGCAGCAATAGAGGACTGAAAAATGAAATATTTTATCGCATCAGACATTCACGGCTCTGAGTATTATTGCAAAAAAATGCTGGAATGTTACAAAAAGGAAAACGCAGACAAGCTCGTACTTCTCGGAGACATTCTCTATCACGGACCGAGAAACGATTTACCCCGTGATTACGCACCGAAAAAGGTTATCGGGCTTCTTAATCCGCTTAAAAATGAAATTCTCGCAGTACGCGGAAACTGTGACACCGAGGTTGACCAGATGGTGCTCACTTTCCCCATCCTTGCCGATTACGGAATTATTTCTGAGGGAAAAAGAATGATTTATCTCACTCACGGACATAATTTCAATGAGGCAAATCTCCCTCCTCTGGGCGAAGGTGACATTCTTCTTCACGGTCACACTCATGTGCCCGTCTGCCGTGAAAACGAGAACTATGTCTATATGAATCCCGGCTCAGTGTCAATTCCGAAAGAGGAAAGCCATCACGGCTATATGATACTCGAAAACGGTGCATTTCAGTGGAAAGACTTTGACGGCAACGTTCTGAAAGAATATAAAATTCAGGGTGAATAATATGGCAAAAATTTATGATTCGGTATATGAGCTGACAGGCAGAACGCCTTTGCTCAGACTGAAAAATATAGAAAAAGAACTGAATCTGAAAGCAAAGCTCCTCGCAAAGCTTGAGCTTTTCAACCCGGCAGGGTCTGTCAAGGACAGAGTTGCCGTGAAGATGCTTGATGATGCAGAAAAAAACGGTACACTCAAAAAAGGCTCCGTGATTATCGAGCCCACATCGGGTAACACGGGAATCGGTCTTGCTATGGTATGTGCCTCCAAGGGGTACAGACTTATTATTGTAATGCCCGATTCAATGTCCCTTGAGAGAAGAAAGCTTATTTCCGCCTACGGTGCAGAGCTTGTGCTCACGGATGGGGCAAAAGGTATGTCGGCCGCAATTGAGAAAGCAGAAGAACTTCTGAAAAAAATCCCTGACAGCTTCCTTGCAGGACAGTTTACTAATCCTTCAAATCCTCAGGCGCACTATGAAACAACAGGTCCCGAAATTTACGAGGACACAGACGGCAAAGTTGATATTTTCGTTGCGGGTGTGGGAACCGGCGGTACAATCACGGGAACCGGTTTGTTCCTTAAAGAGAAAAACGGGAATATAAAAGTGGTGGCCGCAGAGCCGAAAAATTCCCCCGTCCTTTCTGAGGGCAGAGGCGGAAAACACGGACTCCAGGGAATCGGCGCAGGATTTGTGCCCGATGTGCTCAACACAAATGTCTACGATAAGATTGTTACGGTTACGGAAGAGGAAGCATTCCGCTGTGCAAGACTGATGGCAAGACGCGAGGGTGTCCTTACGGGAATTTCTTCCGGTGCTGCACTCTTTGCAGGTATAGAGGAAGCCCGCCTTCCCGAAAACGAGGGCAAAACAATTGTTGTCCTTCTCCCCGATACCGGCGACAGATATCTGTCGGCAGATTTATTCTGAAAAAAAGCATAAATTAAAAGCAACAGAAGTTTCTGAGACCTCTGTTGCTTTTTGTTTTGCTTTATAATTATACGGTTTTTCTTAAACCCTTGGGGTAGTGGTTTTTTGCTTTTCCCGAGCTGACTTTTGCACCGCCTACGGGACAGGAGTCTACCATAACAACTGCCCATCCGTTTTCACAGTCAGTTGCAAATTCCTCGCCTCTGAGATACTTGTTTATCTCTTCACTGTCAGAAGAAAGGTTGATTTTTCTTCTGAATTTATCGCCCATAGCCATAAAAAACTGGTGGTGGGGTTTTATATAATTCTTTGCGATTTCACCGATTGTCACGCCACACATAAACGCCGTACCTTTTTTTACTTCAAAATCAGGAGTGAAATATATGGGGTTTCCGTTATACATCATCACCTTGTCACGGTCATAGGAAAGAAGTGTTGTGTCAAGAAAATCATAGACTGATTTGTCGATTTTCTCCTGCTTTTTCGGCAGGATTTTTTTGTTTTCATAAGACTCGAGCTTATTGTGAAGAAGGGCCATAAACTGTCCCTCACCCTTTGACTTATGAGGATAAAATCTTCTTGCAAATGAAATATTTTTCTCTGTGCAGCCCTCATAAAAAACACCGTCTGTTGTGTTCTCTTCCACCTCTTTTTTCACGGGAAGAAGTTCGAACTCAGGGTGATTTTCAAGGAAAGATGCAACTACCATCTCATTCTCTTCAAGGGAGAAGGTGCAGGTAGCATAGACAATGTATCCGCCGTTTTTCAGGCACTTCACTGCATTTTCAAGAATTTCCTTCTGTCTCTCTGCACACATAAGAACATTCTGCTGACTCCACTCGCTGATGGCAGTGTCGTCCTTTCTGAACATACCCTCGCCCGAGCAAGGGGCATCAACCATTATAAGGTCAAAGGTTTCGGGAAATGTCTTTGCAAGGCGATTTGTGTCCATACAGGTTGTAACGCAGTTTTCAAGACCGAGACGCTCAATGTTGCCCGTAAGAATTTTACACCTTGACGGGATTATCTCGTTTGAAACGAGAATACCATTTTCGCCCAGCTTATTTCTCAGCTGTGTGCTTTTTCCACCCGGAGCGGCACACATATCAAGAATCTTCCAATCCTCATCAATTTCCACGCACTCTGCAGGTGCCATCGCACCCGGCTCCTGAATATAAATCATACCTGCGTGGTGGTAAGGGTGGTTTCCTGCCTTATCGTAATCAAGATAATATCCGCCGTGCACATAGGGAATTTTTTCCTGACCGAAAACATTTATTTTTTCAAACTCTTCAAGAGAAATCTTATGAGTATTCACGCGAAAACCCTTGACCGGCTCCGAATTGACTGCCGAAAGGAAATTATCATATTCATCGCCCAGAAGATTTTTCATTCTTTCGGTAAATTCAACGGGTAAATTTTTCATTCTTCAACATTCATCTCCACATAAAGCATACACATACCCACAGCCGTCATAGCCGCAGTTTCTGTTCTCAGAATCCTTGAGCCGAGAGAAACAATTTTTCCGCCCACTGCAACAGATTCATCAACCTCGCTGTCCTCAAAGCCACCCTCGGGACCGATGATTATACCGATTTTCATACCTGCTTTGATTTCGGCAAGAGCCTCTTTTGTTGAAGCCATTCCCCTTTCGCTCTCGTAGGGCACAAGGAACAGATCCATTTCCTTTGCTTTTTCCATTGTCTGTCTGAAAGTGAGAACTTCACCGATTTCAGGAATTTTACATCTCTTGCTCTGCTTTGCGGCGCTTTCGGAGATTGACTGCCAACGCTGTACTTTTGATTTCTTTTTCTTATCATCCAGTCTGACAACACATCTTTTCATCTCAACGGGATGAATTTTGTCCACGCCGAGTTCAACAGTTTTCTGAATGATGAACTCCATTTTGTCCCCCTTGGGAAGCGCCTGAAAAAGGTGGATTTCCACAGGCAGATCTGTATTCTGATAGTTTTCTTCAACAATCTCTGCCACGCAGGTTTCACCCTCAAGGCTTACGATTTCGCAGAGATGACTCATCCCCTTTTCGCTGACAAGAATTCTGTCACCCGTGTGCATTCTTACAACATTTTTAATATGATTAAAGTCTGCACCCTCAATATAATAGCAGTTTCCGCTGCGTGAATTGTCTTCTACAAAAAAATTAAACATTTCTGCACCACCTTACAATAACAATAATATATCATTTTCAGTCTGATTTTTCAAGGCATATATGAAATTAAGGATATATACAGTAACCGCCACTCTGTTATCGGAGTGGCGGTGAGTATAAAATTATGTTTCGATTCCTGCGAACTGATTGTTATAGAGACTGTAATAACAGCCTTTCTTTTCCAGAAGCTCCTCGTGGCTGCCGCTTTCTGCGATTGAGCCGTTTTCGATTACGATGATTTTGTCTGCATCGCGGATAGTTGAAAGTCTGTGAGCGATGATAAGGCTTGTTCTGTTTTCCATAAGCTTAACCATAGCCGACTGGATTCGCATTTCCGTTCTTGTGTCAACAGACGATGTGGCCTCGTCAAGAATGAGAATTTTCGGGTCCGCGAGAACAGCTCTTGCAATTGAAAGAAGCTGTCTCTGGCCCTGGCTTAAGTTACTGCCACCCTCAGAAAGACGGGTCTGATAACCATCCTGAAGACGGGTGATGAATCTGTCTGCGTTTGCCGTTTTCGCGGCAGAAACAATATCCTCTTCACCGGCTTCAAGGTTTCCGTATCGGATATTCTGTTCAATTGTTTCACTGAAAAGAACTGTGTCCTGAAGAACGATTGCGATAGTTTTTCTGAGCTCATCCTTGGGTATATCAAAGATGCTTGTGCCGTCAATTATGATGTCGCCCTCTTCTATGTCATAGAAGCGTGTCAGCAAGTTTACAATAGTTGTCTTGCCTGAGCCCGTTGCACCGACTATTGCGATTTTCTGTCCCTGCTTTACATCGAGAGAAAAGTTTTTCAGCACTGTTTTTTCTTTATCATAGCCGAAAGTGATGTTCCTGAAGCTGATGTCGCCTTTTACATCCTCTGCGCAGAAAGGTGTTTTTCCTTCATCCTTTTCAGCCTCCGAATCCATAACGGCAAAAACTCTTTCCGCACCTGCGATTGAATTCTGAATCTGTGCATACTGGTTTGCAATTTCGTTAATCGGTCGGGAGAGCTGTTTTGAATAGAGAATAAATGCCTGGATAACACCTACGGTGATAATCCCGTCAGGTGCCCAAACTCCGCCGATCGGCGATGCCTTGAACGCAAAATATGCGCCTGAAAGTGCAACGAGAATAAAGTTAAGGTTTGAGATAATATTCATCATAGGACCCATCGAGCCACTGAGAATCTGCGCCTTGATTGCCACCTTGCGGAATCGGGAAGAAATTGAATTGAATTCTTCCTTTGACTTCTGCTGCTTGGAGAATGCCACAACTGTTTTGTAGCCTGTTACCATTTCTTCAACATGACCGTTCATTTCGCCGAGGACCGTCTGCTGTTCCTTATAGAAACGGCGCATATATTTTGACATATTTGTGCTGACGATGATTGTAAGCACAACTGTCAGAATACTGATGAGCGTCATAAGGGGCGAATAAAGAATCATTATGATGATTGAGCCGAGAACACTGAGCACTGCTGAAATCAGCGCACCAACGGAGGATGAAATCGAGTTTGAAATATTCTCAACGTCGTTTGTCATTCTGCTCATAATATCGCCGTGATTGTGGGTGTCCGTATATTTTATGGGAAGTTTTACAAGCTTTGCAAAAAGGTCATAACGGAGTTTTCTGACAGTAGCAGTTGAAAGCTTTGCAGAAAAAAGTCCCTGAAAATATGTAAAAAGTGCTGAAACGCCATATGTAATGAGAAGAAGAATAAGCGTTCTGATAAACTCAGGCTTATCAACACTGAGTCTCATATCTGTCAGGGTAATAAGGTCAATGGCTTTCTGCTGAAGAGCAGGTGCCACGAGATTCAGTACGGTGATTACCACCATAACAAAAGCAAGTGAAATAAAAAGATATTTGCTCGAGCCGATATAGGAAAGAAGTTTCACAAGTGTACCCTTTGCATTCTTCGGCTTTTCAACATTCATAACAGGTCCGGGGCCTCTTCCGGGTCTTCCGGGAGGTGGCGGCATAGCACCTTTCTGGGGAGTCATAGGAGGTGTTTTTCTTAAATCAGCCATTAACAACATCTCCTTTCTTCATCTGTGATTCATAGATATCGCGATAAACCTCGCTGTTTTCCAGAAGCTCATCGTGTGTACCGATTGCAGAAATTGCTCCGTCGTCAATGACAACAATTCTGTCGCAGTTTTTCACACTTGCGATTCTCTGGGCAATTGTGATAACCGTTGTGCCTTTCAGCTTTTCAAAGAGCTTTTTACGGAGTCTTGCCTCTGTTGAAAGGTCAAGAGCAGATGTACTGTCGTCAAAGATAAGCACATCAGGCTTCTTAAGAATTGAACGGGCAATAGAAAGTCTCTGCTTCTGACCGCCCGAAAGAGATGCACCTTTTTCGGCAACATATCCCTCATATTTATCGGGCATATTTTCGATAAACCCGTGAGCCTCTGCAATTTCCGCAGCAGCTCTGATTTCATCCTCATCTGCCTCTTCATCGCCCCATCGTATATTTGAAGAAACCGTGCCTGAGAAAAGCTCAGTTTTCTGCATAACAACACTGATTTTACTGCGCAGTGATTCAAGGTCGATGTCGCGCACGTCAATGCCGTTGATTTTAAGTGCGCCGTCTGTCACATCGTAAAAACGGGGAATCAGATTCACAAGCGAGGTTTTGCCCGAACCGGTAGAGCCTAAAATTGCGATGTTTTCGCCTTTTTGTATTGTAAGATTAAGACCGCTGAGAACTGTTTTGCCCTCAAAGCCGGGATAGAAGAAGCTCACATCCTCAAACCTGATTTCGTCAATTGAATCGAGTTTTTCTCTTCCTGAAAGAATAACTGCATCTGTTTCAAGAATTTCATTTATTCTGTCAGCAGAGGCCTTTGCTCTTGTGATTGACATAAACATCATACTTACCATTGTAATTGACATAAGAATCTGAGTAATGTAAGTAATAGCAGCCATAACACTGCCGACCTGCATTTCTGAGGCAGCATTTTCAATCTGTTCGCCACCGATGAAGATAATCGCAACAACAGAAAGATTAAGAACGATTGAGAGAACCGGTCCCAGAATCGCCATAATTTTATGAACGCGCAGTGCAGTTCCTGTCAGGTCGTCGTTGGCAGCTGAGAAGCGTTTTGTTTCAAAATCTTCACGCACATATGCTTTGACAACCCTTGCACCTGATACATTTTCCTGAACAACACTGTTGACTTTATCAAGCTTTTTCTGGAGAATTTTGAAAATGGGCGAAGCCTTGCCGATAATTAAAAACATAAGTATAAGCTCAATAGGAAGTGCAATAAGCAGAACTATACCGAAATCAACATTCAGTCTGAGCATCATAATAATGCCACCTGCGAACATCATAAATGAACGCACAAACATTCTGAGGGCAAGGTCGATAAACTGCTGAATCATATTGATATCTGTTGTAAGACGGGTAACAAGAGAGCCCGTTGTGAATTTATCTGTCTGCTGGAAAGACAGGTCCATAACCTTTGCAAAAGCATCATTTCTGAGGTCACGGCTGAAAGAGTGTGATGTAGCACCGCTGAACGCAGAAGAGCCTACACCGAATATGCCGCCGAGAACTGCCATCAGAAGCATCATAAGTCCCGTTCTGATAATCAGCTCGAAATCGTGACCAAGAACACCTTCATCCACGATTTTCGACATAAGTGTGGGAAGCATAAGGTCAATAAAAACCTCACCTATCATAGTCAGCGGTGTCATAAGGGCTAAAAACCAATATGGCTTTAAATATTTTACAAGCTTCATTTGTTTTCCTCCATATCAGTAATAAGATTTTCTGCGATTCTTTTCAGATAACCTTTAAGTATTTCCATTTCGTTTTCTGAAAAGTTTTCAAACATAACAGTTTCGGTTTCTTTGCATTTTGAAACAAAAAAAGCCACACATTCTTTGCCTTTTTCAGTCAGAGAAATATAACTTTTTCTCAGGTCGTTTTCATCAGTTCTTCTTGTGATAAGCTTTTCCTGCTCCATTTTACTTAGCTGCACACTGATACTCGGCGCTTTCATATGAGTAAGGCGCACAAGTTCGTTCTGAGTAAGAGAGTCATTATGTGAAAGATGAAAGACGATTCTTCTGTACCCCTGAGGGAAACCTGCTCTTTCCGTTTCGCGTCTGACCCGTCCGTCAAAAAGCCGTGAAATATCATTAAAAAGCATACCCTCCGTAAGCCTTTCAAGGTCAGGCGGACTCATATGACAATTCTTTTCGTGCATAAAAACACCCTCCTGAATCAATTAATTAGTTACCTAACTAATTATATTCAGAAGGGGTTGATTTGTCAACAAAAAACTGCCCGAATTTCCGAGCAGTTTTAAAAATGATTTTATTTAATTACACCACAGGCAATTTTTATTCCTGCATTTCCTGATGGCTGAGTCGTGAAATCATCAGGTGCGGAATGAATGATTATAGTTTTGCCCACAATTTCATTTACTGTAAATCTGTCAGTGAGAAAAGCACAGAAGGCATACCCCTTTGCGCCGAACAGAGGAGGCAGATCGCCTGAATGAAACGGGTGGGAACAGCCCTTGGGATTATAGTGGCTCATCACATCAGCAAAAGGGTCTGTTTCGTTTCCCGTACATTCAGTCCCCTCGTGAATGTGAAATCCGAACACGGGATCTGAACAAGCATCGTCAGACTTGGGAAGTCCTGAGATTTCTGTGCCTACAATAACACCGTTTCCCGTCTGATAAAAATAAGTATTGCCCTCAATTCCGGGATAATCTCTACTGCCGTAAATTTCAGCCTCAGCGTCAGGTTTTCTTAAAAATACAGAAAGGTAACTCATAAATCTTCCTGAGTTTATCATACAACACACCACCTTGGTATATTATATGATTTTTTATTTATATTGCTTTTTATTTCCGATTAAACATTGTTCCGTTTTCCCTACACGGAAATCTGTTGTGATACTTATTGTGCCTTAAAATAGAACTTTATGCTGTCGCCGTCATACATAGCTTTCTTTGTAAGGTTGATACCTGCATTCATAAGGAATGCACCTGAGTATACCTTACCTGTTTCTTCGCAGACATATTTCTTTTCAGGGTCAAGACCTTTAAGCTTGAGAATGAACACGGGCAAATCACGGTCAAGTCTCATTGTAACAACTGTTGCGAGAACTTCGTTCTTATCGGGCGATACGAATGACCACGCACATCTGAAGTGGTTAAAGTAGGGGTCGATAAGTCTGTAAAGGTCGCCATAGTGGATAAGGTCGTAATACTTGTGATATTCCTTGACCTGCTCTTTTACGAGAGCTTTCTGCTCATCTGTCAATTTATTGGGGTCAAGCTCATATCCGAATGTACCCCACAGTGCAACATTACCCTTTGTTTCATAGCCTGTTCTGCTTGAGGCTGAAACATGAGCACCCATTGTTGACGCGGGATAACAGATCGATGTACCGAACTGAATGGTAAGTCTTTCGATTGCATCTGTCTGGTCACTTGCCCAGATCTGGGGTGAATAATAGAGCATACCGGGGTCGAATCTTCCGCCACCGCCTGAGCAGTTTTCAAAGAGAATATCAGGGAACGCCTTTGTGAATCTGTCCATAAGGTCGTATGTGCCCATAATGAAACGATGGAAGAATTCCTGTTTCTTGTCAGCAGGAAGAATTGCTGAACCTGCGTCGGAGATGTTACGGTTGAAGTCCCATTTTACATAGTCGATTTTATGCTTTGAAAGAACAGAATACATCTGATTGAAAATGTTATCTCTTACATCTTCACGGGAAACGTCAAGCACAAGCTGTCTTCTGCCGATCATAGGCTCTCTTCCCTCTACGTGAACGCACCAGTCGGGATGAGCACGGTAAAGGTCAGAGTCGGGTGAAATCATTTCAGGCTCATACCAGATACCGAATTTAAGACCGAGAGCATTGACTCTTTCAATAAGCGGGTCAAGTCCGCCGGGAAGCTTATCCTCGTTTACATACCAGTCACCGAGAGAGCAGTTATCACTGTTTCTCACACCGAACCAGCCGTCGTCCATAACAAGCATATCCATACCCGCTTCCTTTGCTCTTTCAGCAAAAGAAACAAGCTTATCTGTATCAAAATCAAAATATGCTGCTTCCCAGCTGTTAATGAGAAGAGGTCTCTTTTCGTATTTATATTTACCGCGGACAAGGTTGTTGTTGTAAAGTCTGTGATAGATTCTGCTCATTTCACCGAGGCCCTTGTTTGTGTAAACCATAACACATTCGGGAGAAGAGAAGCTTTCGCCGCTTTCAAGATGCCAGGAGAAATCTTCAGGGTTGATACCCATAATGAAACGTGTTGCAGAGTTGAAATCACATTCCGCAACGGCAGAAAAGTTACCGCTGTAAACAAGGTTAAAGCCCATAGCCTCGCCCACATCTTCGTTTGCACCGTGCTTGAGAAGTGCAACAAAAGGATTATGGCAGTGGCTTGAAGCACCGCGTTTACTGTGGATTCCCTGAAGACCGTGTGCAAGTCTTCTCTGCTCACGGCTTCTCTCCTTTGCGTGTCTGCCGTAGAATGAAATCATATCATAATCCATTGAGGGCAGGTCAAGAGAAAGGCTGAAAACTCTCTTTAAATCCATAGGCTTATCGGAGCCGTTTTCAACGATAACGCTTCTTGTCATAGCGCACATTTTTTCGAATACAGAATAACGCAGTGTTACCTTTGCACCTGTAACCTTGTCTTCTGCAAAAATGTCAAGAGTGTCCGCCTCGTCGTCACTGTTTGCGTAAACATAAGGCAGAGGTGAAAGAGAGGGTTTGCCTTTGTAGATTTTATGTCCCACATAACGGATGTCGGTTGTTGTGTCACCGTTTGCATTTCTGATTGAGAGAGCAGAAACACGGAAATCGGCAGCACCGTTACAGCCGTATTCCATAGGTGCACAGTCGGGCGTAAAGCCGTTTTCACCTATGTGGGGATTTGCGAGGCTGAAAGATGCGTTAACATGTCTCTCAAACAGGTCTCCCACATATGTTTCGGGGATAGGAGAGCCGTAATAATAGTTTAAAATGTAGTTTTCTTCATAAATTCCGATAAGGTATGTAGACTCGCAGGTATCGAGTTTAAAAACCTTGTTTTCAGAATCAAAAATTATCATATGAAACACCTCCGTGTTGTTTTTAGATATTTTATCATATTACTCAAATTATTGTCAACGAATAAATACAAAAGGATAAATATAAATTATAATTGACAGGACAAGCACTTGTGTGGTAGAATTTGCGTTGTATTCGAGGAGGTAGTTTAATGTCTTTATATGTTTTGTTTCTCACTGCGGTGGGTCTTGCTATGGATGCTTTTGCCGTTGCAATATGCAAGGGTCTTTCTGTTCAGAAAGCAAAAATCAGCCATATGACAATTACAGGTCTTTACTTCGGTTTTTTTCAGGCTGCTATGCCTTTAATCGGTTATCTCGTAGGAAAACAGTTCAAGCACTATGTTGAGACATTTGACCACTGGATTGCTTTTGTTCTTCTTGCACTTATCGGTGCCAATATGATACGCGAGGCGTTCTCCAAAGAGGAGAAAAATGAAGTGTGCAGTGATGAAAAGAACTCTTCTTTCGGTTTCAAAGCTATGTTCCCGATGGCAATCGCAACGAGCATCGACGCACTTGCAGTAGGAGCTACATATGCTTTTCTGCCTGATGTAAAAATTATACCCGCAGTTGCTTTTATCGGTGTTATCACCTTTACACTTTCATTTGTCGGTGTGAAAATCGGTAATGTCTTCGGCACGAAATTCAAATCAAAGGCAGAACTTGCAGGTGGTATCATACTGATTCTGATAGGTCTTAAAATTCTTCTCGAACATCTTGGTATTATAAAATTCTGAAAAAATTAACGGTTTACCGGACTTGAAAATCGGTAAACCGTTTTTTATTTTATGCATCCCCTGCTTTTGTGAGCAGTTCTTCTATGGGTTTCTGGTCTCTGTCATTCTGTGCTTTGATTTCAAGCAGTCTGCTTTTTAAGACCCCTATCTTTCTTTTTGTTTCATTAACTTTTTTATAATAGAAATTATCCACGGTTTTCGTACATATCCACCAGATAGGAAGAATGAGTATGACAAAGCCGAGAATACCTGCCGGAAGATTGCTGATATGCTCAAAAATCGACAGAAAAATTACCAATGCACCCCACGCTATGGAAAGAGCTATAAGCACAACCTTGGAGGGTTTCTTGTACGATGCCATCTGATTCTCAAGTTTTGCTATTTCAGCCTTTACTGCATCTGCTTCTCTGAGATAGTCATTGTTCCTGCTGTCCCATCTTCTCTGTGCGTCATCTTTCAGTTTTCTGAGATTTTCACGGACAACGGAAGAATACTGCTCATACGAGGCTGTGATGTTTGCGATGTTTGCTGTTTTCGCCATTTTCAGAACATACTGATAAAGCTCATCAAATTCATCAAGCTTACTTTTGCTGATATCGTAGTCTGTAAGGTCACGGCTCCTTGCACGGATAAGTCCCCACCAGCCGCGATAATCCTGAGGATAATCCTTGGTAACTGCAAGAAATTTTCCTTCTGCCTCAGTGTATTTTCTGATTTTCATAAATCCCTCGGCAGCAGACAAAAGTTTTTTCAGTTCCTCGGAGCCTACCGAATTCTCATCATACTGATATGTTCCGCAATATTGGCAAACGCCTCCGTCCTCGTCATCTTCAATTATGACAAGACCGCCACACGATTTACAATTGATATTTTTTGCCATTTCGTTTTCTCCTTTTTAAGCTACTGTCTGCCAAAACATCATATGCTCATTCTTTTTCGCAAAAGTCAAACAAATTCCACGGAAAAATATTTTCAGGCTTTTCGATGAATGTGAGAGTCTTTCCGTTTTTTACAAAGGAGATTTCTCTGCAAAAAAGTCCCATCGTTTTTGCGTTATCCTTTGCACCGTATTTCCCGTCACCTACAAGAGGCATTTTTCGGGAGGCAAACTGTACTCTTATCTGATGCGTTCTGCCTGTGTGGAGTTTCACTTCGGTAAGAGAAAGGTTTTCTTTTGTTTCAAGGAGTCTGTATTCAAGACTTGCCTTCTTCACGCCTTTTCTCTCCCGTTGTGCTACAAAGGTTTTATTTTTCCTTGAGTCCTTGAAGAGAAAATCCCGGAGCGTGTCCTCCGCTTTTTCGGGCACCCCCCTCAGAACTGCTATATATTTTTTTGTAAAAGTACCGTTCTGCATCTGTTTCGTCAGTTCCCCTGCCCATTTACTGTTTTTGGCAAAGACCATCACGCCGCCTACATTCCTGTCAAGACGGCTCACAACAAAAATCTCACTGCCGGTCATTTCCCTGAGGATTGTGACCGCATTTTCTTCATTTTCGGAAAACTGAGAAAGAATATGAGGCGGTTTGAGAACGACCACTACATCTCTGTCTTCATACAAAATTTTCATACATTTGCCTTCTCGTATTCTTCTTCAAGCCACTTCTGGGCTTCATCCCTGCCCTCGGGAGAAAACGCGAAATCCTTTGACACGATTTTATCTTTCTCCACTTCGCAGACAGCCTTATATGTAATTGCGTATTCTGCTCTGATAACATTCTCTTCGTCCTGCTTTGCGATTTTCACGCAGTAACGGAAGCTGTCCTCTGTTATTCCCGTGTTGTTTTTTATCCGGGCCGAGCCGTAAAAGGGATTAACACTCCCTCCGATATCCATAGCACCCTTAAGATAATCAAAACGCTGTACAATAATTTTACCCATAACAAATTTTCCTTTGCTTTTTATTAATTTAATTATATATTAGACTTTAAAAAATGTCAATTTTGTGTTATAATATTTTGATTGATATTATGGGAGATGTTTTTATGATACTCTTGGCTATTGACGGCAACAGTCTTTTAAACCGTGCTTTCTACGGAATCAAGCTTTTAAGCAACAAAAAAGGTCAGTTCACAAATGCGATTTTCGGCTTTATGAAGATGCTTATAAATCTTCGTGACGAGGTAAATCCTGACGCAGTTGTTGTGGCTTTTGACAGAAAGGCTCCCACCTTCAGACATAAGATGTATTCCGAATACAAGGCAGGAAGAAAGGCTATGCCTGAGGAATTATTTTCTCAGATGCCTATTGTAAAGGAACTCATATCCCTTTTAGGGTACAGAATCATTGAGCTTGACGGTTGGGAGGCTGACGATATTCTCGGCACTCTCGCTTCGGGTGCAAGTGAAGACGATTTCTGCTATATTGCAACAGGTGACCGTGACTCACTTCAGCTTATCGACAAAAATGTTCATATTCTTCTTGCCACAACAAAAATGGGTAATGTGCGCTATGACACAAATGCACTTATGGAAGAATACGGAGTTTCACCTGCTCAGATGATTGAAATCAAGGCTCTTCAGGGCGACACCTCCGACAACATCCCCGGGGTGGCAGGTATCGGTCCTAAAACTGCCGGAGACCTGATTCAGCAATACGGCTCAATCGACGGAGTTTATGAGGCTCTGCCCCAAATGAAAGTTACTCCCAAAATGCGTGAAAAACTGGAAAACGGCAAAGAAAGCGCTTACCTCAGCCGTGAACTGGGTACTATCAGCCGCGATGTGCCCATTTCAAAGAAATATGAAGATTATCTGCCCACAGATGCTAAAAAGGGCGAGGCAGCAAAGCTTCTCAATCACCTTGAAATTTTCTCTCTTAATGAAAAATTGGGTCTTGATGACGCCGAATTTGTTCCCGACGAGGAATCCTCGGAAATCGAAATCAAGGTCAAGGACAGCACAATCGACGAAATTAAATCACTTATCGAAAAAGAAGATAACATATACTTCCTCTGTGAATTTTCAGGCATGAATGTTGCCGAGATTTATTTCTCCTTCGGCGACACGGTGTATACACTCTCCTCTCTTCAGCTTATGTTTGACGATTTTCTCCTTTCATTCCTTGAAGATGAAAGCAAAAGAAAATTCACAACAGACACAAAACTTCTCCACGCCTATGCTATGGCAAACGGCAGTTTGCTGAAGAATGTAGGGTTTGACATTTCCCTTGCAGGATATATTCTCAACCCCTCTTCAAATGATTACACCGTTTCCCGTCTCAGCAAAGAGTATTCCGTACAGGTCAAAGCAGAGAGCGAGGATGAATTTGTTCTCTCAGCAGGTGCACTGAAAACTCTCGCTGAAAAAATGGCAGCGGAAATTGATAAAAATTCACAGAATCACCTGATGCACGACATTGAAATCCCGCTCAGTGAAGTTCTAGCTTCAATGGAAATTGAAGGCTTCAGAGTTGACAAAAACGGTATTATCACATTCGGACAAAAACTTGAAAACGATATAAAAATACTCCAGAACAGTATCTATGACGAAGTGGGCTATGAATTCAACATCAATTCTCCCAAACAGTTGGGCGTAGCTCTCTTTGAGGATTTAGGTTTACCTGCAAAGAAAAAGACAAAGAGCGGTTATTCCACAAATGCAGATGTACTCGAAGACCTGAAATACGCTCATCCCGTTATTCAGATGATTCTCGATTACAGAACATTTGCAAAACTCAAATCCACTTACTGCGACGGGCTCGTAAAAGTTATCGGTGACGACGGAAGAATCCATTCAACTCTCAACCAGACAGAAACACGCACGGGCAGAATCTCTTCTGCTGAGCCCAATCTTCAGAATATCCCCGTACGCTCGGAGCTCGGCAGAGAAATGAGAAAATTTTTCACTGCCGACGAGGGTAAAATCCTTGTTGATGCCGACTATTCTCAGATTGAACTGCGTGTTCTTGCTGACATCGCAGACGATAAAACAATGATTGATTCTTTCAACGCAGAAAGAGACATCCACACCGAAACTGCCTCTCAGGTTTTCGGTATGCCCGAGAATATGATAACCCCTCTTATGAGAAGCCGTGCAAAGGCTGTAAACTTCGGAATTGTCTATGGCATCGGTGCTTTCTCACTTGCGAAAGATATCGGTGTTACAAGAAAAGAAGCCGACAGTTACATCAAAGGCTATCTTGCTCATTACAGCGGCGTTGACAGATATATGAAAGAAGTTATAAACGATGCGAAGGAAAAGGGCTACGCAGAAACTCTTTTCGCAAGAAGAAGATATCTCCCCGAGCTTTCTGCCTCAAACGCAATAACAAGAGGTTTCGGCGAAAGAGTTGCAAGAAATATGCCTATTCAGGGCACTGCAGCCGATATTATCAAAATCGCTATGATTAAGGTTTACAGAAGACTCAAAGAAGAAAACCTTACTGCAAAACTCATTCTTCAGGTACACGACGAACTTATTGTTGAGGCTGATGAAAACGAAGCTGAAAAGGTCAGCCGAATCCTTTCGGAAGAAATGGAAAATGCTTGTAGTATGAAGGTTAAACTCAAATCTGACGTACAGAGCGGAAAGACATGGTTTGATTGCAAATGATTATCTCGTTTATTTGTACGGGCAACACCTGCAGAAGCCCTATGGCAGAGGGGATTTTCAGAAATCTCTGCCCCGATTATGAAGTTTACAGTGCAGGACTCAATACAGTTTTCGGAATGAATGTCAGCGAAAATGCAGTTATTGCCGCAAAGAAATACGGTGCTGACATTTCATCTCACGTTTCCCGTCCGCTTTCAAAAGAGCTTATGATGGCAAGTGACCTGTTTGTATGTCTGTCCCACTCTCACGCTATGCAGTTAATCCCCATTGTGGGAAAAGGCAAGGTTTATGTTCTCGGCAACGGAATTTCCGACCCCTACGGCGGAAGTGCAGAGGTTTACGAAAAATGTGCTGAGGAAATTTACGAGGGACTTTTAAAGCTTCGCGAAGACCTGAAAACACTCCCCGTCATAAGACCAATGACTGAGGAAGATATAAAAGGTGTTGCAGAGGTTGAAAAAGAGTGCTTTGCTTCCCCCTGGAGTGAAAAATCACTTTCGGAAGAGCTTGAAAACGGTAACGCTTACTTCTTTGTTGCCGATGTGGGCGGAGAAATTGCGGGATATATAGGCACAATCTCTGTTTTCGGCGAATGTTCGGTAACAAATATTGCCGTCAGAGAAAAATTCAGAGGACAAGGTATTGCTTCGTCACTTCTTCACAAAGCAATTCTCAATTCCATATATCTTGACGATGATTTCATCACTCTTGAAGTAAGAAAAAGCAACACCCCTGCCATATCTCTTTATGAAAAATTCGGTTTCCGTAAAATGGGCGAAAGAAAAAATTTCTACCGACAGCCTACGGAAGACGCACTTATATATAACAAATACCTGAAAGGAGAAAATCAATGAAAATTCTCGCAATAGAATCCTCCTGTGACGAAACCGCAGCTGCTGTTGTTGAAGACGGACGAAAAGTTCTTTCTAACATTGTGGCTTCCCAGGTGAAAGAACATATCGTTTTCGGTGGCGTTGTGCCCGAAATTGCTTCCCGTATGCACGCCGAGGCTATATCCGGCGTTGTGAAAGAGGCATTGGAAAAGGCTGAGTGCACAATAAAAGACATCGACGCTGTTGCCGTCACATATGCACCGGGACTTATAGGTGCTCTGCTTGTGGGCGTGAACTTCGCAAAAGGTCTTGCGCTCTCGTCAGGTCTGCCTCTTATTCCCGTTCATCATCTGCGCTCACATATCGCAGCAAACTATCTTACCTTCCCCGAGCTTGAGCCGCCTTTCTTCTGTCTTGTTGTATCGGGCGGCCACACTCATATGATTAATGTGAAAAGCTATACAGACTTTGAGATTGTGGGCAGAACCCGTGATGACGCTGCAGGTGAGGCTCTGGACAAAGCTGCAAGAACGATGGGACTCAATTATCCAGGCGGTCTTAACCTTGACAGAATCGCCAGGGACGGCGACAGATTCGCATATAAATTCCCGCGTCCCAGAGTTGATGGAAGCGACCTTGATTTCAGCTTTTCGGGACTTAAAACATCTGTTATAAACTTAATTCACAATTCAAAGCAGAAAGGCGAAGAGCTTCCCCTCCCCGACCTTGGTGCAAGTTTCCTGAATGCAGTTGTTACCTGTCTTACGGACAACACGGAAAAGGCTGTAAAACAGCTGGGTCACAAAAAGGTTGTTCTTGCAGGTGGCGTCAGTGCGAACTCAATGCTCAGAGAAGATATGCAGAAGTTATGCGAAAAAAACGGATGGGAGCTGTACTGTCCCGAGCTTAAATATTGCGGTGATAACGCCGCTATGGTAGGCGCACAGGGCTACTATGAGGCACTCAAAAAAACATACGCCGACACCTCTCTCAACGCGTACGCTACGATGCCTATCGATAATTGTCAATATTAACGGAAATAATGTAAAATTCTGACAAAATATTAACAAATTAGTAATTGAAATTTTCCGAAGTTTTAGGTATACTATTATTGTACAATGGCGTACCTTGTAAATGTATCAAGTAAATAAATTTTCAGCCCGGGAAGTGGCAACACTACCCAGATTGGCGAAAGGAGTACACATAATGGCAGCACTTACTACCAACAAAAGTATCCTCTCTTGGATCGACGAAAAAATCGAACTTGTAAAGCCTGACAAAGTTGTCTGGATTGACGGTTCAGAAGAGCAGATTGAAGCTCTCCGTGCAGAAGCTTGTTCAACAGGCGAAATGATCAAGCTCAATCAGGAACTTCTTCCCGATTGTTATCTCCATCGTACAGCTGTAAACGACGTTGCACGTGTTGAAGGCCGTACATTCATCTGCGCTCCCACAAAGGAAGAAGCAGGTCCTACAAACAACTGGATGGAACCCTCAGAAGCTTACGAAATGCTTTACGATATCGCTCGTGACAGCTACAAAGGCAGAACAATGTATGTTATCCCCTACTCAATGGGCCCCATCGGTTCAGAGTTCTCAAAAGTAGGTATCGAACTTACAGACTCAATCTATGTTGTTCTCAATATGGTTATTATGACTCGTGTGGGCAAGGCTGTTCTTGACACATACGGTGACGGCGAAGACTGGGTAAGAGGTCTCCACTGCCGTTGCGACATCGACGAAGAGAAGAGATATATCTGCCAGTTCCCCCAGGACAACACAATTATCTCTGTTAACTCAGGTTACGGCGGAAACGTTCTCCTCGGTAAAAAATGATTTGCTCTGAGAATCGCTTCTTACCTCGGTAAGAACGAAGGCTGGATGGCTGAGCATATGCTTATCCTCGGTATCGAAAATCCCGAAGGTGAAGTTAAATATGTTTGCGCTGCATTCCCCTCAGCTTGTGGTAAAACAAACCTCGCTATGATGATTCCCCCCGAGAAATATCTCGCAAAGGGTTACAAAGTATGGTGCGTAGGCGACGACATTTCATGGATCCGTAAAGGCGAAGACGGCAGACTCTATGCTATCAACCCCGAAAACGGTTTCTTCGGCGTTGCTCCCGGCACAAACGACAAATCAAACCCCAACGCTCTTGCTTCAACAAAGAAGGGCACAATCTTCACAAACGTTGCTCACAACCTTGATGACAACACAGTATGGTGGGAAGGCCTTGACAAGAATCCTCCCGCAAACGCAATCGAATGGAAGGGCAACCCCTGGAACGGTAAAGAAAGCGAAGAAAAAGGCGCTCATCCCAACAGCCGTTTCACAGCTCCTGCAAAGAACTGCCCCTGCCTGAGCTCAGAATTTGAGAATCCTCAGGGTGTGCCGATTTCAGCAATCGTATTCGGCGGCAGACGTGCAAAACTTGCTCCCCTCGTTTATCAGTCAAGAGACTGGAACCACGGCGTATTCGTAGGTTCAAGTATGGCTTCAGAAACAACTGCTGCTGCAACAGGCGCAGTTGGTGTTGTTCGCCGTGACCCCATGGCTATGATTCCCTTCTGTGGCTACAATATGGCTGACTACTGGCAGCACTGGATTGACATCGGTGCAACACTCGACGCAGACAAGGCTCCCAAAATCTTCAACGTTAACTGGTTCAGAAAAGACGATGAAGGCAACTTCATGTGGCCCGGATTCGGTGATAACCTTCGTGTTCTCGAATGGATTATCGACCGTTGCGAAGGCAAGGTTGACGCAGTAGAATCAGAAATCGGTTTCCTTCCCAAGGCTGAAGACATCAACCTCGAAGGCATCGAAGATGAAGTTTCTCTCGAAACACTCAAGAGCATTCTTACAGTTGAAAAAGATCTCTGGATTGAAGAAGCTGACGGCATCGAAGCATTCTACAACGAAAAATTCGGTGGCAACGTTCCTGCAGAACTCAAAGCAGAACTTGAAACTCTTAAGAACAACCTTAAATAATTCAACAAAAGCAAGTAGGGTTATCCGTAACGGATAACCCTACTTTTTTTATAAAATACTATTCACTCTGTACTGTACATAAATTTATGGTGAAGTAATTTTTTATTTATGGCTGTAAACTCTTACATAATCCACAATGAATTCTGCCGTTTCGCCCTCCTTGAGGCTTATGGGACCGGTACCGTGGCGATCCGCGTGAGCAACACCGTTCTGACCTGCAATTTCGCAGGAAAGGATAAGATATTCAGGATTCTGACTTACGCCGCCCTGAGAAAGTCTTCCGCATTCTACACCGTTGATGTAGAAAATATATTCTTCAGGAGTCCATTCAAGACCGTATGTGTTGAATTCCTCATAAGGGTTATTTGCAAAAAATCTGCCGATTGAATATCCCTGATGCATTCCGTCATAGCCATCAAAGTGAATGCCGCCGACAACGCTGTCACCTGCACCCCACCACTTGTCAAGATAATACATTGATTCAAAAATGTCTACCTCTGTGCCGTCCCGACCTGAGCCGTCCTGATTATAAACACCACCGTTCATCATCCAGAAAGCAGCCCACATACCCGTGGATTTGGGGAGAATTGCACGGCATTCATAGTAGCCGTAAAGGAATTCTGCCTTGCCGTATGTTGCAACCATACCTGTGTAGTAACCAACACCGTATTCGTCAGGTGAACCGAAAGTGTCACCCTCAAGAGGTTCTGACTTATATTCCGTTGAAATCACAAGGCTGCCGTCTCTGACAGAAATCATATCCTTGTGCCAGTAACCACCCTTACGGATAGGTCCCCAGTGGAGAGTGTCAACTGTCTGGTTGTCATTCCATTTTGTTCGGTCAAGCTCATCGCCCTCAAATTCATCCTGCCATTCAAGAGTGAATCGCTCTTCAAGATTCAGTTCCTGCCCTTGGGGAATCGCAGGTAAATCAAGAAGATGAGGAAGATTGGGGGAAATAAACATAAGAATCGCTACAAAGAATTTAAGAATTGAAGCTGCCATAAACACACCTCCGCAAGATTAAATCGCTTTTATAATAATAAACAACAAAGTCCGATAAACATCACATCAAAAATGATGCATATACTCGCACTGATTTTCTCCTTTTTACCTTCCGACACCTTTATTGTTGTTGCATTGAAAACTATCGCACCAATAAGTGCAGGTAACATAATAAAAGACAAACCTGCCGGTATCAGGCACAGTGTAAGAACCCAGAATAAAAGATTTACAAGCCAGACGGTTTTCGCATCAAGTTTGCGTTGCTTCTTAGGTTTCTTACCCGTTTCGAATGCATTCATTCCCTCTGTCAGATATTTCATCGCTTCTTCATCTGAGATAGTTCTTGTGATTGTCGGTTGGTCAGCCGCTACCTTTTGAGAAGGTGGTTCTGCAGAATCTTTCTTCTCTCGGGAAGCAACACTGTTTTCTTCAATATCATCAACGGGAAGATCAAAAGTTTCGACCTTATTTTTTGTTGTTTTCTCTTCTTCTTTTTCACTCTTACACGTCTCAAGACAATCTGCCGAGAAAAGCTTTGCATAAAATTCATCCTCAACTGTGTATCCATATCTGAACACAGACTGCAGACGGTTGATTCTCATAGCAAGACCTGACGGAAGCTTAACCTCTTCAAGGTAGACAACAAGTCTGTCCTTTTCAAGATCTCTTGCAAAATTCAGTTCATCCTTGCAGTTATTTGATTCGAGATAGTTTTTCGACATAAAAGCTATAAAACAACCACAATTTTCAATATGATTTGCTATGTTCTCATCCCACTCCGAGCCGGGTACAATTCCGCTGTCAAACCACACGTTGTAACCGCTTTCCGAAAGTTTGCGGATGATGCCACCCACGCGTGGAGTATCCTTGTGAGAATAACTGACAAATATGTACTTTTCATTCCCATCATATGGTGTCGGTAATTTCATAAGCACACCTCTTTTTTCTGATAAGGTATTTTAACATATATATAAATAAAAGTAAAGCATTCAAAGTATTTCCGAAAGCACCTTTTCCACTGCTTTTGCCATTGAATAAAAGCCAAGGTCATTAGGATGGCTTCCATCCACAGTACCGTCGTTTTCCGCAAGTGACATCAGCGTTCTGCTGTCAATGAAATAAACATTTCTGTCACCCTTTGCCAGTGCATTTTCATAAGTTTTTCTGACAAGTGACTGTCTTTTTTCTTCGTCCTCAGAGAGAATAAACTTAGGTCTCGTCATCATAATCACAGGCAAATCAGGATGCGCCTGACGAATTTCCAGAAACATCCTTTCATGAGTCTCTTCAAGATGCTCATAGGTAGGAGCGTTATGGTCATAGTCGTACACAAAAACTGACATATCAAGACCGCAGATATAATCCGAAATCACCGTTTCTCCTTTTGCACTTCCTGAAAATCCAAGATTTATATAGTCGGTATCAAAGGTGCGCGAAAGGATACTTTCATAAGATGTTCCCGGTCTTGAGGCACATCCGCCCTGAGTGATTGAAGAGCCGTAGAAAACAACGGGTTTTTCGTTTTTATAAGCAGACGCTTCAAGGATTTCCGCATTTCCACTGACACCCACATAAAGTTTTTTCACTTCACTGTAAAGGGGAAAATTTATTGTAAATTCGCGCATTACACCCTCGCCCACTTCTGCAAGGCTATCATAACCCGCTTCCATATCATAGGCCGGAATAAATGTGCTGACATATTTTTCTTTTCCGTCTTCTTTCACATACAGATCAAAACCCGCTGAGCCCGTCAAAGCAAAGTGAGGCATTTTGCCGATTCCCGACATCTCTGCGTGAATGGCAATATAGGGACTGTCCGTTCTGAATCTTACCCGTCCCCCTGCCGTATTTGCGTGAAGAAACCGAACGCCATCATTCACCTTATCAGCAACACGTTCGGGCAGACGGCGGAATTTTCCGTTTTCATAAAACACGCCGTAAACTGTGAAAGGCTCTTCATTCACATCACAGAATCTTATGTCCTCTTTCCCAAGATCCGTGCTGACGATAAAGTTTTTATCAACATCTGAAATGTTTTTCATAAGGACCACCTATGGCAATCAGTGTTTTTCGCAGATATAAACATAACATTCTGCCTCGGCTTTTCTTCTGTCAGAAAAGACTGCGTGAAGAATGATTTTTTTTCCTGCGCTGTTTTCGGGAAGATCAAAGAAAAATGTGTTATTTTTGTCAGAAGAGCATACCATATGCTCCCACTGATTTGATTTGTAATCAGGCGCACGTCTGGGGAAACCGCAAAGTCTGCCGTCAATTTCAGCAATACAATAAACGCCCTCTTCTCCGTGTGTGCCCTCAACAGCAATTGCAAGGAACGAGCCCTTTCTGTGTTCGGGGATAACAAATTCATTGTATTTATGTACTGCAGTTTTCTTGTGACAGTAATGTGACTGCATATTGTTTGCAAAGGCATTTTTCGTTTCAATAACCTTTCCGTCTTTCATAAGTCTTACTGCATAAATTCTGTCTACGGGACATTCAATTCTGAGATATCTGATTTTATCACCGATGCGGTAAGATGACACCATCTTTTTACCGTGAAGGTCATAGACTGTATGGGCAGTGAAGGTGATTACAGACGATGTGAAATCATTATCCTTTACACTGAGATTCACAAAATCAGATGTTTTCCATTCTTTCAGGTCTGATGAATATTCTGCAAGGAGAGGCACTTTCTGAGTTTCCACTTCCCTTGTTGCATAATCACCTGCAAAGAATTCTATTTCCACACTGTCACAATCAAATTCTTCCTTAAAATCAACTCTCAGACATCCTCCGCAAATTCGTCTGTTGTCATCAAGATATGTTTTAGACTGAGAATCAAAGAATGTTTTCTCATCTCCGTCAAACATAGCCTTTGCCTCGCAACCGCGGAGAATATAGTGAGGCTGTGAGAAGAATGCATCTCTTGCCTTTTTCACCTGAGGAATCTGCGTTTCACCTGAACGCTTGAGACTTCTGCTCTCAAGTGAATCGTTACCGATTGCGAACATAGCCGATTCATACAGATATTCGCCGTTTTCGGGATTTGTTTCTTTCATTGTAAGGGATCCTAAATATTCAGGTGCCCTTTCTATGATGTCTGTCTTTTCAGTTTCTGCAAAGAGAGTTTCCTCCCCTTTTGAAAGAAGATTTATCTTTCCACCCTCGGTGAAGAGATACTTCACCTCTACGGGGATTCCATTTTCATCTTCTTTTATTATTTCATACTGACAATTTGTCAGCATAGCCTCTGCCACATCTTTCTCAGCAATTTCGATAAGAGCCGCTCTGAAAGGCATCAGCTCAATTTCCACTGTATCACCCACTTTGAAAAAGCCGAGGTGCTTTTCATAGGGATGATGAATATTAACGGCAACTTCCTTTTCCGTTTTTATTCCTGTTTCTTCACCGATTTTTACAGTGATTTTCTTTGTTTTCCAGGAGTTGTTGCCCGTTGAAATGAATCGTTTTGCACCACTGCCTCGTGACACTGCATTTTCACCGTAGGACTCGGGAAGCAGCATACCGTTTACAAGAATTTCTGCATTTCTTCTGTGGAGATTATAGATTCTTGCAAGACGGGGAAGCTCATCATCGCGCATAAGCCAGGGATTACCGTAAATCTCAGGAGCGAGAATAAGTGAGCGATTGAAAGCCTGATAAATCAGTTCATCTTCAAAATAGTCAATTGATGAAGAAATGCACACGCCGTGGTCCTCTGCAAGACGCTCAAGGTTGTCTGTGTGACCTCTTGTGAACATAAAGGCTCTGTTGTGCATAGCAGTATTCTGATTACAGGAGAGAATATCAACATATGTTTCTACTCCGTTCCAGAGATATGTTGTAACAAAGTCCTCAGCCTCATAAAAATCAAGTCGGTGATTGAGCACAATAAGGTCGGGAGAATATTTTCTGCACTCTTGCAGCATATTTGCAAAAACTCCTGCCTTTTCAGGACGGAGATGTCCGCATACGCCGTCAAGCTTGAAAAGTGCAAAATTATGGTCGCAGCAAAGGTGAACAAAGAAATCAAAACGCTCTTTCTGAGATTCTTCCGTATCGCCGTAACCGTCGGGACTGCCCCAGAGGCCCATACGGATACCGATTTCTTTTGCTTTTTCTACAACCTTACCGTATTCCTCAGGATATTGACTGCGGAATTTTTTGCCGTTCAGATTTCCGTAGCCCTCACTTGCACCATCAAAGTTTCCTGCATCCCATGCATAGATTCTGATTTCCATCCCATAGGTTTCTTTCAGATATTTAAAGAAGTCAAGGTTGATGAGTGTGTGCTCTTCTGTCGAGCCCTCATTTGTATTGTTTATCCAGGAAAAGTACTGGGGAATTGACGGTGTAAATTCGTCTGCACCTGCGTTTTTTGCTGTCTTGCTCATAAATTTTTCTCCTCAAAGATTATTTTACGCTGTCAAAAATTTCATAGAATTTGCCTATGAATGTTGTGGCTGCACCCTTGCCGTAAGAAATAAGGCATCAGAAGTGATACAAAAAAGAACTGAAGTAAAGGCTTTCAATGTTTTTCATAACACTATCTCACTTTTTATTTTATTGTTTCATTTACACTTTTCAGAATGCAATTTCCGTCGCGGGTGAACTGCACGGTGGTCATAGAGATATTTTCAAGAGAAAATCTGAAAATATGCGGTTCAACACCCAAGGCTGTGGGAATAAGATGCTCGAGAAAGCCGTGGTGACTGAAAACGGCAATTCTTTCGCCGAAACTGAAACGCTTTTTTATGTAGGAAAAAACCTTTTCGGCTCTGATGTCATTGACTTCTTTTCCCTCACAAGGAAATTCATAAGTTTCGGTGCCGTAAAGATTTTCACACATTCCTGTATTTTCGTAATGCTTTTTAAGGTAGCTTTCACTGCAACCGAAATAACCTTCGGTGCAACCGCATTCTATAAGCTCCGGACAAATTTCAAGCAAGGGATTATCCTCCTTTGCCCTGCATACACCTGCTCCTGTTTTGAAAGCACGGAGAAGTGAGCTTGTAATATAAGCATCAAACGAAACATCTTTCAGCCTCTCGCCCAGCAGTCTGCACTGCTCTTCACCTTTCGGAGTCAGGTCTCCGTCGCAGTTATCTCTGTCGCCTATGTCTGTGTATTCTGTTTCGGCATGGCGTATAAAAACTATTTCGAGTATATCCTTATTTTCCATAATCACTGCAGCTCCTTTTCAATAAGTTCGGCAATTCCCGTGGTTATATCATCGGCGATTTCTTTTATGTAAGGCACACCGTTTTCCATAGCGTAAGACCTGAACTCCCTTATCATATCCTCATCATTGATATTATCACCTACTGCGATAATATCATCATATTCTGCACCCACAATGTCCATCAGGCGGTAAAGACCTTTAGCCTTGTTCATATCACTTCTTACAATATCAATACATCTTCCGTTCTGAAGAGGATTGAGCTCTTTTCCGAAAACCTCCCTGATACGCCTTGTGACCTTTTCAGCCGTTTCAAAATCGTCAAGCATCGTGCTTATCTGGGTAAAGAAAGAAATCATCGGCATATGATTGAGAGTGAATTCATCTTCTTTCTCTTCTGCCAAAACACAGAAAGTCTCCCCCATATGTACTTCACCCCAGGGACATCCGATTTCAAAAAGAAGTCTGAGAAGAGGCACTGCAAGAGAGCCGTCACATCTTATGTCACACACAATTTCGCCGTCAGGCTTCATAATAACTGCACCGTTGTCTGCAATAAGATAGTCACAGCCGAATCGCTTTTCTCTGTAAATTGAAAGCACATCAGGAGCACCCCTGCCGCTGATGAGGGCAAAAATGTTACCTTTGCTGCGCCACTTTTCAATTGCCTCAAGCTTTTTTTCATCAATGCCGTTGTGATTAAGCGTTCCGTCATAGTCGCTGCCGATTATCTTCATAGAATCACCCCACAGTTATTAAACAATTATACAGATTGATTATATCATCGAAAATAAATAATTACAATGAGTTACGGCAGAAAAAATTTTATTATATATTAAAAAAGCCTTGTTTATTTTCTTCACTTTTGATAAACTGAACATAAGGAGTGATAACGAATGAAAAAAATCAGAATAGGTATTATGGGCGCAGGACGCGGCCTTGATATTGCCGAGAATTTTTTACTTCTTGATTGTGAAATTGTGGCACTTTGCGAGTTCAACAAAAAGAGAGCAGAAGCAGGTCTCAAAGAATTCGGAAAAGATATTCCCGTTTTCGAGGATTTCGACACATTTCTCGAACAGGACCTTGACGCAGTTGTTCTTGCAAACTTCTTCCACGAACACGCACCTTACGCAATAAAATGCTTTGAAAAAGGAATTCATGTTTTTTCTGAATGCATCAGTAACGGCACAATGGCTGAGGGCGTTGAGCTTATCCGTGCATTTGAAAAGAGCAATTCAATTTATATGCTCGCCGAGAACTATCCGCAGATGATTTTCAACCGTGAGATGAAAAAAATCTGTGACGGCAAAACTCTAGGCAGAATCCTCTACGCAGAGGGCGAATACAACCACCCGGCAAATCTTCTCGACGCAGAATTCAACAAGGGATATGTTTATTTTCCCGAACACTGGCGCAACTATCTGCCGAGAAGCTATTACATAACTCATTCAATGGCTCCACTTATGTGGGCAACAGGCGCAACACCAAAGAGAGTCAATGCAGTTGCTGTTTTCGAGCCCTTTGAGGATAAGGCATCAGGAAGAATGGTGGCTGACAGAGCGGCGATTATCACAACCACCAACGATGACGGCTCTGTTTTCAAGGCGACGGGCTGTGCAGCATTCGGCTCTCACCACAACGCTTACAGAATCTGCGGTACAGAAGGACAGATTGAAAATGTACGCGGCATGGACGATAAGATTATGCTCCGCTATAACCACTGGTCAATCCCCGAGGGAATGGAAGAAGTAAACCTTTATAAACCTACCTGGAATGACAAAGACGAGGATTCCATCAATCAGAGCGGCCACGGCGGCGGCGACTACATCGTTGCAAGAATGTTCCTTGATTGCATAAAAGAAAACAGACAGCCTGAACTTCCCTATGACATTTATTCTGCCGTGAACCTTTCTTCTGTTGCAATTCTCGCTCATCGTTCTATCCTTAACGGCGGTATCCCATATGACATCCCCGATTTCCACCTTGAAGAAAACAGAAAATTATATGAAAATGACAGAGAAACTCCTTTCTATGGTACAGACGGCTCCAAGCCCACTATCCCTTGCTGCTCCGTAAAAGATTATAGCCCCACTGACGAACAATTCAGAAATTATCTTGAATTGATTAAAGACTAAACAAAAAACTGTCCTTCCGTATGAAACGGAAGGACAGTTTTTTATTAAAATTCGTAATTTGGTTTAACGGGTACACCTGTTTTTGATGATTCAACAATTGAAAGACAGACTTCAACAGATTTTGCACCTTCCCTTGCATCCATCATAACAGGCTTATCGTTGAGGATTGCATCGGCAAACACTGCAAATTCTTTCAGTGCGTTGTGATTATTTACTTCGACCTCAACCTTTACGGGCTCTTTGGTAACTCCCTCTTCATCTGTTGTGAAGAGTGTCATTTCGGGAGAAGTATTATCACAGATAAGCGTTCCCTTTGTGCCGTAAATTACTGTTCGCATTGTGTAGTCACGCTTACATCCTGTTGACACGAAAACCTTACCTGCAAGATTATCGTTGAATTTCATAATAGCAATTGTTGCATCGTCGTATTCAACAGTAGGCAGAAGTTTGTGTGTACCGTAAGCGAAAACCTCTTCCGGGTCACCTACAAGCCAACGGATAAGGTCAACTGCGTGGCAGCCGCCACCGATTACCCCGTGACGAAGAGGGTCTGAACGCCAGTTGTCAACAAGCTTCATATAGTCGTGAGCGTATTCAGACTCAATAAAATAAACCTCTCCGATTGTTCCTGATTCGATTATTTCCTTTGCTTTCTCAAAAGCAGGAGTAAATCTGCAAATCTGACCCACCATAAATTTCGCATCTGACTCTTCGGCAACCTTTATAATCTCGCTGAGATCCTCACGGGTAAGAGCAAGAGGTTTCTCACAAAGCACGTGTTTACCGGCACGAAGCAAATCGCAGGAAATCTTTTTATGAAGCTGATCAGGGACAGCGACTGAAACAATATCAATATCCTCGTTGTTGACAATATCCATATAATCAGTTGTCCATCTGTCCTCAGGGATATTATATTTTTCCCCGGCATATCTGAGATTTTCTTCTTTAAGGTCGCAGATCATCGCAACCTCTGCACCATCGTAACCGAGAGCACCTTCAAGATGTGCTCTACCAAACATCATACCGATATTTGCAACTTTCAATTTCTTTTCCATAATACAACTCCTTATATATTTTCCATATAAACGGTATCAACATCGTCAGAACCCTTTCAGACTTATATAATCTCAAAGGCTGCCGTACTTCGTTTCTTCGGAAGATTTATGTTATCCGTCACATTATATCATAATCATCTTTGCTTTTCAATGGGTTACAAAACAAAAGACCCTGTAAATCGGTTCGTTTATACGATTTTTGTTGACAACGGAAAGTGCAAATGTTATCATAGGGTAGTAAAGAAAAAGGAGGTCTTCTTATGAAATATTGTCAATTTTGCGGTAATCAGATTGATGAAAAGGCAGTAATCTGCGTTCATTGTGGTCGTTCTCTGACAAACAGCGCTCCTGCCGCACAAAACAATCCCGAGGATACAAACGCAGGTCTCTTTGGTTTACTTGGTGCACTTGTTCCCGTTGCAGGACTTATTATATTCATTATGTGGAAAAACACTTATCCCAAGAGAGCCAAAGCTGCGGGTATCGGCGCACTTATCGGATGGATCGGCGCTATGATTATCGGCGGTATCATCGGTGCAGTTTCAGGTTTGATGTTTTACGAATTTTATTAATATTAATCTGAACTCAAATCACAAACCCCGTGCATTCAGTGTTTCTGAATACACGGGGTTTAGTTTTACAACAAAAATTACATTTCAAATGTACCGTTGTATCTGACGGGCAGATAGAGGCTATCCTCTTTTCCGCCGTTTTTAAGATATAATTCGTACATTTCTTTTTTATATTCGTCTGTGTAGTCATAACCCCACATACGCTTGATTTTTCCGAAATCCTCGAAGGTTTCGTCGGGAAGAGTTGTGACTGTACCCTTCTTATACGGCAGAGGCACAACAACCGTTCCGTTTGATGAAACATAGTATTCATCCGCAAGGTCAATGACTGTTTTGTTTGCAGGAACTTTCTCCATAGCCTCGTCAAACTTAATCTGGGTTATGGGGAAAACCGCCAGTTTACCTTTCAGAAACTCATAGCAATCCGAGAGAAGTCCTCTGTGGCCGTGGTGAGAAACCTGAAGCACATCACACTCAAGGTTTTCACCGAAACGTTCCACTAAAATCCCGCTTTCAAGACCTGATGCATCGCCGGGAATAAACACACGGCAGGAGTCAACGGTCATCATCACAACAAGAGAAGAATCGTTGTATTCCTTTATAGTCTCGGGGTAGACATCCTCGTGGGTACAAAGCACGTCAAAACAAGCATCACGCACAAAAAATCTCTGTCCGCTGTGAAGCTTCACCTTTCTGATATCGGTACATTTTTCAAGCATCGCAAAGAACTTTTCTGCAAGTCCCTTTTCCTCAACGCCCCATTCATCCGAAGCATAATCGTTTGAAACAAGGTTTGAATAAATCGCCTCAATAACCACATCGTGACGGTTGTATCGGAGAAAATCGAAAAGCTTCGAAATGTGGTCGGAGTGAGCGTGAGTCACGAGCCATCCGCTGACAACCACCTTTTCTCCCTCAGGTGTTCTCTCACGCATAAAGTTGTAGATTCTGTCATTATCGTTGAACTGGAGATAATGTCCGCTGTCAACAAGAAAAAAACTTCCGTCACTGAGCTGAGTAATAAGACACATTCCGCAGTCGATATATGTGTGGTCATTTTCGAAAACATAGAAACAGGGATTTACTTTTTTCTCTGTTTCTTTCTTTTCAAAATCGGGGAATCTGCCATCGTCTGAAACTGCGACACGCAGTGTACTGTCTGAGAGAGTGAAATATGCACTCACATCTTTGTCACCGCGAAGAGCAGTGTAGAGGTTTCCGCCCATTTCACTTTCACTGAGAACGGCATACCCTTTCGCTTTCAGAGCCGAAATATATGTAACATATTCTTCTTTGCTGAAATTCCTGTAAAGATACATCTCACAGTTTTCACGGCAGTTATAAATTTTTTCGTCTGTTGTTTCACGGGCTCTGAAACTCATACTGTTTCCTCCTGAGGCTTTTGTTCTTCCTCGACCAAAACCTTGACTATTTTTCTGACTTCCGTTCTGTCGTAAAGTTTCCTGAAGCGCACATTCACCTGATATGTTGTATCGCAATCCTCACAGTAGTACTGCGCTCTGAAATACTGGTTTGAATACTTCCATTTTGTCAGAGCAGACGCAGGTTTGCCACATTTTTCGCAGGTGCAGCTGAGCTGTTTTTTGTCAACAAGGGGATTTTTAAGCGAACTTATAACTTTATTTTTGAAGAGAATTCTGGAATAGAAATCATCGCCACATTCCTTTATATATTCGTGGATGATTTTGTCCTCTCTGATTCTGCTGAATGTAAGAGCAGTAAGACGGCTGTCATCAAGGGCTCTGTGAAGAGAATAACCCTCATCACTGACTCCTACTGCTTCGGCCGCTGCTGAAAGTCCTATCTGCTGAGATTTGGGCGCACCCTTAAGACGCTGGAAATATCTCTGTAAATCCATATATTTGTTAAGGAAAGGAATCCTGTCGCCGCAACCGAAATATTTACAGTTGTCGATAAGCACACGCACATCACCGTCACCCCATGTCATAATGACGCTTTCTTCCTTGCCTATCCACTTTTTGAAAGAGGACACTGCCTGAGTGAAAAGGATTCCGCTTTTTATTTCGTCATTTGTTATGTGAGTCAATTCCTTGGTGTTTGCACGGAGTTTTTTTCCGACCTGAGTGTTTATCAGACAGGTAAATTCATCATAGATGTTTCCGTTTTCGTCAATCTTCACAGCACCAAATTCTATTATTTCATTGAAAAATCCTTGAATCTTTTTGCCGTAAACATTATTCCACTCAAGGTCAAGAGCAATAAACTGCATTTTTACACTTCCTTAAGTCAGCATACATATTCTGCCAACTTTACTTAATCATATTTTTCAGAGCCTCGGAGAAGGTTTTGTTGTCAAGGGCGAAGGTATAGTTGATCATAAGCACCTCGCCTATTCCCTGCTCACCTACAAAGGCAGGTAAATCAAATTCTGTCTTACGGGGGTCTACAACATAAACCTCTTCGTAGTTGTCACAAATGAAAGGCACAAGAGCGTTGCCGAAGGATTCTTTTATAACAAGAATTTTCTTTCCGTTCTTGTTGCTTGTGACTATTTTCTCAAGAGGCTGGTCGCCACCGATGAAAGCCAGATATTTGTTGTCTGAATTGACGGCTCTTGCCACAACGAAAACCTTTTTACCGTTTTCCATTTTACTGTCATCGTAAACTGTTGCCTCAACATCAACACGAGTCTTGAAATATTCCACGAAATCGGGATTTTTCTTAAGCACCGACGCGTTGGATGTTTTGTAAAGACTTCCCACGAAATCGGTAATTTTACCTGTTTCAAGGTCTTTGAGATTCACCGGCACATTTCCTGATTTTTCACAGAAAGCCACATATCCCTCGTAAGCGCCTCTTGCTGTCCAGTGGTGGTCTGTTCTGAAATAGATATAGTCTTCAGTCTTTTCTTCAAGACGGGAATACGCGTCAACTGTTACGATATTTTTATTCATTTTACCGTAAGCGTCATCAATAACCCTGAGCTGAGAATGAATTCCCGACGAATATGTGTTACCACTGTAAAATTCCGATGCAGTAGGAACAATCATTGAATAGAACTTCACATTATCAGGAAGTGCTGAATAAACACTGTTCACAAGAGATGCATAATTTTCACTCATTTTCTTTGTGCCCGTGAAAATTTCCATAGCTCTCTTTCCTGCCACCAGAATGGAGCCTTTGAATGTGCCGTCCACATCGTCTTTTTTCTTAGTGGTGCGCTCATTTTCTTTTTCCGTTTCGCCCTCTTGTGTGGTCAGCTCAACGCCCTCTCCGCCGAAGTCCGAATCATTTTTATCATAACTGATAATAACATTGTCATCCTTACCGCCAAACTGAGTAAGGAAAGCTGTTATCTTATTATTCAGGCTCATAAACTCCTCTCTGAGAGGGAATGTGTCTGAATAGTAGTTTTCAAAGTCTTCGCCGTAGCTGCCGTCAAAAAGAGCAGCAAAAGAAAACTCAGGTTTTTCAGCAAGTTTTCTGTTTTCACTCTCCGAAATAACAGGGTCAACATCAGTAAAGCTCATCAGACCGAAAAATCCGAGAGCAATAACAAAAATGAGCGACGATGTAAGTGCGAAGATATTTCTGTAAATTCTTTTTTCTCTTTCCATTCCCATACCTCCTTAAAACCTGAAATACAAGAACGGGTTATAGGTAGAGCCCACAAGACAGGCACTGCACAGAAGAAGCACTGCTGCCTGAAAAACAAGTGTACCCGTACCCTTGACAATTACGCCGCCCGGAGTTTTATCAAGACCGGAGGATAATTTATTACCTATATTTTTCATAAGAGGTGTGACTGCAACTGCACATACAAGAAGCAGAAAAACATTGTTTGTAAGCACAGTCATATCCTGATGAGAATAAAGTGAAAAGCTCTTTATTCCGAACATTGTGCCAAGCACTGAGCCGATTGAAGACAGGTCCTCGAAATAGAAGAAAACCCAGCCGATGATAACTATGAAAACCGAATAAACAAGCCTGAACACTTTCGGAATTTTATCAAGGATTTTTCCGTAGACATATTTCTCAAGAAACAGCATTACAAAATAGTAAAGTCCCCAGAGGACAAAGTTCCAACTTGCGCCGTGCCACAAGCCTGTCAGAAGCCAGACTACAAGCATATTGCGAATCTGGAAGCGTCTGTTACCGCCCAGAGGAATGTACACATAATCCCTGAAAAATCCGCTCAGTGACATATGCCATCTTCTCCAGAAATCGGTAATTGACAACGCCGTGTAAGGATAGTTGAAATTCTCTCTGAATTTAAAGCCCAGCATTCTGCCCATACCGATAGCCATATCGGAATAGCCTGAGAAATCAAAATAAATCTGGAAGAAATAAGCAATTATTCCCACCCACGAGCCGAGAGTTGTAAGATTTTCAAGATTGCCCGAAAGATAAGTTTCAGCAAGTGAGCCCACAAAATTAGCAAGAACAGCTTTCTTTGTAAGACCGACTAAAAACCTTGTGATGCCATCTGAAAAATCGGTGAGTGTAACGCGTCTGTCCTCAATTTCAGCCGCAACATCAACATATCTGACAATGGGACCTGCAATAAGCTGCGGGAACATACTCACATAAAGAAGAAGTTTTCCGTAATTCTTCTGATAATCCACATCGCCTCTGTAAACATCCACTACATAGCTCAGCGCCTGGAATGTATAAAAAGAAATACCGATGGGAAGAGTAAGGCTTGTCTGCGGAATTTCAAAAGGCAATAAAAGATTAAAATTAAAAGTAAGGAAGTTAAGATATTTGAACACGACAAGAAAGCCGAGAGTCACCACAACCGACAAAGCAAGGGCAGTTTTTTTCACTGCTTTACTCTTTGCTTTGCCGATTAAGACACCGGCTGAATAGTCAACTAAGGTTGTTATTAGCATTAAAATTATCCACTTGGGCTCTCCCCACGCATAGAAGCTGAGAGAGGCAAGAAGAAGTATTGCATTCTTTCCCTTAATGAACGGGCAGAGGTGATATAAAATCAGAACTGCCGGGAAAAATATGCACATAAAAACAAGACTTGAAAATACCATATTTTTCTCTTTTCATCGACAAATTTAATACCTATAATATCATATCACTAAAAAGAAAAAAATCAAGGGTATTTACAAAATATTAAGAGACTTTTTCCATTTCCCGTTTCATTTTTTCGAGTATTCTTTTTTCTAATCTCGAAATATAACTCTGAGAAATTCCCAAAAGGTCTGCTACCTCTTTCTGGGTATACTCACGCTCTCTGCCGATACCGAAACGCATCTTCATGATCGTCTTTTCCCTTTCCCCCAAAGCTTCCAGAAGAGAGAGCAGAAATTTTCTCTCATCCTCTTTTTCAATGGGCTGACCCACAATGTCTGCGTCACTGCCCAGCACATCGGAAAGAAGAAGCTCGTTCCCGTCCCAATCAACATTAAGAGGCTCGTCAATTGAAACTTCTGTTTTGATAGCGCTCACCTTTCTCAGATACATCAGAATTTCATTTTCGATGCACCTTGAAGCGTAAGTTGCAAGTTTTATATTTCTTGACGGGCAGAATGTATTCACTGCCTTGATAAGTCCTATTGTACCGATTGAAATCAGATCTTCCGTCGGTACACCTGAATTTTCAAACTTTTTAGCGATATACACCACAAGCCTCAGATTATGGACAATGAGCGGTTCTCTCGCACTGTCGTCACCTCGCTCAATTCTCTCCATTATATCCTTTTCTTCCTCTTTCGTCAGAGGCGGAGGCAAAGTTTCGGGACCACCGATATAGTGAATTTCCTGTGGCATCAATTTATATTCAAGCTTTTCTATAATCATATAGAGTTTTTGTTTGAGAAGATAAAATATCCTCAGCATTTCTTACCAGTCCTTTCAGAATAAATCAGGGTTGAGAAGCATATCAAAGCCTTCATTTATATGTTTTTTATAATTTATGACAGCCACATAAACCTTGTCGCTTGTGATGTTCTTTCCGATTTTCAGCACATCGGGCCTGAATGCAGGAAAAACGCCTGAAGAGGAAACCGTTGAATATGCAACAAGTCTTGTTTTCCTCTTCCATTTTTCATCCTTGATTGCATCGAGAGAAGTTACTTCCCCGCTGAAAAACGTCTTTGTTTCATCAGGCAGAATCTTTTCTAGGAAATTATATGTACACACAACTGCAGGATAACCCGAGAAGCTTTCCGAAAGAGTGTTGCCCGTATCAAGCATCGCCCTGCCCGTAAGAGTTTTTCCGTCTGCCACAAGCGTGAATTCATAAATTGTTGTCTGGGGCTTCACACGCATTACTATTTTTGAAAAAAACAGACTCATCAGATAACAGACAACTGTCGATACAATCAGCACGGGAAGGCTTACACCGAAATAAACCGACGAGTTGTTTATAACCATACCCGGTGGTCGGAAAATTATCCACAGTCCTATCATCAGTCCTGCAAAAATAAATGTTTCGCTGACGAAAACCATACATATTTTCAGAAACCGCCTCGGCGTCTTAAAGCCGAAGGCAATCAGAGAAATCAGCACTCCTGCAAGTAAACGGGATAAAAAATTGGGAAAAGCTCCCATTTCAGGGAGAAAAACCTGCAGAGAATAAACACCTCCTGCCACCGCTCCCAAAAGCAGTCGCCATTTCTTTCCACTTTCCTTTGTGAATGTTTCCGTGGCAAGGAGAAGAAAAAAGGTGATTATGAGATTGAGTATTATAAGAACATCAACATAAATTACCTGTTGCAACTCATCCCCTCCCGTCAGAAACCATTATACTCCCCTCAGCCGTAAATATTTGTCGCTTTGTGTGGTGACAGTCAATTAATAATTTATATGCGTTTTTGTGATTTTACCTGAGAAAACTGATTGCTTATTTCTTTTTAAGCACCGCGCAAAAAATAAAAGCCAACCCAGAAATTCTGTGTTGGCTTTCATTCATATTACTTTGTAAATACTTCCTTGATTTTTTCAAGATATCCGTAGCCGTAAAGGTCATCGGGCTGAAGGTAGCTGGTTTCTGTCCATTCATTCCAGCTGTTAACAGTGATAAGCGGTGCTTTCAGAATCCCTTTGCTTACAGCGTCATCGGTGAATTCTTTTACTTTCTCACAAGCAAATCCAAAATTTTCCGGAGTATTATTCTCCACCACGCCCGGTCTGAATCTGTTAAAGCGCACATTGTTGTCCCATCCGACAGAAATGTTGGGATAGAACGGAACAGTAAGCCTTTCCGTGTCGGTGTAAAGTTTATCTGTATAAGCCTTTGTGATTTCAGTGTAGTCACCGTCAAAATTCACATTACAACCCCAGTTGTAGCTTGTAACGGAATCTGCACCGAGGTATTCATAAAGCTCATATGAACTGATTCCTTTATTGACATCGTCGTCGGGGAGCCAATTGTAAATTCTTTCGCCCCAATGGACAATCTGGAAATGAAGACCGTCAAAACCTGCTTCCTTCGTCTTTCTGCGAAATTCTTCAATTCCTGCCTTACATTTTTCCGTTGTACCGAAAGTGCGGATGAAATTGTCAATATCAAAAATCATATAAACAGGACAGGAATCAATCTGATAATAGTTTTCTTTGGAGAAATATTTTTCGATTGTTCTGTCGCAGATATCAGAATAAATCTCAGGAGTTACAACACCTGACCAGATGACATCATCCATATGGTCGTCAGAATTTCTCTTATCCCAGAGATATGTTGCATTGTGGTTAGCCCACATAAGATAGAATTTCATATCCTTGTTATTACGGGCCTTGAGGAAACCGTCATTAAGACAGTTTTCAAGAAACGGTCGGTTGTCATACCAGTACCAGTCATAGATAAAAACATTGACTCCGTATGAAACGGCACAGGCAATTTCCATCTCCATAACGAATCTGTCAGCCTCGTTAACATACCCCCATGTAGGAATTCTCGGCCAACGGCAACCCTTGTAGCCCTTGTCGGTCATAGCCTTGACAGTCTGCCATTCTCCGTAACCCTCCGGCCAGAAAATTTTTGTCCTGGGCTCATCGCCCGTGTAAGACGGCCATATAAAAGCAGCAATATCGTAGTTACTCATAAACATCCTCCTTTGTTTCATTATATACCCATTTGGTATCCGTTTCAATAAGAAAAGTAAAATCCTGTGCAGAAACAAAAAACAATTAAGATATCTGCGAAAAAAAGTGAAAGGATGATGTTATCATAGTCAGATTGAATGTGCAGTAATACATCGGATGCATTTTCAATCTGTCATTAGCTTTTGCTCTTTTACCATTTATTTTGTCGAAGAGGAATGAAAACCATTGACTTTGCACAAAAACCGATGTATAATTATTACATATTTTTTTGGAGGAATGTTTTATGAAAACCTGTACACAGAACTTTGCAAATATCCTTAACGAAAAAGAGCTCAACTTTACTGTCAAAAATAACAACACAGATGAGATCATCGATTTCCCCTGGCAGGGCAGAAATCTGAAATGTATTTTTTCAGGCGATGAGGGTGAATATCTTTCTATGTATTACTGCCTTGAGTCTGTTCCCGAAGAAAAACTTGCAGATGTACTCTTCGTTTGTAATGAAATGAACGCAAAATATAAGTGGGTTAAATTCTATCTTGACAGTGACAACGACATTATGCTTGAGGACGATGCAATCCTTTCTCCTGCAAACGCCGGTGCAGAGGCTTTTGAACTTCTCATTCGTATGATTGACATTCTGAAAGATACAAAACCCGTATTTATGAAAGCAATTTACGCATAATCAGTATTGCGTTTTAACCAAAAGGCCAAGTTGCATTTGCAATATGCATCTTGGCTTTTTTAATAAAAGGAAGTGAAAGTATGAGCAAAATTAAAATTTCGTTTATTATCAGGAAAAGCGAGATTATCTGGAATTACAAAAGTCAGAAAGGCAACGATTTCTGGAGTGACATAACTGAAAAAATTTCAGCGAAAGTTTCTCCTGCCACGCTTGTTCCTGACAAAAAAGGTAATTTCCAGTACAACTTTTATATAGAGTCAGACAAGGATCCCGATTTCTACAAAAAGATCTGCCACGATATCGTGACGGAGCTGCTTGGTCAGAAAGAAAGCCTGGGAGTCATTGTTACGGCATATGCCACAGCAACTTCCCAGGAAACAAAGGAAACAGCAAAAGCTGAGAAACCTGCAGTTTTCGCCGATAAAAAAACAGAAACATCCTCAACGCCCGAAATGACAGAAGCAAAAGACAGTGTAACTCTCGCCGACAAAATCGAAAGCTTCAGAAAACTGAAAGAAGAGCTTCTCAAGGTTGTAAAAGGTCAGCGTCACGCAGTTGATGAGGTTGTGCAGACTGTTTTTGAAAGCGAAATATTTTCCGCGAATAACCAAAAGAGAAAGGGCCCACTTGCAACACTTCTCTTTGCAGGACCCTCAGGTGTAGGTAAAACCTTCCTCTCGGAAACCCTTTCAGAGCTTCTCACAAAATTCAATTACGAGGACAGACCATTCTTGCGCGTGGATATGAGCGGATACTCGCAGCCTGAGTCCGTTGCAGAACTTTCAGGTAACAACGAAATGTACAAAGGCTCACGCGAAGGTCTTGTCACGGGCTTTGTAAAGAAAAACCCAAAGTGTATCATTCTTTTTGACGAGGTTGAAAAAGCCCATATCGATGCAATCCTCCTTTTTCTGCAGATGCTTGACGGCGGATATATCGTCGATACCTTCACAAAGGAAAAGGTTGATTTTTCCAACGCTATCGTAATTTTCACAACAAACGCAGGTGAAAGTCTCTACGAAGACACAACCGTATGTGACCTTTCCGCTACACCGAGAAAGGTTATCCTTGACGGTCTGCGTAAGGATATCAACCCCAAAACGGGAGAACCGTTCTTCCCTGACTGTATCACAACAAGAATGGCTAACGGTCATGTGATTCTCTTTAACCACCTTGAGCCATACGCACTTATGGAAATTGTGGGCAGTCAGATCGAAAAACAGATAGGATTTTTTGAAAAATCAACAGGTCTTAAAGTTGAATATGACCTGAAAGAACTTGCAGCGCTCGTTCTTTACAACGGTGGCGGCACTGCCGACGCAAGAACACTTACGGGTCTTGCAAGAAACATAATTGTCCGTGAACTTCATGAAATTATGATGCAGATTTATGCACAGGGTGCAGAAAAGCTCAATACTCTGCAAACAATCAACCTGACAGTCGATTCAAGAGAGGGCGACGAAGAAGTGCGTAATCTCTTTGAAAATCAGGAGAAGATGGTTGCCACAATCTTTACGGACAAACCCATTCCGGGAGAAACGGGTGCAGTAAACGCAGTTGTCTCCGCTACATCAGACCCTGAAGCGTTCAAAAAACAGCTTCGCGGAATTACAGATTTTGTTATTATTGATGTTCTTTGCGGTAACGTTGAAGAAGAACATATTCCCAGTGACATTGAGGACTTTAACTCTGACGGCATCAGAATATTCGATTATGTAAGAGAATTTTCACCTGAAACTCCTGTTTATATTCTCGATACCTCGGCAGGTACAATCCGTTCTTTTGAAACACTTCTTGCAAGAGGTGCACGTGGTGTTGTGAGGTTTAATGAGAATGAGCCCTCCGTATTCACAAGTGCTCTTAAAGATGTTACGCTCTCATCAATTATCAACAATACAACATATTCTCTGGGCCGCACAGGGAGATATCTTTCATACAACTGCGCCCAGTATATTGATGACACGTGTGCAGTTGCATCTTTCGAACGCCTTCAGCTTAAAAAAGCTCATTCAAGCGAAGACACAGATATGATTGTTCAGGCTAACACAAATACCACCATTACCTTCGACGATATCATAGGCTGTAAAGCAGCAAAAAAAGAACTCCGTGAATTCCGTGATATCCTTGAAGACCCCAGAAAAGCTGTTCTTTCAGGCAAAAAAATACCTAAGGGCATACTTTTCTACGGCCCTCCCGGCACAGGAAAAACTATGCTTGCAAAAGCTATGGCAAACGAATGCAAGGCTACCTTCTTTGCAACAAATGCAACTTCATTCTTCAATAAATACCACGGTCAGACCGAAGAAAATATCCGCGAAATATTCAGGAAAGCAAAAAAATACGCTCCTTCAATCGTTTTCATAGATGAAATTGACGCTTTTGCAAAAGCAAGAACGGGCGGAGACGCAACGCATCTGACTGAAGGTGCACTGACAACATTCCTCTCTGAAATGGACGGTTTCGTCGTTGACGAAAAAAGACCGGTATTCATTATCGCTGCAACAAACTATGAAATAAACGGCGGCCCCCGTGTTCTTGATTCTGCTTTTGTTCGCAGATTCGACAGTAAGCTTTACCTTCCCCTCCCCGATGAAGACGAAAGATATGAGCTTATTGTAAAATTCTTTGAAAAGCACAGCATAAATTTCGGTGACGGTCATGAAGAAACACTGAGAGTTATGGCTGAACGCACTGCAGGTATGAGTAATGCAGACATAGAAAATATGAACTCAAGTTATCTGCGTGTACTGGGCGACGAAGAGCCTGACAGAGCAAAATACCTTGACCACCTTGATGCATACCGTTTCGGTGATATCAGGGAAAGAGACGCGGAAACAATCCGTCAGACAGCGTATCACGAAAGCGGACATGCTCTCATTTACAGACTTTGTTCAGGTAAAACTCCATTGTATCTGACCGTTGTTTCAAGAGGAGATTACGGCGGATATATGGCAAGGTCGTCAGATGACTTCAGTGGTAAAATTACTTTCGGCGAATTTTTGAACAGTGTCTGCTGCTCTCTTGCCGGTCGCGTAGCTGAGATGGAAGTCTACGGCGAAGAAGAAGGTCTCAACACCGGCGCAAGTGCCGATATTGAACACGCGAGAGCAATTATCATTTCAAGTCTCAAAGATTACGCTATGGGTGAAACTCTCATAGGTGAAGTTGATATGAAAGAGGCAGAAAAGCTTCTTCAGGACCAGTTTGCCCGTGCAAAGGACCTGGTTGCAAGAAACAGAGATATTCTCGACAAGCTTGTTGACCTTCTGACAGAGAAGAACAGCCTTGATGAAAAAGTTCTTGATGAATTCTTCACTGCACAAGGAATTTAAAAGATAATAATCACAGTGACATTATCCTCCAAAACCGAGGTATGCGGAGCGTGTCGAGGGGTGCTTCTGCCAAAAAAAACGATCACCAATAGGTGGTCGTTTTCTTTTTCATTTAATCGGAGTTGACAGTTTTTGGTTTCAGGTTTATAATTGTAATAGAAAATTGTTCGGAGGTGCGATATGGCAACTTTAAAACTTATTTTAGCTTTTTTTCTTTCTTTTTTCCGTGTTCTTGCTCCCGTAGGAGCGCTTGTTGTAAATTTCGGTGAAAGCAATTTCTTCACCGAATGGTCGGCAACAGATGAATTCACGGCGGACTACTGTGCAGAAATTGAAAAGAATCCCGATGAAGATTTTATTATTCTCAATCTTGCCGATATTCAGCTTAAGGATGATCTTGTTTTTGAAGAAGAAGGCGAAAAGACAGTCGAAATGATTGATAACCTCGTCAGAGAAACCGAGCCCGACCTCATCACTCTGACAGGTGACAACGCGTGGGGAACGGTCGCATATATCAACCTTGTCAAGCAGATTGATGCTTACGGTATCCCGTGGGCACCAATTATGGGTAATCACGACGGACAGTGCTGTATCAATGAATTCTGGGCTGCACATCTTCTCTTCAAGGCTGAAAATTGCCTGTTTGAGTTCGGTCCTGAGGATATGGGATACGGCAACTATATCATAAACATTACTGAAAACGGACACATTATACATACTCTCTTTATGGTTGATACTCATAACAATACTGAATATACCCTTGAGGACGGTTCAACCGTAGGCGGTTATGATCATCTCTGGGATAATCAGATTGAGTGGTACAAGTGGGCTGTTAAGGGAATTTCAGAAATTGAAGGCCACACGGTTGAAAGCTCAGTTTTTATGCACATTCCCGTTTATGAGTACAAGGACGCGTGGATATCTGCCAACGGCAGTGATGAGATCGGAGTTCTCGCTCCCGAACTTGCCCCCGATGCTCTCGGACTTTCGGGTGAAGGAGTGAGCTGTCCGCCTGTAAACAACGGCTTTTTTGATATCTGCAAGGATCTCGGAAGCACAAAAAATATATTTGCAGGTCACGATCACGCAAACAATTTCCAGATCTATTATGAAGGCATCAGGCTTACGTATACGCTCAAAACAGGATACGGAGCTTATTATACGGACGGCATTATGGGCGGAACAGTAATTTCGATAGGCTCCGACGGTGCGGCCTATGCAGAGCATATTTATATGGTAGATTAACGGCAGACAAAACGGGTGATGTCGCTTTTTTATTGCAAAAGAAAAAGAACTGCGCTAATATGAGAATAAAGTAAAAAGCAAAAGAAACGCTGACACCACATACGGCAGTATTTCTTTAAAATATGAACTTACAGCACAATAATGCGTTAAAAACCTCCCCATCGGTCATACCGATGAGGAGGTTCGTTTATATTATGAAATAAAAATCAGTCTGATTACTGGCCCTCTGTCTCAGACTTTTTCGATGTGCGATTACCCAACAACTCCATCAGTCTCTTGCGTGTTTCCGCATCTTTCAATGGTCCGGAAGAGTTGGAGTGAGTTTTTTGATTTCCGGAATTTGCATTTCCACCGAGATTCCGTCTTTTTTCATCCCACATTTCAGCTTCCTCAGAAGCCTCCGGCGTGTTTTTAGTCCTCACTACATTACTGAGTCTGCTATATGCAATCGAGAGGTCATTTTCACTTTGAGAACACGGATTTTCCCTGTAATTCTGCTCACAGAGTTCAACACCCTTACGATACCACTTTTCTGCCTCTGACAGACCTTCGGGTGTGTTTTTGTCCCTTGCTATATCACCGAGTTTGTTACAGGATATGAAAAGAGCCCGTCTGCTTTTGTAACATGGATTATCGCTGTAATTCTGCTCTGACAGTTCAAAGACCTTATAATACCACTCTTTTGCCTCAGATAAGCTCTCTGGTGTGTTTTTAACCCTTGCAACATTACCCATTCTTTCATAGGTTACGGAAAGAGCCTCTCTGCTTTCGTAACATGGATTATCGCTGTAATTCTGCTCACACAGTTCAATTTCCTTATGATACCACTTTTCTGCCTCCGATAAACCCTCCAGTGTATTTTTAGCCTTTAAAATGTCGCCGAGATCGTTATAGGCTATGGAAAGCGCCCGTCTGCTTTTGTAACATGGATTATCGCTGTAATTCTGCTCACAGAGTTCAACACCCATATAATACCACTCTTTTGCCTCAGATAAGCTCTCAGGTGTGTTTTTAACCCTTGCAACATTACCCATTCTTTCATAGGTTACAAAAAGATCCTCTCTGCTTTCGTAACATGGATTATCCCTGTAATTCTGCTCACAGAGTTCAACACCCTTACGATACCACTTTTCTGCCTCTGATAAACCCTCAGGTGTATTTTTCGCCATTGAAACGCCACCGAGTTTGTT
>JAZQLC010000049.1:0-8867 GCA_045542485.1 Acutalibacteraceae bacterium
AAGTGGTTGCCGATACCATTCATTACTTTAACTATGTTCGTCCTGTACGTAAACTCAAACGAAAACCGCCAGTCCAATACAGAATTGAACTGGCAGCTTAATTTATTTCTTTTTTGTGTCTACTAACTATTGACTATTTCAGCTGAGCCGGAGGTTTTTATTTATTATTTAGTATGAAGTCTGATGACCGTTACCGAATACTGAGGCACGGTGTAGTTGAATTTTTCACTGAATCCGTCTACGGAAAATTCTTCCATAACGCAGTCTTCCTCTGCTCCCAGAATGTTGTCGTTGCCGAGGCTGTCACCTGCAACCTGATAAACCGTAGCTGAAGATTTTATATTTTCTTCACCCGTAACATCCACAGCAAAGGTTTTACTTGTTTCCGTTATATTCACAAGCTTTACAATAATGTCGCCGGTTTCATCTGTTGTGACAACCTGATATGCCTCTGCTTCGCTGTCTGAGCCCGTGGTGTAATCCACATAAAGTTCTCCGTCAATATAACACTTTACATTTCTTCCGTTTATTTCTACCTTCAGCTCATATTTTCTGCCTACCTCAGCAGTGAACGGTTTTACAGTACCGATAATCTGTCCCGTTTTGACTCCGTTTTCAATCTGCTGAAGACAAGAAACAGTGTTATCCCATCCGCCGATATTCCAGAAGAAGTTGTTATTTTTATCCTGAACGGCAAAGGGAATTATAAACCCTTCTGAGCCTTCCAGCTTTGTTGCCTCAACAGTGTAGGTGTAGTTTGTCCACTCATTTTTTCCGAAATATGCAGCATTACCTGTGTTTGAATAATTCATATCTGTTGTTGTGTGAACAAGCTTTCCGTTCTTTACTTTGAAATCACTGTTATTTACATCTTCCCAATTCCACCAGAAATTCGGAATGGAGAAGTTATCCTGACCGATAATTTCGCCCGTTTCGTTATTTACAATTTTTACATTGTCAAACTCTGCGGATGTGTACCATGTGCCCACACCTACTCTGCCTGACAAATCTTTCTGGGGAATTTCTGCACCTGACAGAGATGACGAATAAAGATCCGTTCCCTGATTGAGAGAGAAAATCTTCTGAACATAATAGTTGATTGACCCCGTAACCTGATGATTATTGAACCAGATAAGGTCAGGAGACCAATGTGTTGCCGTGAGATTACCGAAGAGCGGTGCATAAGCTGCCATTTTTACAATGTCACCATTCCGTTCAAGACCCGTCATGTATGCTGCTTCTGCAAGTGCTGCACGAAGAGTGTTTGACCTTGCCGCATATTCACCGAGAAAGACCTGAATTGCACCGCCGTAAATTGTGTCTGTCATCTCATCTGATGAACGCCTGTAATTTTCCTCGTCATAATAATCTGTGTTTTTAAGGAACCACTCAGGCTCTTTATAATAATGCTGGTCTGTTGCCCCTGCAAAATCATTTATTGTTTTATCCGGATTATTTTCGAGCCAATCTTTTGCAAATTCATATGAGGGGAGATAATTTGCACCGCCCGTAGCATCAACGGCACCTGATGAATATATAAGTTCAATGCCCTCATACAATTCCGGATTTTTCTCTTTTGCCTCATTGAAAGAATTGAGGAAAGCCTCATATCTTTCAAAGTATACTTCACCCTCGTTTTCGTTGCCGATACAGATATATTTCAGTTCAAAAGGCTCTTCGTGACCGAGAGAAGCTCTCACTTTGCCCCATTTTGAATCTTTATCACCGCGACAGAATTCCACAAGGTCGTGCATATCCTGAACATACTGTCTGAACAAATCGGAATCCATATCAATTCCGCCCTTGCCTCTCATCTGGCAATAAAGTCCGCAATTGATTACGGGCACGGGCAAAGCACCGATATCCTCTGCAAGTTGGAAATATTCATAAAAACCGAGACCGTAACTCATAAAACAAGGAAGTCTGTCGTCTGTTGCGGCAATATTTGTCCACAGATTGATTCCCTGCTTTCTTGCTGCCACATCGCCGTATTTCCCGCCGAACTCAAGAGGCTCTCCGTTTTCGTCCACACCGATTGAATCTTTCCAGCTGTATGAAGTTTCTTCGTCATATCCCTCAATGACACAGCCACCGGGGAATCTTAAAAATCGCGGCTGAAGCTCTTCCAGCATTTCGCCCAAATCTTTTCGCATTCCGTTTTCACGGTTTTTGAATGTGTTTTCGGGGAAAAGAGAAATCATATCAAGACAAGCCTCGCCCTTGACGAGCACCTGCAGTGTAACTCCTGAAAAAGCATCTCTGTCGGAGGAAAGTGTCAGCTCATATTTTTCCCATTCGTCGGTGATACTTTCAATTTTTCCTGACGAAATAATGTTGCCGTTTTCACAAAGGTTTACCGTAATTTCAGCCGCTCCCTTTGCATAAATTGAAAAATTATAATTTTCTCCTTTTTCTACACTCATTCCGTCAAGAAAACCTCTGTTTTCAACACCGCCCGAAGCATCTGTGTGATTGGAAATAACTATATAGTTTGTGTTGTTTACATTCAGTCCGTTTTCCTTGTCACCGACTTTCACCTCAAGTGCAGGGTTACCTACAACATTCCAGCCGTAAAACTCATCGTTTTCTGCCAGGTCGGTATATTCAAATGAACGGTTTACAACCTTTTCCGCATAAAGTCCGCCGTCTGCAGCGAAATTGATGTCCTCAAAGAAAATACCGAAGAGCAAATCGCTTATGCGTCTGATTTTTTCGGAAGCATCAATGCTGAGAGTGTAGTCGGCAGAAGAAACATCGTAGGCTGTCACTGTGTTTGCGTCGGGACGCTGTACAGTTGGTGTCTGTGATGCAAAAAATGACATTATAAATGTAAGCACAACTGCCGTTATTTTTTCAAAAAAAGATAAAATCTTATATTTCATTTTTTCTTCTCTCCTTTAAAAACGCCATTAATTTTTCTCTTTTGTTTTCAATCTCACTTTTCAGAACTTTATCAAGCATCATTTCCAGAGTTTTGCCGATTTCCTTTCCGCGATAGCCGAGAGAAATCAGGTCATTTCCGTTAATTTCAAGGTCAGAAAGGCTCAGACAACCCTTTTCTTCTCTGATTTCTCTGACAAGCTTCATATAACTGTCACAATCAGATAATCTGTGATGCATCTGAGGATTCTGAGCCAATATATCAGCACGGGAAACCTTGTCGAGCAATTCAAGAAAATCAAAGCCGAATTTTGATGCGTGTTTCTTCACTTTCTGCGGTGCATCATAGAGTCTGTCATCGTGATGAAGAATCAGGTCCGTCACCAGTTTCACTGTCTTGTTATCGTATCTCAGCCTTTTAAGAATGCTGTATGCCATATCGGCGCTGAGAAGAGCGTGATACTTGAAATGGTCTGCACCATTTTCGTCAGTCGTTTTCTTCTGCGGTTTTCCTATATCGTGGAAAAGCATAGCCAGTCTTACATATTTATTCTTTTCGCTGACAGCCACACTTTTTACAATGTGATGCCACACATCATAAATGTGATATATACAATTCTGCTCCACTCCCACTGTTTTTCCCAGCTCAGGAATAATCTCAGAAATCACATCTGAAAAATCAAGAAGAATTCTCTCTGCATCATCACCGAGAATAAGCTTTTCCAACTCAACACGGATTCTTTCCGGTGCAATGTTTTTCAGAAGATGTTTATTTCTTTTTATACTTTCTGCTGTTTCTTTTTCAATTTCAAATCCCAGGACAGAAGAGAATCTCAGTGCCCTCATAATTCTGAGTGCATCTTCTCCGAATCTTTTATCAGCGTCCCCCACACATCGGATAATTTTATTTTCAATGTCACTTATTCCCCCGAAGAGGTCAACAACTCCGTCCTTTTCGTTGTAAGCCATGGCATTAACCGTGAAATCTCTTCGGGACAAATCGTTTTCAATATTTCTGGTGAAATTGACACTGTCAGGTCTTCGGTTATCTGTGTATGTGCCGTCAATACGGAAGGTTGTGATTTCAAGAGGCTCTCCGTCAATCAGAACAGTTATTGTACCGTGCTTGAGTCCTGTGGGGATTGTACGGAAATCTTTGAAAACCTCCAGGGTTTCTTCCGGCTCAGCAGAGGTTGTCATATCCCAATCGTGTGCTTCTTTCCCCATTATGCTGTCACGGACACAACCGCCCACAACGAAAGCAGAATAACCGCAGTCATTCAGCGCCTTCATTGCAACTTTCGCATATTCGGGAATTCTGATTTCTGAAGACATAATTTTCCTCCACATTTTTTCTCTTTACAATTTTACCACTTGATAGTATAATTATCAAGGAAAAATTTTTTGGAGTGAAAATGATGAATATACAGATTTACGGTAAGCCAAAATGCTTTGACACAAAAAAGGCTGAAAGATATTTCAAAGAACGCAGAATCAAAGTCCAGATGATTGATATTTCAAAATATCCTATGAGTCAGGGAGAATACAGAAATATTAAATCTGCACTCAAAATGAGTTTTGATGAACTGATTGACGATAAGTGCAAACTTTATGAAACTCTGTTCATAAAGTATCTTGCAAATGACAGCGACAAAGAGGAAAAGCTTCTTGAAAATCAGGCTCTGTTCAGAACACCAATTGTCAGAAACGGTAAACAGGCAACACTGGGATATCAGCCTGATGTGTGGAAAAACTGGGAATAAAATACAGGCATCGTCCGACGCTCAGCGAGGTGACGATGCCCTTTTTTTATTCAAGTATTTTAAGAATTTCCTGAAACTCTTCCGAATTTTTAAATTCATCAGACAAAGGATATTTTTTCGTAAAAAGATGTTTCATCTGACCTGTGGCAACATATGTACTGCCCAGCGTGTGTTTATCAAAAACTTTTCCGTTAAAGATTTTTGATTTCATCGTTGTAAATCTTTCCATAGAATCAAATTTTTTCGAAAGAAGTGCACAGGTTTTCAGATTTTCCAACGCCTCTTTTTCTTTTCCTATACGAAAATATCTGACAGCAAGATGACCGTACATATACATTATTGTACGCCAGGTTTTTCCATAGTTTCCGTCATCATAAGCAAAGTTTATAAAATCGATTTCTTTCTTAAAAAATTCAATCTGCCATTCATCATCAAATCTGTCATTGTAGAAAAAATAGTGTGAGTAAAAGGTGTTACAAAGAAGAAAGTTTTCTTCAATCGCATTCTGGATTTTCAAATCCCGTTCAGGATGTCCTTCAGGATAAAATGTACTGAACATTTCACGGCCATCGCGCATATCCGGCATTTCGCAGATAATCTTTTCGCACATTTCAAATGTGACCTCTTCTTTATTCAAAGCAAGTAAAGAGCGATAGTATTCAATGATTGCTCTTTTGGCTTTTATTCTGATTCTGTCATTAGTACAGTTTTCCTGAATATTGTTATAAACAGAAATCACTTCTGAGTAAACAGAAACCAGGTCTTCTCTGAATCTTACAAGACATCCGAGATATCTGATAAGTACACGGAAATCATTGGGATATTTTTCTTTAAGCTCGTTTATAATTTCCTGCATCAGTTTGCTGTCGGTAAGATTATCATATTCTTTCAGTTTTCCCTCAATTTCTTTTTCATTTTTCGCTCTGTTTATTCCAAGCAAATCGTCAGTGCTTACTTTGAAAAACAGTGCAATTTCAGGAAGAAATTCAATATCGGGGTATGTATCTCCCCTTTCCCACTTGCTGACAGTCTGAAAAGAAACACCCAGATAATCTGCAAGTTTTTCCTGAGTGAGATTTTTATTTTTTCTCAACATTCTCAGATTCTCACCAAAATAAATGTTCATTTGATCACCTCATAGATTTTTCCGGTACCGTAACTTAATAATAAACCATAAAAAACAATAAATCAATAACGCGTTATGAGAGAATTTTTCTTCCGACAAGAGAAAAAATGAGGAAATTTTATTTCTTTTAAGTTGTAAACCGGCTTGTTTTATGATAAAATATTAAAAACATATATATCCATCCGTAGCACAGCCGGATAGTGCAGCAGATTCCGATTCTGAAGGTCGGGGGTTCGAATCCTCTCGGGTGGACCAGACAAAGCCTTTCTTGTCCGCGTGGCAGGAGAGGTTTTTCTTTTTCAAAGACAAGGTTTTGTTCTTATGTGACAGATAGTGTCGTGACAAAACAAAGTATAATTGCTATAATGAAATCATAAAACAATGGGGGAAATACTTATGACATTTGGCAAAAAACTGAAAAAGCTCAGAACAGATAATGACCTTACACAGGATGAACTGGCTGAAAAAATTTTCATCACAAGAACAGCAATTTCAAAATGGGAATCCGACAGAGGATATCCGAGCATCGATTCCTTGAAAACAATAGCAAAATTTTTCAATGTTACAATTGATGATTTGTTATCAGGCGATGAGCTTCTTAATGTTGCAGAAGAAGAAAACAACAAAAAGGAAAATCATTTCCGAAGTCTTGTGTGCGGACTTCTTGACCTGAGCTTTATTCTCTTCTTTTTTCTCCCTTTCTTCGGACAAAAAGCAGAGACTATCGTAGAAGCAGTTTCTCTTCCCAACCTCATCGGAATATCCCCCTGGTTAAAAACAATTTATTTTATTATTATATCAGGGATTGTATTATCAGGAATTTTAACACTTGCTCTCGAAAAATTTCATATTAATTTTCCTACACATAACAAAAACATTATCTCACTTATACTGAACGCCATCGCCACACTTATTTTTATTATCAGTCTTCAACCGTATGCTGCCGCTTTTTTATTTATATTTCTGATAATAAAAGCTACTGTGCTTATAAAAAAGTAATGATACGGAAAGTGTCGCAAATGTGACACTCGGTTTCTTGAATAATTTTCTGCTGTCCCGTAAAATATTTTCAGACGAAGGTCAGATAAAAACGGAGGTCTCTGAAAATGAAAAAAGAAAAACAGAAAATTTTTTATATTGCGATTTTTTTACTTGCCACTTTTTTGATATGGACAATTGCAATATGCTTTGTCGATGTGAAAGCTATCGGCCCCTACGAATCAACCGTGGGATTTGCTTCGCTCAATGGTTTTATTCATAATTTTACAGGCGTTCATATGTCTCTTTATGTTATTACAGACTGGTTAGGGTTGGTGCCTATCATCTTTGCAGCAGGTTTCGGATTGACGGGACTTATACAGTGGATTAAAAGGCGGCATCTTCTGAAAGTTGATTACGATATTCTTATTCTCGGTATATTCTATATTGTTGTGATGGCCTTATATATTCTTTTTGAAACAGTTGTTATAAATTATCGTCCCGTTCTGATTAACGGTTATCAGGAAGCTTCATATCCTTCCTCAACGACTATGCTCGTGATGAGCGTAATGATAACAGTCATTATGCAGTTCAATATCCGTATAAAAAACAACATTTTCAGAAAGTGTATCAATTTTCTGATTATTGTTTTTATTGCCTTTATGATAATATCAAGATTTCTTTCCGGTGTCCATTGGTTTTCTGACATTGTCGGAAGCATACTGCTCAGTTCAGGTCTTGTTACATTATATTTTTCTCTTATCAGTCCCACAGAATGTAACAGCACTTCTGATTCTCGTAAATAAAATTTATAAGACAATTTCTGTACCTGCATAATAAAAATTTTTCTTCGTATATTATTTATGAGGTGATTTTTATGACTGTCAGACTGAAAAGTTTGCTTATCAACATTTTAGTTCCTATTCTTACGGGCGGTTTGTCTGCGCTACTGACTATGGACAGTATGGAAACCTTTGAAAGAATCAACAAACCGCCCCTTTCGCCACCCGGTTGGTTGTTCCCGGTTGTGTGGACAATTCTGTATCTGCTTATGGGAATTTCTTCTTACCTTGTTTCTTCCTCCGATGCAGACAAAAAGGAAAAAAACACAGCCCTTGCCGTTTATGCCATCCAGTTATTTTTTAATTTTTTCTGGTCAATCATTTTCTTCGGCATGGGAAATTACCTTTTTGCATTTATCTGGCTCGTTGTTCTATGGGTATTGATTCTTGCAAACATCATTTTGTTTTACAGAATTTCAAAACCTGCAGGTCTTTTACTGATTCCGTATCTTCTGTGGGTAACCTTTGCAGGATATCTTAATTTTGCTATTTATCTTCTCAATTAAAAAAGTTATCACCGTTTCGTGTCAGTGACAGAAACGGTGATATTTTTATTTTGTTGCCTTTTTGTATTTTTCAAAGTTTTCTGACCAGATATCAGCTTCCTGAGGAGCATATGTTACAACATTTTCTCCCGAAGCAATAATTTCTCTTGCTTCCTTGATATCCTTGATTTCACCCTGAGAAATGAGCTGAACTGCAAGATTACCGAGAACAGTTGCTTCAATGGGACCTGCTTTCACTTCACAGCCACAAGCGTTTGCCGTAAGCTGACAGAGAAGTGTGTCCTTTGTACCGCCACCGATAACATGAATTACAGGATAATCTTTGCCTGTACATTCCTTGATTTTCTCAAAGGTTTCTCTGTATTTCATAGCAAGACTCTCGTAAATACAGCGCATAATTTCGCCTACTGATTCGGGTACGGGCTGGTTGGTTTTTCTGCAATATTCACGGACTCTCTCGGGAAGATTTCCGTGAGGCACAAACTCAGGCGCATCGGGGTCGATAAAGCATTTGAAGGGCTCTGCTTCAAGAGCTAACTTTTCAAGGTCAGCGTACGAATAATTTTCCCCTTCTCTTGCCCACTGACGACGGCTTTCCTGAATAAGCCACAAACCGATAATATTTTTAAGGAAACCTGTTGAGAAATCATATCCGCCTTCATTTGTAACGTTAATTTCGTAAGTTGTATCGTTTACAACTGCCTCATCAAGTTCTGTGCCGAAAAGTGACCATGTACCGCTGCTGCTAAAAGCAAACTCGCCTTCAGGGCAG
>JAZQLC010000050.1:0-32378 GCA_045542485.1 Acutalibacteraceae bacterium
AGCATTTATGACTCTATTGGATAAAGCTACAAAATTCAAACTTCATTCTGAATACAATCCACCTGGTGACCAGCCACAAGCAATAAAGACACTTGTAGATGGTGTTAACAATGGATATAAGGAGCAGACGCTTCTCGGTGTAACCGGCTCAGGCAAAACCTTTACAATGGCTAATATTATTGCCGAACTGAACAGACCGACTCTAGTTCTTGCTCATAATAAAACATTGGCTGCACAGCTTTGCTCAGAATTCCGTGAATTCTTTCCTAACAACGCAGTGGAATATTTTGTATCCTATTATGACTATTATCAGCCTGAGGCGTATGTGCCCACCACAGACACATATATCGAAAAAGATTCAGCTATTAATGACGAGATTGAAAAACTGCGCCACTCTGCTACGGCTGCACTCAGTGAACGAAGAGATGTAATAATTGTTGCGAGTGTTTCCTGCATATATACTCTTGGTGACCCGATTGATTACAGAAATATGGTAATCTCCCTGAGGACGGGAATGGAAAAGAATCGTGACGAGCTTATTTCTAAATTGGTTGAGCTTCAGTATGAAAGAAATGACCTGAATTTTGTGAGAAACAAGTTCAGAGTTCGTGGTGATGTTGTTGAAATTTATCCCGTTTATTCGAATGATAAGGCTATCAGGGTTGAGTTTTTCGGAGATGAAATTGACAGAATATCTGAAATAAACGCATTGACAGGTAACGTGATTTCTACACTTTCACACGCAGCTATCTATCCGGCGTCCCATTATGTTGTATCAAAAGACAGACTTGAATCAGCTATTAAAGAAATATTTGATGAGATGGCTGAGAGATATGCTGAGTTTGAAGAGCAAGGAAAACTTCTTGAAGCACAGAGAATTAAACAGAGAACCGAATATGATATTGAAATGCTTCGTGAAACCGGATTCTGTAAAGGGATAGAAAACTATTCCCGTGTAATGTCAGGTCGTGCTCCCGGTTCTGTTCCGAACACACTTCTTGATTATTTCCCTGATGACTTTTTGCTTTTTGTTGATGAATCACACGTAATGCTTCCTCAGGTAAGGGCGATGTACGCTGGTGACAGAGCGAGAAAAGAAAATCTTGTAGATTTCGGTTTCAGACTTCCGTCAGCGTTTGACAACAGACCCCTTAAGTTTGATGAATTTTATGAAAAAGTCGGACAGAAGATTTTTGTCAGTGCGACTCCTGGCGAATTTGAAAAAGATAAAAGTATACAGATTGCTGAACAGGTTATCCGACCCACCGGTCTTCTTGACCCTGAAATTTCGGTGAGACCTATTGAGGGGCAGATAGACGACCTTGTTTCAGAAATCAATACGAGAGCTGAAAAGGGTGAGAGAACGCTTGTTACAACTCTCACAAAGAAGATGGCGGAAGACCTTACTGACTATTTCGAAAATCTCTCAATCAAGGTAAGATATATGCACTATGATGTTGATACCATTGAGAGAATGGAGATTATAAGAGATTTGAGAAAAGGTGAGTTTGATGTGCTCGTAGGCATTAATCTTCTTCGAGAAGGTCTTGATATTCCGGAGGTGTCACTCGTCGCTATTCTTGATGCGGACAAGGAAGGTTTTCTTCGCTCTGAAACTTCACTTATACAGACAATCGGCAGAGCAGCACGAAATGCCAACGGTCAGGTGATTATGTACGCTGATGAAGTAACTCCGTCTATGGAAAGAGCCATCAGTGAAACTTACCGCAGAAGAGAAAAGCAAATGAAATATAACGAGGATAACGGTATTATTCCGACTACAATTCAGAAGGATGTTCGTGATATTATTGAAATTTCAAGCAAGGGTTCTTCTGATAATAAATCTGCAAAGCATATGAGCAGAAAAGAACGCGAAGAATTGATTGAACGTCTGACAAAAGAAATGAAGGCTGCAGCAAAAATTCTTGAATTTGAACACGCTGCTGCACTCAGAGACCGAATTGAAAAATTAAGGCAGGGTAAATAAATTGCAAAAAAGTATTGTTATTAAAGGTGCCAAAGAGCACAATCTGAAAAATATAGATATAGAACTTCCGAGAGATAAACTTATTGTTTTCACCGGACTTTCAGGCTCAGGTAAATCTTCTCTTGCTTTCGATACAATTTATGCAGAGGGACAGAGACGATATGTTGAATCACTTTCTTCTTATGCCAGACAGTTTCTCGGACAGATGGAAAAGCCCAATGTTGATTACATTGAGGGCTTGTCTCCTGCTATTTCCATCGACCAGAAAACAACATCCAAGAATCCGCGATCAACTGTCGGCACTGTGACGGAAATATATGACTATCTCAGACTTTTGTATGCAAGAGTCGGTGTCCCTCACTGTACGGTTTGCGGCAAAGAGATTTCGAGACAGACTGTTGACCAGATTGTTGATAAGGTTATGCTTCTCGAAACCGGGACAAAAATTCAGATTATGTCTCCGATTATCAGAGGCAAAAAAGGTGAGCATATTAAAGAACTGGACAGTGCCCGTAAATCAGGTTTTGTACGAGTAAGGATTGACGGTATAATTTATGACCTTTCCGAAGAGATAAAAATAGATAAGAATAAGAAGCATAACATTGATGTTGTTGTTGACAGACTTGTTATGAAAGAAGAAATAAAGGGCAGACTTGCAGATTCAATTGAAACGGCTTCAAGTCTTTCTGACGGAATTATTCTTGTGGATGTAATCGGTAAAGAAGAGCTTCTTTTTTCACAGAATTTTGCTTGTCCTGAACACGGATGTTCAATAGACGAGTTGACTCCGAGAATGTTTTCCTTCAACAATCCCTTTGGTGCTTGTCAGACCTGTGCAGGTCTTGGTGTTTCAAAAAAAATTAATCCTGACCTGATTATTCCGGATAAATCACTTTCTATCCGTGAAGGTGCTGTTAAAGGTACGGGCTGGAGTAATGCGGATAAGGGCACAATTGCCGAAATGTATTATGAAGGTGTTGCTAATAAATACGGTTTCACACTTGATACACCTGTAAAGGAAATACCCGCAGACGGGCTCAATGCACTTCTTCTCGGTACAAATGGCGAGAAGATTAAGATGACACGAAAAAATGAATATGGTACAGGCTCGTATTTTACTGATTTTGAGGGTGTAATCAATAATTTGCAGAGAAGATATGAAAGTACAACAAGCGAATGGTCCAGGGCTGATATTGAACAGTATATGGATGACAGTGTTTGTTCAGATTGCGGTGGTGCAAGGCTGAAAAAAGAATCTCTTGCAGTAACAGTCGGCGGAATCAACATTGATGAGTTTACGCAGAAAACCATTGTTGATGCGATAGATTTTATTGACAATCTTCAGTTGTCTGAACGCGATAAATCTATTGCTACACTTATTATAAGAGAAATAAAGGACAGGCTTATGTTCCTTAACTCTGTTGGTCTTTCTTATCTTACTCTTTCAAGACAGTCCGGCACACTTTCAGGTGGTGAAAGTCAGAGAATAAGACTTGCAACACAGATTGGTTCTTCTCTGACGGGTGTGCTTTATGTACTTGACGAACCAAGTATAGGTCTTCATCAGCGAGACAATCAGAAATTACTTGCAACACTTAAACAACTTCGTGACCTTGGTAATACTCTTATTGTTGTTGAACACGATGAAGAAACAATGGAGCAGTCCGATTTCCTTGTTGATATCGGACCCGGTGCAGGTATACACGGTGGTAATGTAATTTTTGCCGGTGAATATGACGATATTCTGGATTGTGAAGAGTCGCTTACCGGCTTGTATCTCAGTGGTAAGAAAAAAATTCCCGTCCCTGAAAACAGAAGAAACGGTAACGGAAATACATTGAAGATAATTGGAGCAAAACAGAATAATCTTCAGAATATTGATGTGAGTATTCCTCTGGGTGAATTTGTGTGTATAACCGGTGTTTCAGGTTCAGGAAAATCTTCGCTTGTCAATGAAATACTCTATAAAAAACTTGCAAATGAACTTAATGGTGCAAAAAGAACGGTAGGTAAACACGACGCAATTGAGGGTATTGAATTTCTCGATAAAGTAATTGATATAGATCAGTCGCCGATAGGAAGAACTCCGCGTTCAAATCCTGCCACATATACCGGTGTTTTTAACGATATCAGAGACTTGTTTGCTTCAACATCAGATTCAAAGAAACACGGCTACACGCCCAGCAGATTTTCATTTAATGTTAAGGGTGGCAGATGTGAGGCTTGTCAGGGCGACGGTATTGTAAAGATTGAAATGCATTTCCTTGCTGATATCTATGTGCCTTGTGAAGTGTGCAAAGGTCAGCGTTACAACAGAGAAACTCTTGAAATAAAGTATAAAGGTAAAAGCATAAGTGATGTGCTTGAAATGACAGTTGAAGAAGGATTGGATTTCTTTTCTGCTATTCCGAAAATCAAGAGAAAGCTGCAGACACTTTTTGATGTTGGGCTAGGTTATGTGAAAATCGGTCAACCAGCCACAACTCTTTCGGGTGGTGAGGCACAGAGAGTAAAACTTTCAACTGAACTTTCGCGTGTATCAACAGGTAAGACCATATATATTCTCGATGAACCGACAACGGGCCTTCACACTGCAGATGTTCACAGATTGATTGATGTTCTTCAGCGACTTGTAGATGCAGGTAATACTGTTCTTGTTATTGAACACAATCTTGATGTTATAAAATCAGCTGACTATGTTATTGATCTGGGACCTGAAGGCGGTTCAGGTGGTGGTGTTGTAGTGGCTGAAGGTACACCTGAAGATGTGGCTAAAGTAAAAACATCTTATACGGGTCAATACCTGAAAAAAGTTCTGGGTGGTGAATAATTTTGAAAGTTCTTACAACCTTGCAGATGAGAATGGCTGAGGCTGCTGCAAATGCAAACGGAACAAGCTATCTCCGTCTTATGGAAAATGCAGGTGCTGCCTGTGCAAGAGCGATTCGTGAGGAGTATGGTATTTCTTCTGAAACTCCTAAGAAAATTACCGTTGTATGCGGCAGAGGAAACAACGGCGGTGATGGTTATGTAGTTGCAAGAAAACTTTGTGAAATCGGCTCAAGTGTTTCAATCATTCTTGCCGGTGGAACACCACATTCTGAACATTCAAAGGAAATGTTTGCCCGTGTTGAACAATTGCCAGTTAATATGATCACTTTTGATACAAACAAAAACTCTGCAATTGATGCACTTAATAGTGCCGATATAATTGTGGAAGCAGTTTTTGGTATCGGACTAGAACGGGAAGTAACGGGCATTTATGCAGAACTTTTTGAATGCATCAACTCTTCTGAGGCAAAAAAAGTCAGCATTGATGTACCCGGTGGATTGAACGCAGATACCGGTGAAATTATGGGTACCGCGGTAAAAGCAGATTTTACCGTTGCAGTATGTGCTGCTAAACCTTGCCACTTTATTCTGCCCGGCAGTAGGAATTGCGGCAAAATTAAAGTTGTTTCAATCGGCATCACTGAAGAGGAACAGAATATATCCGGTGAACCACATTTTTATTCCATTGATTTTGAAAGTGTTAAGAAAGTTTTTCCTGTAAGAAACCCTGTCTCAAATAAAGGCGATTATGGTCATGTGCTTTCGATTTGCGGAAGTAAATGTATGGCGGGTGCCGCGGTTCTTGCAGCTACGGGTGCTGTAAGAGGAGGTGCAGGTCTTGTGACTGCTGCTTTTCCTGAGTGTGCGTATCCTGCTATTTCCTCAATGCTTACATCTCCACTGCTTTTACCTACGGAATATACTGAGGAAGGAACTTTTTCAGCTTCTTCTGTTGATAAAATCCGCGAAGCTATGAAAAAGGCTTCAGTTATCGTCATAGGATGTGGATTATCTGTTAATAAGGATACAGCATCGGTTCTTGCAGAGGTTATCAGAAATGCTGAAGTGCCGGTTGTTATCGACGCTGACGGAATAAATATAATTTCCCGCAATATAAATGTATTGAAAGCTGCAAAAGTGCCGATAATAATAACGCCACATCCGGGAGAAATGAGCAGACTCACAGGGATGTCAGTCAGGCATCTTCAGGCTGACCGTATACAGACGGCAGTTGATTTTGCTGGTGAATATAACGTGACGGTAGTTCTGAAAGGTGCGAATACTGTTGTTGCTACCCACGGTAAAAAGACGGCATTTGTTAATACAACAGGTAATGCAGGAATGTCCAAAGGCGGAAGTGGAGATTTACTTGCAGGTTTGATTGGTGCTTTTATTGCACAGAAAGTCAGCATCGAAAATGCCGCTAAGATTGCTGTTTATGTTCACGGTTTAGCCGGGGACATAGCAGCAGAAAGATATTCCATGACTGCTATGACTCCTTTGGATACGGCCGATTGTTTGCCTTTTGCACTTTCAAAAATTGAGGGTTCTGACGGGGTGTAACAATTGAAAAAAGTGCTTATGTTGTTGATGTTAATAATCTTTCTTTTCAGTGGATGTGATGTGCACGATAAAGTTTCGGTGCCTGTTCCTGATCTGAATTTTGTCGGCAACATAAGTGTTACATATAATAAATTTAATATGACCTGCAAAATAGAAAATTCTCTTGCGGATAAGTGTACTGTGACTGTTATGAAGCCTGAACTTATTTCGGGACTCAGAATTGTTTTCAAAGAGGGTGTCTGTACATTAGAGCTCGGTGATATTTCCTATGATTTAGATGACAAGTTTACTGAAAATACAGAATTTGTTTCCTTGTTCAGTGAATCGGTTAAAAAAATTCTTGAAACTACTGAGTATGAGAAACTTGAAAACGGTAACATACTTTTTACCGGGATGTCCGAAAAAGGTAAGTTTTTTCTCTTACAGGATGCTGAGACCGGTTATCCCGTGTCTTTCAGGATTCCTCAAGCAGGTCTTGCAATTACTTTCAGTGATATGAAATCTATTTCAGATAACGGAGGTTAAAAATGTCTTGTGTTTCAAGTTATAAGTTAATGAAAACTGCATCAGAAGAGGGCTATGCTATCCCTGCTTTTAATATTGATAACCTTGAGTCGGCAATAGCGGTCAGCGAAGTTATGAAAGAAACCAAAAAGCCTGTGATTGTTCAGACAATTCCCAGAACTCTTGCTTACGGCGGAATGTCTGTTTACCCGTCTATGATGAAATCGTTGACAATGGGGGCAGACGATGTGTATTACTCAATGCATCTTGATCACGGAAGCAGCAAGGAACTTGCTGAGAAGTGTATCAATTGCGGATTTTCATCTGTTATGTTTGATGGCAGTATGCTTCCGTTTGATGAAAACATAAGAAAGACTAAGGAAGTAGTCGATTTTGCATTACCGCTTGGGGTTTCCGTAGAAGGTGAATTGGGCACAATCGGCGGAAAAGAAGAAGGTGACACTGACCTTGAAGCGAGTTATACAAAGGTCAGCGAGGCAGTAGATTTCTGTGAGCTTACAGGTGTCAGTACTCTCGCTATCGGTGTAGGTACTGCACACGGTGTTTATAAAGGTACACCTAAAATCAATGTTAAGAGAATAGAAGAAATTCACAACGCTGTTTCTACTCCTCTTGTTCTTCATGGTGCATCCGGCCTCAGTGATAATGTGCTGAGAGATTGCATAAAAGCCGGTATTTCAAAAATTAATTTTGCAACTGAGCTCAGACAAGCCTATACATATGGTATCAAATTGGGTATGGAACAAAACCCTGATGTGTTTGACCCTAAGATTTATATGAGAGTTGCAATTGATGAAATCAAAAAGGTTATGCTTGAAAAAATTAAAATCTGTTATATGTGAGGTATGAACTATGATTTTTAAAAATTGGATGTCATATCTAAAAGATGAAACTCCTGTTATCAGTGTCGTTATTCCGAGTGCTCACAATGCATGTAGTTACGACCTGAAAGGTATGGGCTGTTGTCAGAATGGTAATCTTTATGAGCAGTTTTCTTATGGTGTAAGACATTTTTGCATAAGACTTGATACAGATAAAGATAACCAGATTGTGGTATGTCACGGTCTTTCTAAAGGCGGTGCTTTTAAAAAGGACCTTGAAGATATTAAAAGAATGCTCGAAGAAAATTCTACTGAATTCTTTATCTTTGATGTGAGAGAGTATTATGACCAGAAAATCGGCCCTTTTACATTCCGTTATAAGGCAGACAAAGATAAACTTAACAAAATGTTTGAGGAGTACATGAAGCCCTCCGAATACGCTTTTACGGATTTCGATGACATTAACGATGTTACTGTTGGTGATATAAGAAAATCGGGAAAAAGATATATTCTTTATAACTTTGAAAAAGCGTATGATTACAGTGTAAATTGCGAATATGATTTTCCGTGGGACAAGCGTATCAACGGACTTAAAGCTGAAGGTTTTTCGAAAGAAGTTACAAAACTGTTTGATTTAGGTAAAGAAACAGGTTTTAACTGGTTTCAGATTCAGCAGACACCTAATTTAGGAACAGAAATCGGTATTTGTAAACCAAAAACACTTGACAGAAAATTAAGACCATATTTTAAAGACATAATCAATCGTATTGCAGAAAGTGAGAGATATCTCAGACGTGCAAACATAATTGCCAGTGATTTTATGACAGAGGATAGTATGAAATCTGCGCTGATTCTTAAGCTTAATCTTCTGAAGGGTAATATCAAAGAGGAACTACGAGAAGAATATGAAAGAAAATTAATGGAGAGATATTATGGCTAAATACAGATCATTAATTGTCGGACACACAACACTTGACAGAAACACAGACCATTTGGGTAACACAGTAGAGATAGTCGGAGGTGCAGTTGTTTATTCTTCTGCATCTGCTTATGCTCTCGGTCATAAGGTACTCGCTGTTACAAGACTCGCAGAAAAGGATTTTTCCCGTCTTGAACAGTTTACATTACCTGAAGAAAACATTGTCTGCATCAAATCAGAAAAATCGACAGATATGGTGAATATATATTTCACCGCAGACAAAGAACGCAGAAAATGTTCGTGTACAAGCAGAGGTGACGCTTTCACTGTTGAGGATATCAAAGGTTACGACGCTGATATTTATCATTTTGCTGGTCTTATTTACGGGGATTATGATATTGATATGATTAAAACTGCGTCAGAATACGGCAAGGTAGCTGTTGATGTTCAGGGATTCCTTCGTCATGCTAATGAGGATGGCTCAATGTTCTTTGAAGATTGGAAAGATAAAAAAGATATTCTCAAATATATCACTTATCTTAAAACCGATGCCGCAGAGGCGGAAATTCTTACCGGCACTGATGACAGACTCAAGGCCGCAGAAATTCTTCATTCATGGGGTGCGAAAGAAATCCTTATCACTCATAACACGGAGGTTCTTGCGTATGATGGAAAAGACGCTTATACTTGTCCGATCAAATCTCGAAATCTCAGTGGCAGAACAGGTAGGGGAGACACAACATTTGCAGCGTACATAAACGAACGCCAGGAAAAATCGATGGAGGAGTCGCTTCTTGTGGCAACGGCTACTGTTTCTCTTAAAATGGAAACTCCCGGACCTTTCAAGGGTACAAAAGCTGATATTGATGCATACATAGACGAATTTTATAAATAAAAACAGTAAAAGACGGAAGACAATTACTTGTCAATCCGTCTTTTACCGTTGTTACAAAGAAAGGTGTGGAGTGGTTAAGTAAAATTAATAAAAAGTTAATAAAACAACACTTGTTTTTTTATTCAAATATAGTATAATATCAAAAATAGAAAGTATCAACCATCAAAACTTATTCTATTGTTGGAATTATAAGGCGGGTTATGTAAATGAATATAAAAAACAATAAAAGAAGACGAGAATCAATTGAACGCATTCAGAATGCCTTTATAAACTTTGTTGAAACAAAGAAGCTGCATGAAATTACTGTTTCCGACATATGCAAAGAAGCCGGTATAAACAGAAGCACTTTTTATTCCAACTATCTTGATGTTTACGATTTATCTGAGAAAATTACTGAGAAGTTATACGAAGAACTGATGATGTTGTATCACGATGAGATCACAGGGAATAAAAAGAGCGATTATATCAAACTTTTTAATCATATAAGGGATAATCAATCGATTTACCGTACATATTTCAAGCTTGAAAACGATAAAAACAACGGTAAATTGTTTTACAACAAGCGCCTTGAAGAAGAATTTTTTGTTGACAGTAACATTGATTATCATATTGAGTTTTTCAGAAATGGTTTTAATGCTCTTGTAAAAAAGTGGCTTTTTAGTGGTTGTCAGGAGGCACCTGAAGAACTTGAAGCGATAATTGAAAAAGAATACAGAGGCAGAGCTTTGTATATAGAAAAATATTTTCTCAAAGACAGTGAACGATCGCAGTGAAAACGTTCACTGTCTTTATTTTTTTGTGGGGTAAAAAACATAGATGTAAAAAAACGGTAAAATTCTAATTAGGAATTAACAATTTAACAATATATGGTATATTCATTATGTATAAAAGTATATATTATGCAAAATTATGTTTTCTTGCATAAGGTGTAGAAGGAGGAATACTTTTATGAAGAAAAAAGCACTTCGCATAGAGAGTCTTGTGCTTGTTCTGACTCTCATAGTGACGTGTCTTGTTCCGGGTTTCAGTAAAATACTTCCCACAGTTGAAGCGTCTGCTGCTACCCATGAAATTGACATTGTCGATGCGAACGGAAACTCCGTAACCCAGCAGATTAAGGTTATGGAAAGTGAACAAGTGCAGTTGAGCTATAAACTTATTGATTGCTCAATGCCTGAAGGTGGATATGTTGTCTGGAAGAGCGACACTCCTCTTAATGCGTCTGTTGATCAGACAGGTGTTGTAAGAGGTCACGACTCATCTAAAGGTGCAGCTGTCCGTCTCTGGCTTGAAAATGATGTCAAGACAATTCCCATTATTGGTAATTCTCTGGCTAAAACACTTGAATCGATTCTTTACAGTGACAATATTGACCTGGATACTATGGATACCGAGTCAATTGTTAATGTTGTAAGTGAAACATTGGGTGGTGGCTCTGTTGCTAACAGTCTTGTAAATTCTCTGAGGGACAGACTCAATAGTATTGATACTACAATCACCGTTTGTCTTTATGATCAGTTTGATTCACTTGTTGCTACTGACTCAGTTCATGTCCTTGTTACAAACTCTGACAAATGGTATGCTAATGTTATCCCTAACGGTGCATTCATTCTTAATAAAGATTCTCTTCCCACAACTGTTGCAGTAGGTGGTAAGCTTACTCTCGAAGGTGGTGTAACACCTCTTCGTCTTGGTTATGGTGTAACATGGTCAATTAGTGGTAAAACAATTTTTGATAAAGCTGAGGACTTTGCTACATTTGATGAATCCACAGGTGAAATCGTTTTCCTTAAGGAAGGTCAGGTAACCGTCAAGGTAGCTCCGAATGCTGACCAGATTGTTGATAAGCTTATGGGATATATTAATGACCTTGCAGAACTCGGTAACGAAGTAGATACAGCAGATATTGCTGATATCCTTGTCAAGGTTATGGGTCTTAATGTTTCAACAAATACTGTTAAGTTTGTAATTGATATTATTGCTGCGGCTGCAGGTGCAGGTACTAATACCGCGTCACTCATTACACAGGCAGTAAAATATGTTGCTAACTGGACACTTGAAGCAACTATCAACGATTCAATTACTTTCACAATTGTTGACTCACTTGAAATCAAGGGCTTCGAAATTGGTGGTGACCTTGAAGTTAAAGAAGGCGAAACATCTCAGCTCTACATTACAAATGTTATTCCTCAGGGCGCAAACTCAACAAATGTTGTTTGGTCAGTAGAAGATGAGTCAATTGCTTATGTTGACAAGTACGGTATTCTTATCGGTCGCGATGCCGGTGGTATCTCATCAATCAACAAAAAAACAACAAAAGTTACAGCCAGTGTTGACGGTATTTCTGCATCAGCTGAAGTGACTGTCACCGGTAAACTTGTAACTCAACCTGTTGATATCAAGGTTTTAGGTCCTTCTGTTGTACAGCCCGGTGAAACGGTGCAGTATAATGCTAAGGTTTATCCTGACCGTTCGAATGCTGCTGTTCGTTGGGGTCTTGTCGGCGATGACGGAAAGATCGTTTATGCAAAAGATGGTGCTTCTGTCTCAAACACAAGTGCTACCATTGATTCAGACGGTAATTTTACTGCTCTTGAAGGTGGCGGCGGTCTCGTTCAGATAGCCGTAAAAGCTGGTACTATTTCTACTTGCGAAAGAACTTTTGATGTTTACATCGGTACTCTTGCTCAGGGAATTGAAATTGACCAGGGAGATTTTCTCAGTGTTGAGGTTCCTACTTCAAAAACATATAACAATATGTCAACTCAGCTTACTGTTACTTTTAATCCTCCTAATGCATCTAATCAGAATGTAAGATGGTCTGTGCTTGACGGCAAAAACATTGAGGTTTCACCTTCGGGTGTTGTCAAGCCTTCAAAGAACAGTTCTGCGTGGGGTATAATTCAGGCTAAGTCATTTGACGGTGGTTTCACTGATACTATCTATGTATCCTTTGCTAACTATCCGGTAACAGGTGTGACTGTTAATCCCACAACTGTTGATCTTATTGTAGGTGAGAAAACAACTATAAGCACGACTGTTGCTCCTGAAGGTTGGGGCGCATCGGGTGCGAAAATCGGAGATGCAAGTATCAAGACTTGTCATTGGACTTCAAGTGACAATTCAGTTGCAAAGGTTGAAAATGGCGTTGTAACTGCGGTTAACTCGGGTACTTGTACAATTACTGCAACAACTGTTGACGGTGGCTATCAGGCATCTGCCACTATCACAGTCCGTCCTGACAAAACAAGGCTTATATATGCTATGAAGCTTTTTGAATCAGGCAAACTTGATGAAGAAAACTGTCCTCCCGACGACTGGGCAGCTCTTACAGAAGCTTATAATACAGCTGTCGAAGTTATGAACACTGAGTTTGCTTATCAGCACACTTGTGACAAGGCCGCTCAGGCGATTATCGATCTTTATGATAAAGTCGGCGCTTATGTACAGCTTTTTGGTGTTGAAATAACGCTTGGTGAAGAAGCAGCTCCTGATTTTTATACAGTTCAGGTTGACACAAGCAAGAGTTATAAGACATACTCTGTTGATTTTGGACACAAATTTAATCCTGAAAACGCAATGTATGCTTCGATGGAATGGAAATCAGAATCTCCATCTGTTACGGTTGATCAGAATGGTGTTTGCTCACCCTCAGAAAACAAAGCTTGTGCATCTGTAATTACGTTCACTGCAATTGACTATCTCGGTAATGCTGTTTCTGATTCAGTTGTTGTTGCTTTTGCAAACTATCCCGTAACCGGTGTTACACTTGATAAAACAGAGATTACTGATGCTCTTGTTTATAACACAGGAAAACTTACGCCTACAATTGCTCCCGAGGGTTGGGGTGCATCTGGTGCCAAAATCGGCGATGCAAGTATCAAAGATGTTATCTGGACAACAAGTGATGCAAGTGTTGTTTCTGTCGACGAGAATGGTAATCTTACATATAACGGAACCGGTACGGCAATTGTTACCGTTCTTACTCTTGATGGTGGATTTACTGCTACCTGTGAGATAACGGTTTCTGTAAACAAAACAATGCTTGCTGAAACTATTGCAGAAATGGATTCGTATAATCTTGTTGAAGAAGAGTGGACAGTAAAGACTTTTGATGACTATAAGGCTGCATATGCTACTGCAACAGCATTAATGAGTGATCCGAATGCTACACAGAAGCAGGTCGATGATGCGAAAGCTGAGCTTATCCTCTGCTATAACAGTCTTAAGAGATTTATAAAAACAGAAGATGTAATTATTCAGGTTGACGGACAGACTGCACCTGAGTATATTTCAGTTAAATCTCCATTGTATACAACCGCTAATCTGCAGCTTGTTGCCAGAGTTCTTCCTCTGGACTCGATGTATGTTTCGGTTGAATGGTCAACAGATTCATCATCTATCAAAGTTGATGAAAACGGTAAAGTAACTCCCGCTTCAGGAACTGCTGCCGGTTACGGTTGGGTAACTGTAACGGTAACTGACGAAAGAGGTAATGTTGTAACTGACAAGGTACATGTTTCATTTGCAATGTATCCTGTAAGTTATTTGACAATTACTCCTGAATCAATCGAAACAAGTCTTGATGTTGCTCCCGTAAAACTTTCGGTAGAAGCAAAACATGTTGCTACTTCTGTTGTTACACATAACGCAACAATCCAGAAAGTTTATTGGTCATCAGATAATGATACAATTGTCAGCGTTGATGAAAACGGTCAACTTACATATAACAATGCCGGTCAGGCAACTATTACCGCAACTGCTGCTGATGGTGGTATACAGGCTACATGTGTTGTAACTGTTGCCGGTGACAAATCAAGACTTCGTGCTGCGATTGCAGAGGCGGATGAGGCTGCAATTGATATTCAGCAATATACTTATGAAACAAGTATGGCTTATGTGTCTGCATATGAACACGCGATAGAGGTTGAAGGTTCTGTTGTTTATACACAGGAAGAAATAGATGCAGCAGCAGATAATCTTTCTTCAGCACTTGCAGCACTTGAACCGTACATTCATATGACTGATCTGAATGTATACTATAATGGTTCAACTGCACCTGAGTTTATCTCTATTAAAGTTCCTACACATAAAACTTATACTTCACAGAGCGTAACGCTTACTTATGATTATGCACCTGCAGATGCGATGTTCTCCTCAATCGTATGGTCATCATCAAATCCTAATGTCTCTTGTGAAAATGGTGTTGTTAAGCCTATAAAGAATGAAGCTTGTGGTTCGACAATTACGCTTACCGCAACTGACCACTATGGTAATAAAATAGAAAAAACAGTATATGTTGCATTTGCTAACTATGAAGCAACGGGCATTACTATTGATAAGACAGAGTTTACTGTAAGCTATGGTGCATCGTCACAGACGATTACCGCAACTGTTGTCCGTGATGCATGGGACAACTGGTTTGGTCCCAGCGTTTCAGATGTTGTATGGCGTACAACTGACCCGGATGTTGCAACGGTAGAAAACGGTGTTGTCACTTTTGTTGAAGCAGGTACTTGTGAAATTATCGCATCAACACTTTACGGCGGTCACTCAGCCGTTTGTAAAGTAACTGTTCTTTCTGACTCAACTCCGCTTCAGGAAGTTTATGCAATGACAACTGCTCTTAATCTGAAGCATGAAGAGTACACAGCAGAATCCTGGGCACCGTTCATTGATGCTTATAATAAAGCTGCGATGATACTTGCTTTAAATAATCCGAAACAGAGAGATATTGATGCAGCTACAACAGCTCTTTGGGATACTTATAATAACCTTGAAAAATATATCAAGGTTCAGAATGTTATTATCACATATAACGGTGCAGATGCTGCAAGTCATATTTCGCAGACGGTAGGTCTTGCTGCTAACTACACTAATTCGTCAATCGGCTTAGGTTACAGAATCCTTCCCGCAAATGCAACTTGGGCATCTATTACCTGGTCTTCGAGTAACAGCACTGTCGCAGTATCAAGTGCAGGTGTATGCACTCCAACTGTCAATGAGGCTTGTTGGTCACTTATTACACTTTGCGTTACTGACACGAGAGGCAGAGCATACACCGACACAGTATATGTTGCTTTTGCTAAATATCAGGTAACCGGTATTTCTGTTTCTCCCTCAGAAATTAATGACGCAGTTGTTGGTACAACCTCACAGATTACTTACTCTATCACTCCTAAGGCAACAGCAGGTGTCGGTGAAGCAAACATCAAAGATGTAATGTGGTCTTCAAGTGACGAATCGATTGCTGTTGTATATAACGGTACAGTTGAATTCCATAATACAGGTATTGTCAAGATCACAGCAACAACTTGTGATGGTGGTTATCAGGCTTCTACTACTATCAAGGTTTATGCTGATAAGTCAGCTCTTAAAGAAATTATAGAGTATGTAGACACTCTTGTTTACACAGACTATACTCCTGCAACCTGGGCTGTACTTCAGGAAAAATATAATGAAGCTCTCGCAGTCTATAACGCAGAAGACCCTTCACAGGCAGAAGTAAACGCAGCGAAGGAAGTGCTTTCTGACGCAATTTCAGACCTTATAGAATATGTTTACATTTCAGATGTAAAGATTTCCTGTGATGGCAACACATCAGACTTTATCAATGTGATTGTGGCAGAAGATCAGGCGTATCTTGCAGCATCTGCAGTGGTAGAGTACATTGTAACACCTGACTCAGCTATGTATACTGATGTTGAATGGTCATATGACGGAAGCATCGTATTCAATCCTGTAAGCGGTCTTGTTGCTCCTATGTATAATACTCCGTGCTTCGGTAGACTTTATCTTACCATTACCGATGATTTCGGTAATGAATACAAGACAACCAGCTATGTGACATTCTCAAGAAATCCCATTGAATCGGTTACTCTTGATAAGAATCTTGTTGAAGTTAATGTGAATTCTGATGACTTCCAGCTTGTAGCGACTGTTCTTGGTGTAAACGGTGGTCCTGCAGATATCTCTGAAGTTGTTTGGACTTCAAGTGACACAAGTGTTGCCACAGTTGATGAAAATGGTGTTGTTTCGATCCATGCAGGTGGTTATGCAGAAATCAAAGCAGAATCGGTTGTTGGTGGATACTATGATATCTGTAAGGTTTATGTTACAACAGATAAATCAGCTCTTGGATCAGTTCTTCAGCAGACTATTGATGAGAATTATCAGAGACTTGACTATATTGAAACAACATACAATGCCTATCTTGAGGCATATGATTATGCAGTGAGAGTTTACAGTAATAATGAAGCTTCTCAGGAAGAAATTGACCGTGCAACCGAATGGCTTACAAATGCAATCAATGCTCTTGAGCCTTATATCCATGTTGATTCAATTCTTGTTTACAATGATATTACCAATAATGCTGATGATTTTGTAACAAGTAAAATCTCAAAATGGGTTTCAATTAAGGGTGAAACTGTACAGCTTTCATATGTTATTAATCCTTCGGACGCAATGTATGAATCAATTGAATGGTTAAGTGATAACAGTAATATATCTGTTGACCAGAATGGTCTTGTAAAAGCAGAAAAGAATGAAAAGCATGTTGCCGGTATAACGCTTACCATTACAGACTATTACGGTGTTAAATATACAAAGACTATTTACGTTGCTTTCGTTAATGACCCCGTAACAGGTATTTCTATCAGCAAATCTGAACTTACGGGTTACTCCGGTGGTACAGATTCACTCAGTTGCACAGTACAACCTGACAGTGGTTTGTATGAAGCTGATGTTAAAGATGTTATCTGGTCAACTTCAGACGAAAGTGTAGCAATGGTCAATAACGAGGGTAAGGTATACTTTGTTGACGGTGGCGAATGCTACATAACCGTTACAACTAAAGATGGCGGACACTCCGCAAGTTGTAAAGTTATAGTTACTGCAACAGATGCAAAACTTGCTCTTGCTGAAGCTATAAGAAAAGCAAAGAATATGAATGCCGATCTTTACACTGAAGATTCATACGCAGTACTTGCTGATGCTATCGCATATGCAGAAAGTGTTTATAATATTGCTCTTGCAACAACAACGCAGATTAACGAAGCAATTATGCGTATAGATGATGCAAAGGGCCAACTTGTTTATGTTCTTGCTGATTATACGGTTGTTGAAGACGCTATAAAGGCTTTCAACGAGCTTGACAGAACTCAGTTTAACGAAAGTGACCTTCAGGCAATTCAGGATATTATCGACAGCATTGACTGGAATCTTGATGTTTCAAATCAGGATAGAGTAAATGAGTATGCAGGTGATATAAACTATGCAATTTCGACTCTTCCTGAACGTGATGCTGATCTTGTTGCGCTCAACAAGGCAATTGAAGATGCAGAGGCTGTTGAAAGATCTCTTTATTCTAATGCTGATATTCTTGATGAGCCTCTTATGAATGCTATTGAAGCACGAGATGCGGGATATAAAATTTCTGATCAGAGTCTTGTTGACTTTATCACTTCAAAACTTAATAATGCAATTAACTCTCTTGAACTGAAGGGTGCTGACAAAGCCGCTCTTGTAACGGCTGTTAACCTTAAACTTACATATCCGGACTATCTTGAATTTTACGATGCTGACCTTCTTGCAGCTTGGGAAGCAATTGTAGTTGAAGGTAAGGCTATGGCTAATGATAAGTCTCTTACAATTCTTGATAACGATATTGTCAGTGCTAAGGCTGAAGAAGTTTATGCTGCATACGAAGCAGTTGAAGCAAGTTTCAAAGTTGTTATTGTGACAGAAGGTTTGAACTCAGCAATCGAAGAAGCTGAAAATCTTCTCCCGGATGATTACATTGATAATCCTCAGGAAAGATATCAGCCTCTTGTGGATGCTGTTAATGCAGGTAAAGCTCTTCTTCTTGAAGAACTTAATAATCCCGAAGATCAGACCCGTGTCAATGAAGCTGAACAGAATATCAGAAATCTGATTGATGAAATGTTTGGCACTCCTGCTGATTACACTGAGGTAAATAATGCAGTTGAGAGATTTGAAGCAGTTGATAAGTTTGTCTATACTGACGACTCAGTTCAGTCAGTTCAGGATCTTATTGATGGTATTGATTGGGAATATACAGCAGTAATGCAGGATGTTGTTGATTCTCTTGCTGCTGAAATTAACAAGGCAATTGATAACCTCGTGCTTACCGAAGAAACAAAGATTGAAGCAATCGAAAGTGTCGGATCAACAGTTAATGAAGATAAAAAGTTCATTTATGGTGTTGATGAGGGTCTTGATGATATTGAAGAATATGTCCGTATAATAAACGGCACAATTGTTTGTACTGAAACACCTAATGGTCTTGGTACAGGTTCAGTTATCGATGTTGTTGATAAAAACGGCGAGATTGTTGACAGTTACACTCTTGTTATCTTCGGAGATGTAAACGGTGACGGCTTTGTTGACGCACAGGATTCACTTTACATCTGGGTAATTATTATGTCAGGTGATACCGCTACAAATGCCCAGAATTTTGCTGCCGATGTCAACAGAGACGGATTCATTGACCAGGCAGATATGGATCTCGTAGAACAGGTTGGTGCTCTCAACGCGACTGTTGAACAAAGATAAAAATTTAACAATTTTGTGCACTCATCATAAAAAATCCCCCACTGCTCAGGCAGTTGGGGGTAATTTTTATGATTTATAATAATTTGGTTGAATTTCTCTTTTTGTTGTGCTAAAATAAGACAAAATTTGCAAGGTGGCGATATTTTATGAGCGAACATAAAAAAGGAAAATTCAAGGCTTTTCTTGACAGAAAAGACATAAGTTTTTCCGCAAAGCGTTACGGTATCGATGCTCTCAGTGCTATGGCACAAGGACTTTTTGCTTCGTTACTTATCGGTACAATTATCAGCACAATCGGAACGCAATTCGATATTCCTGTACTTGTTCAGATAGGAACATATGCTAAAAATGTTTCTGGACCTGCTATGGCGATTGCTATCGGATATGCACTACACTGCCCTCCGCTTGTTTTGTTTTCACTTGCTGCGGTCGGTTTTGCGGCAAATGAATGTGGTGGGGCAGGAGGTCCTCTTGCAGTGCTTTTAATTGCAATTGTTGCTTCTGAACTTGGAAAAGCTGTGAGTAAGGAAACGAAGATTGATATTATCGTTACACCTTTTGTAACAATCGCTTCAGGTGTTCTCCTTTCTGTTTATTGTGCACCGTATATCGGAAAAGCTGCTAGTCTTGTGGGCGAACTTATTATGATGGCTACTGAACTTCATCCCTTTGTTATGGGTATAATTGTCTCAGTTGTGGTAGGTGTTGCCCTTACACTTCCAATCAGTAGCGCTGCTATATGTGCTGCTCTCAGTCTTACCGGCCTCGCAGGTGGTGCAGCTCTCGCAGGTTGTTGCGCACAGATGGTGGGCTTTGCAGTGATGAGCTACAAAGAAAACAAATTTGGTGGTTTACTTGCTCAGGGTATTGGTACAAGTATGCTTCAGATGGGTAACATTGTAAAGAATCCTAAAATCTGGATTCCTCCTACGGTTGCTTCTGCAATCTGCGGACCTCTCGCGACTTGCGTGTTTAAGCTCCAGATGAATGGTGCGGCTATTTCTTCAGGTATGGGTACTTGTGGTTTTGTTGGACAGATAGGTGTATATACAGGTTGGCTCAGTGATATTGCATCAGGCCTTAAAACAGCGATCACTCCTATGGATTGGATTGGTCTTGTTGTGATTTCAGTTGTTGCACCTGCGATTATAACTCCGATTATTGCTCTTCCTTTGAGAAAAATCGGCTGGATTAAAGAAAATGACTTAAAACTTGATTTATAATAGATAAAAACACGGTTTTATACCGTGTTTTTTGTTGCTAAAATAATTATTTTATTGTATAATCTTAGTAATATATTGCATTGGAGTTATAATTATGAGAATGAGAAAAAAGAAACACCTTGATGAAAGACTTGAAGCTTGTGGTGATTATTTTATAAAAGTTATGACAGATGACCTGAATTTCGAAACATCTGTTGAAACAAAAGAATATTTTGATTTTAATGAAATGTTTGGTAATGATAATCCTGTTGAACTTGAAATTGGTTGTGGCAAAGGCGGATTCATTACTGAAAAAGCAAAACAGAATCCTGACATTAATTTTCTTGCAGTTGAAAAAATTGGTAATGTTATTGTCTCTGCGTGTGAATCAGCACTTAATAATGATCTTAAAAATGTAAGATTTCTTAAATGCTCAGCAGAGTATCTTGAAAAATATATTTCTCCAAAGTCGATTTCAAGAATTTATCTTAATTTTTCTTGTCCCTATCCTAAAAATAAATATAAAAATCACAGATTGACTAACAGAAAGTTTCTGAAAATTTATTCACATATTCTCGCTGATGGTGCAGAAATTCATCAGAAAACAGATAATATGCACTTCTTTGAATACTCACTTGAAGAGTTTTCTATTGCAGGTTATAAAATGAAAAACATTTCTCTCGATTTGCACAAGAGTGATTTTGAGGGGAATATTGTTACTGAGTATGAGAAGAGATTTTCTGATATGGAATTCCCGATTTACCGTCTTGAGGCTTATCTTGGGGGCGAAGAATAAATGGGGAAATTTGATGGCGTTCTGATATTAAGCGATTTTGACGGCACTTTTGCCAATGATAAGGGTATAATAACTGAAGACAACACAGACATGATTAAGTATTTCACTGAAAATGGCGGATATTTTTCAGTGTCAACGGGTAGGACCTTTCAGGGTTTTCATAAGTACAGCCCTGAATATATCAATTCGCCGGTACTTCTTGCAAATGGCGCGTTAGCTTATGATTATGAAAAGGGGAAACCGGTGTTTTTTGATGGTCTGGCTGATGAAGGGATAAAAGCTATTGAAAAGCTTTTACATGAGTTTCCTGATATTGCAGTTGAAATGTATCCGTTCAATGAAACTTTTGCTATTAATCTTACAGATTCAACCCACAGACATTTTTCGAGTCAGGGAATTGAATTTAAAATTTGCGAAAAACCCTCAGATACTGTAACTCCGTGGCAGAAAGCTATGGTCGCTTGTGGTGATACAGACCCAAGGCTTGTTCACAAATTTATGGATGAGCATACTCCTGAAATTTCATATATTAAGACTACCGGCGAATTTATTGAGATACTTGCAAAGGGAGTTGACAAGGGCAGTGGGCTCCTGAAAATAGCGAGGAAGCTTGGTGTGTGCCCTTCAGATGCGTATGCCGTCGGTGATGGTCTTAATGATATGGAAATGATTGTTGCAGCCTCAAAAGGTTTTGTTCCTGAGAACGGAAACAGCGATGTTCTGAAGGCCGCAGATTATGTTGTACGGTCAAATAATAACGGTGCAATTGCAAATGTTATAGAAATACTTGATGAAATTTATTGATTGAAAGGGTGTTATAAATGTCTTTTGATGCAGTAAAAGTAAAAAATGATATTGTAAAATGGATTCAGGATTGGTTTGAAAAAAACGGAAAAGGCTGTAATGCTGTCATCGGCATTTCCGGTGGTAAAGATAGTTCAGCTGTCGTAGCTCTTTGTGTTGAGGCGCTTGGTAAAGATCGCGTAATTGGTGTACTGATGCCCAACGGAGAGCAGTTTGATATTGATGTTTCAAAGGATCTTGTTGATTTCCTCGGAATCAAAAGCTATACTCTTAATATTAAAGATGCTTTTGATTCTATCATTTCGCAGGTCGGTGAAATGACCGAAATTTCACCTTTTACGAGAACTAATCTTCCGCCGAGAATCAGAATGGCAGCCCTTTATGCAGTTTCTCAAAGCTTTAACGGTCGCGTTGCAAATACTTGCAATCTTTCCGAAGATTGGGTGGGTTATTCTACAAAATACGGTGATGCTGCAGGTGATTTCAGCCCTCTTTCAAGGCTTACAGTTCAGGAAGTCAAGGCTGTTGCTAAAGCATGTGGATTACCTGACAGATTTGTTGAAAAAGTTCCGATTGATGGTTTGTGCGGCAAAACTGATGAAGATAATCTTGGTTTCACATATGCTCTTCTTGATAAGTATATTCGAACAGGCGTTTGCGAGGATGAGGCCACCAAGAAAAGAATTGATGAAATGCATATCAGAAATCTGTTCAAACTGAGACTTATGGACTGTTTTGAATACAATCCCGAATAAAAAATTCCCGTCTGAATTTTCATTTCAGACGGGTTGATTTTTTATGCTTTTTTCTTTTTCTTGAAAAGGTCAAAATCAAAAATCCATTTAATGAATTTTATGTTGCTGTTATAAAGTGCATTGACGATAAGGTATGAAACCAGACCTGCGATGAATCCTACAACAAGTCCACCGAGTACATCTGAGGGATAGTGTACACAAAGATAAATTCTTGTGATACCCATAACGACTGCAAATATGAAAGCTGTCCAGCTTACTTTTTTGTTTGTTGTGAAGAAAAGTCCTGTCATTGTTGCCATAGCTGAAGTTGTATGGCCTGAAGGAAATGAGAACTCACTTTCAATGTGAGAACCTGCATCTATCCACCACTGACGGAAAATATGAGCTTCATCAATATACGGTCTGGGTCTTGCTATAATGGGTTTTATGGATATGTTTGTGAAGAGTGCACCGACGATAATAGCACCGAGCATTGCTGCACCGACTTTTCTTGTTTTCTTGAAAACTATAAGTACAAGTGAAAGGAGAATGAGGAAGATACCATCATCACCTAACTTAGTTATAGAACCAAGAAGAATGTCAAAAAAATCTCCTGACGCACCCACATTGAGTTTATGAAAAAATTCCATAATAGCATAGTCAAATCCTGCAAAAGTTTCATTAATCCATTGTGCTGCTGCAGAAATTTCCATTTCTATAACCTCCTTATTTATTTTGGTATATTATATCATATTTCATCTGACTTTTCAATAGACATAAAAAATAACCTGATTCACACAGAATCAGGTTATCTGAATAAACCTTATTTGCTTGAGTGGTCAGGAACATTGAAACCTTTTGAAGTAAGCAATTTATAGATTCTGTCAGCAGGGTTAAGGAGTTTGCTAACAGAAAGGTCATGGTTGAGTGTATCAACAATATATGAAATATATTTAGATAAGTCAACCTCACAGTACCATTCTCTTTCGAGCAGTTCAGGGGTTCTGTAAATAAGGTTTGTTGTAAACACTTTGTCGATCATTCCTTCAGCGTAAGCTTTATCGAACGCTTCAAGACCTTCGCAGAAAAGACCAAAGCTTGTACATACAAAAATTCTCTTAGCCTTGAGTGCTTTGAGTTTTCTGCCGACTTCAATCATTGATTCTCCTGATGAAATCATATCATCAACGATGATAACGTCTTTGCCTTCAACATTGTCACCGAGGAATTCGTGAGCAACGATGGGGTTTCTGCCGTTTACGATAACAGAATAATCTCTTCTCTTATAGAACATACCGAGTTCAACACCAAGAACTGTTGAATAGTAGATACATCTACCCATACCGCCTTCGTCAGGAGAGATAATCATAAGATGATCTTTATCGAAGTTGATATCGGGAATATTCTTAACGATTGCCTTAATCATCTGATATGTAGGCTGAACATTTTCAAAACCGTTAAGAGGAATTGCGTTCTGAACTCTGGGGTCATGAGCATCAAATGTGATGATGTTGTCAACACCCATATATGCACAAAGCTCCTGTAATGCAATAGCACAGTCGAGTGATTCTCTTGAAGAACGCTTGTGCTGTCTGCCTTCATAAAGCATAGGCATAATAACTGTAATTCTTCTTGCTTTACCTGCAATTGCACTGATAGCTCTTTTGAGGTTAGCGTAATGGTCATCGGGACTCATATAATGAGTTTTACCACAGATTTTATAACTAAGTCCGTGATTAAACATATCACATACAATGAAAATATCAAAACCTCTGACGGTTTCACTGAGTGATGCCTTACCTTCGCCGGTGCCAAAACGAGGGAAATGCATATTCAGAAGATAAGAATCTCTTTTGTAACCTGCGAAAGCAATTGTTGTCATATGTTCGTTTTCGCGGTCTGTTCTCCATCTGACAAGATATTTGTCAATTTTTGCTGCAAGTTCCTCACAACCGGGCAAGGCAATAATACCAAGCTGTCCAACAGGTATTGTGTCAAACTTTTCATTAGAATTCGGCATTTTTACTTCCTCCACAATATTTAGTCGAATTTTGTTACAACACGCATATATATTGTATCATTCTTTTCTTGATTTGAAAACGGTTTAGATGAAATATTTTTAAAAAAAGTAGTAAAAAAAATAGGTGACTTTTGTAAAAAGGCACAAAAGTCAGCTACAAGTGTCAGGATATACCTGCATAATCTCTGTCAACAGTGATTACGCAGTTGTAGTTAGGATGTTTTTCTCTTACTTTGTCAGTAATGCTTTTTATAGTTTCCTCTTCTGTTGCTTTAACATGATAGGGCAGAACAACATCGAATATCAGATTTGTATGCGTAGGACCACTTACCATTCTGAAATCATGTATTGTCAGAGCACTGTTTATTTCGCTGATTACTTCGATAACCATTTCTTTGTTTCTTGTTACTTCCTCATTATTTGTTTCAATAGGGTCGCAGTGGGCGACGAGTTCGATACCATATTTCTTTTTTATTTCCAACTCAATGTTATCCATAATTTCGTGTGTAATCAGAATATTTGCATCTGCAGGTACCTCAATGTGCACACTGCCGAATGTTTTGACAGAGCCATAATTATGAATGATGAGGTCGTGTATTCCTACAACATTATCAAAGGATAAAATTGTTTTTGCAAGATCATCCACAAGCTCTTTATCAGGTGCTTCACCGAGAAGGGGGTTGAGAGTGTCTCTGACAATATTTATACCGGCAATAAGTATAATTATTGCAACAATTACCCCGAGTATGCCGTCAATGTTGAGCCCGGCAAATCGCGCGAGAAGCATTGAAATTATAGTGACGAGTGTTGCGCCACTGTCACTGAGGCAGTCTGTGAAAACAGCTGTCATAGCTGAAGAATTAATTGCTTTGCCCAGCTTTCTGTTAAAAAGGCCGAGCCACAATTTGCCGAGAATTGAAAGAACAAGAACAACTATTGCCCAAGTGCTGTAAATGATTTCAGTAGGATTTATTATTCTTTCAATTGATGTTTTCATCAGATCAATACCGAATATCAGTACGATAAAAGCAACGATAAGTCCTGATATGTATTCGATTCTTCCGTGACCGAACGGGTGAGATGTGTCGGCCGGTTTGTTGGACATTTTGAAACCGATAAGCGTTATGATTGAAGAACCTGCATCTGAAAAATTGTTCACAGCATCCGCGGTGATTGAAATACTGCCTGAAAAAGTGCCGATTACAAGTTTTGCACAAGCAATAATCATATTTGTCACAATGCCTACCGTGCCACTGAGTACACCGTATTTTTCGCGGACAGCGTTGTTTGTTGTATCTTCGTGGTTTTTTACAAAAAGCTTCAGAAGAAGAGAAGTCATAATATCACTCCAAAAAATATTTGTTAAATTTTACCACTAAATTCAGGTCAAGTCAATATTTTTGAGTGTATAGTTATGTTGACACGGTATATGATTTTATAGTAAAATAATACAGATATAAAATTATTAGGAGAATTATAATGTTAAGTACATCTAACATTGGTCTGCAGTATGGTGGCAGAACACTTTTTGAACACGTATCCCTTAATTTTTCACAGGGAAATTGTTATGGAATAATCGGTGCCAACGGTGCAGGTAAATCTACTTTTCTTAAAATTCTTTCCGGTGAAATAGAACCGAATAAAGGCGAAGTTATTATTACTCCCGGGGAAAGAATGTCTGTACTCAAACAGGACCACTTTGAATTTGACGAATTTGATGTTATAAGAACGGTCCTTCTCGGCAATAAAAAGCTTTGCGAGATTATTGATGCGAAAGAAGAACTATACGCAAAAGAAGACTTTACCGAAGAGGATGGCATCAGAATAAGTGAACTCGAAGAAGAGTTTGCGGAAATGGACGGTTGGAGCGCTGAAAGTGATGCTGAAATTCTTCTCAATGGTCTTGGCGTTACAAATGAATATCACTATATGAAAATGGCTGAGCTTGACAATGATATCAAAGTGAAAGTTCTTCTTGCACAGGCTCTTTTCGGAAATCCCGATATTCTTCTTATGGACGAGCCTACTAACCATCTTGATATTGATGCAATCCGTTGGCTCGAGGATTTCCTTATGGAGCTTGACAGTGTTGTTATTGTTGTCAGCCACGACAGACATTTTCTTAATAAAATCTGCACACACACGGTTGATGTTGATTACGGAAAAATCACAATGTATGTGGGTAACTATGATTTCTGGTACGATTACACACAACTTGCTCAGAGACAGATGCGTGAGCAAAATAAGAAAACCGAAGCTAAGATGAAAGAATTGCAGGAGTTTGTTGCTCGATTCAGTGCTAATGCATCAAAGTCTAAACAAGCAACAAGCCGTAAAAAACTCCTTGAAAATCTCGTGCTTGAGGAAATTCCTGTTTCTTCACGCCGTTTCCCATATGTTGCTTTCAAGCCTGATAGGGATATCGGAAACGAGGTTCTTACTGTTTCAAATCTTTCAAAAACCATCGGTGACAGAAAAGTGCTTGATAATGTGAGCTTTGTCATAACTCCCAACGAAAAAGTTGCTTTTATCGGTACTGATGCTGTTGCAAAGACAACACTTTTCAAAATTCTTGCAGGTGAAGAAGAGCCCGATGAGGGAACATTCAAGTGGGGTGTTACTACATCACAGTCTTACTTCCCCAGCGATAACTCAAAATATTTCGATGGTTGCGAAGATAATCTTCTTGACTGGATAAGAAGATATTCCGACCTTGTTTTTGAAACCGATGTCAGAGGTTGGCTCGGGAGAATGATGTTTTCAGGCGAAGAAGCAACTAAAAAAGCAAGTGTCCTTTCAGGTGGCGAAAGAGTCCGTTGTATGCTGTGCAAGATGATGCTTTCAGGTGCTAATGTGCTTATTCTTGATGAACCGACAAACCATCTTGACCTTGAATCTATTGCAGCGCTCAATGATGGTCTTGCTAAGTTTACCGGTGCACTTCTTTTTACTTCTCACGACCATCAGCTTGTGCAGACAGTCGCAGACAGAATTATAAAAATTGACGAAGATGGTTTCTATGATAAGAAGCAGACATATGATGAATACCTTGAAGAAAAAGCAGCAAAGCAGTAATGAGGTTAATTTATGATTAAGGCAGTCGTTTTTGATATGGATGGCCTTATGTTTGATACTGAAAAAGTCGGCATAAGGACCTGGAGAACACTTTCAGAAGAACTTGGATATCCGAAACTTGATGGTTTGATTTATACTTGTTTCGGTACCAATCACAACTACAAAAGAAAGTATTTTGCTGAGGTGCTCGGCGAAGATTTCCCTTATGATACTTTTTGCAGACGCGAAGTTGAGGTAACTTGTGAAACGCTTCGTAAAGAGGGGATTCCACACAAGAAAGGTCTTGTTGAACTTCTTGAGTATCTTAAAGAAAACTCAATCAAATGCGCTGTTGCTACTTCAACTCCTCAGCATCCCGGGGTTGATCATATCAGAAATGCAGGTGTTTTTGATTATTTTGATGCGATTATTACAGGTGATATGACGGAAAAAGGAAAACCGGCACCTGATATTTATCTCAAAGCCTGTGATGAAATTGGTGTCGAGCCTCAGTTTGCAATGGGACTTGAAGATAGCTTTAACGGCGTAAGAGCTATTCATTCAGCAGGGATGAAACCAGTTATGATTCCTGATATGGTTGAACCTGATGATGAAATGAGAAGCAAATGCTATGCAATTAAAGAATCTTTGCTTGATGTTATCGATTTGATTCAGGAATTGAATTTTGTTGAGGAATAACATTCGGAGGAATCAATGAACGAAGACAGCATTCTTGTATCATATGCTTATGATAAATTGGTTAAATGTACGGATGATTATGTTATTACATCAACATCTTTCCTTGATGTCAGACAACAATCCTTACTTCTTACTGAGTTTTCAAAGCAAAATGATGTAAAAGTAATACTTTATGGCGGTTTTGATACATCTGAGAGAAATGTGATGCTTTTTATTCCGCAGTACCTTGATATTACTGATTTCGACTCATTAAGCGGTTATTTTTCTGAGAATTCCGATGATAACCCTTTATGTGTTCTCAGACTTGAGAAAGATTCTTTTTCGTCGGTGACACATCGTGATTACCTTGGCGCGTTAATGGGTCTCGGTATAAAAAGAGAAACAATAGGTGATATTCTTGTAAACGAAAAGGGTGCAGAGCTCATTGTTCTGAAAACAGTTGCTGAATACATTATCAGTGAGTTAAAGTCAGTTGGCAGGGCGACAGTTTCTGTAAAAGAAATATCTTTTGATGAAATAAGAAATGCTGCCTCAAATATAAAAGAAGAAACTGTCAATGTTTCATCTATGAGACTTGATAATATAGTTTCAGCTTGTTACAGACTTTCACGCTCCGAGAGTGCACAGGCAATTCTTTCCGGGAGCGTGTTTGTCAATTCCGTACAGAGTCTCAAATGTGATAAAAAGGTCAGCATCGGTGATAAGATAGTTTTTCGTTCAAAAGGAAAAGTGATTCTCCGAGAATTTTCAGGCGTGTCGAAAAAGGGAAGAAATTTTATAAAAATTGATGTTTATATATGATTTTCCCTTGACAAATGATCACTTTTTGATATATAATTATTTGATTTAAATTATAAGATTGGGTGTTTGAAATGAAACAGAAGTATTCTTGTTATTCTTTCACAACTGAACAGACTCAAAAAAGTCCCGCTGTCAGCGGTGTTTCAGCCATCTTATTTTTTGAATTTGAGCAGTATCATTTTTTAAAATAGGCTATATTATTCTCTTTATAGCCAATAATTTTTGTTAAAGTATTGGCTGATTTTTAAAAATCGGCCATTTATTATATTTGCAGTTATGCAAAAATCTGAGAATGGGAAGTATGTCTATGAAAAAGGTTTACATTGTCCTTGAAGATGGCAGTATCTTTGAAGGAAAATCATTCGGTGCTGAAGGAGAAGCATTGGGTGAACTTGTTTTTACAACTTCAGTTGTAGGTTATGTGGCAGCACTTACTGACCCACGCTATTTTGGTCAGATTATTCTGCAGACATTTCCTCTTATCGGAAACTATGGTTATATAAGTGAACAGCGTGAAAGCGACAAGGTATGGGCAAAAGCATATGTTGTACGCGAATACTGTGAGAATCCATCTAACTTCAGATGTGAATGTACTCTTGATGAGTATCTTAAAGCTCAGGGTGTTGTCGGTGTATACTATGTTGACACGAGAGAAATCACACAGCATATCCGCGAAAACGGTGTTATGAATGCAAAGATTGTTTCAAGCCTTGATGATATTGACTATGAAGAAATCAAGTCTTACAGAATTGTAGATGCGGTAAAATCAGTTTCAGAAGGAAAAACTGAAACATTCGGAGCAGATAACGATGGTGTTCGTGTTACTGTTCTCGATTGCGGATACAAAAAGAATGTTGTTTCATCTCTGCTTGAGAAGGGTTGTGTTGTGACTTCACTTCCTTCAACTTCAACAGCAGAAGAAATTCTTGCAACAAAACCTGACGGAGTTGTTATTTCAGATGGTCCCGGTAATCCTGCTGAAAATACAGAAATTATTGCGGAAATTTCAAAGTTTGTAGGTGAAATTCCTGTATTTGCTGAGGGTCTCGGTCATCAGCTTCTTGCACTTGCAAACGGTGCGGAAATCGAAAAACTTAAATTCGGTCACCGTGGTGCAAATCAGCCTGTCAAGAGCCTTAAAACAGGTAAGACTTATATCACAAGCCAGAATAACGGCTATACAGTAAACGCTGAAAGCGTTGAAAAATGTGGTGGTAAGGTTACATACATCAATGTTAACGACGGCACTTGCGAAGGTATTGATTATGAAGATAAAAATGCTTTCTCTGTTCAGTTCCATCCGGAATCAGATCTTAATGAGAGAGATGCAGATAAAATTTTTGATTGTGTAGTTAAAATGATGGGAGGTAAAAACTGATGCCGCTTAATAAAGATATCAAAAAAGTACTTGTGATTGGTTCAGGTCCCATTGTTATCGGACAGGCTGCTGAATTTGACTATGCCGGTGCGCAGGCTTGCCGTGTGCTTAAAGATGCAGGTCTTGATGTTGTTCTTGTAAACTCAAACCCCGCAACAATTATGACAGATAAAGCTCTGGCTGATGAGATTTATCTTGAACCTCTTAATGCAGAAACAATTAAGAGAATTATTGAAAAAGAACGTCCTGACAGCCTTCTTGCCGGTCTTGGCGGACAGACAGGTCTTACTATCGCTATGCAGCTTGCAAAGGAAGGATTCCTTGATGAAAACAATGTAAAGCTTTTAGGTGCTAATCCTGAAACAATTCACAAGGCTGAAGACAGACAGGCGTTTAAGGATACAATGGAAAAGATCAATCAGCCATGTATCCCTTCAAAGGTTGTTGAAACTATTGAAGATGCAGTTGACTTTACTCAGGAAATCGGTTACCCTGTAATCGTACGTCCTGCATTCACACTTGGTGGTACAGGTGGTGGTATTGCCTATGATGAAGAACAGCTTCGTGATATTGCCAAGAATGGTTTAAGACTTTCTCCTATTACACAGGTTCTTATCGAAAAGTGTATCAGTGGCTGGAAGGAAATTGAATTTGAAGTTATCCGTGACAGCAAGGATAATACTATAACAGTATGTTCTATGGAAAATGTTGACCCTGTTGGTGTACACACAGGTGACAGTATCGTAGTTGCTCCTGCTGTAACACTTTCACCACAGGAATTTACAATGCTCAGAACAGCAGCAGTAAATATCGTTTCAGAGCTTCAGGTAGAGGGTGGCTGTAACTGTCAGTTTGCGCTTCATCCTGAAACACTCGATTACGCTGTAATTGAAGTAAACCCACGTGTTTCACGTTCTTCAGCTCTTGCTTCAAAGGCAACAGGTTACCCTATTGCCAAGGTTGCAACTAAAATTGCTATCGGTTATACACTTGACGAAATTGTAAATCAGGTTACAGGCAACACTTATGCTTGTTTCGAACCTACAATTGACTACCTCGTTGTTAAGTTCCCTAAGTGGGCATTTGACAAGTTTGTATATGCAAAGAGAACTCTCGGCACACAGATGAAGGCTACAGGTGAAGTAATGTCAATCGGTACAAGCTTTGAACAGGCTATCATGAAGGCTGTACGTTCAATTGAGCTTGGTATTGATACTATGAACATGAAGAAGTTTGAAAAGTTCTCAACAAAGCAGCTTCTTGAAAGAATTGCCAATGCCGATGACGAAAGAATGTTCCAGGTTTACGAGCTTTTAAAGCGTGATGTTTCTATTGATAAAATTCACGAAATCACTCTTATAGATGAATGGTTCCTTGAAAAGTTCATGAACCTTGTTGAACTTGAAAGATGGCTTGCTGATGGTACACTTGACGAAGAAAAGTACCTCACAGCCAAGAAGTTCGGTTACCTTGACAGCACTATTGAGCGTATCTCAGGACAGAAATGCCCTATGAAGAAAAAGGCTGTTTACAAGATGGTTGATACTTGTGCAGGTGAGTTCAAGGCTCAGACACCTTACTTCTACTCAACATTTGATGAAGAAAATGAAGCTGCTGAATTTATCGAAGCTAAGAACAGCGACAAGAAGAAGATTATCGTATTCGGTTCAGGTCCTATCAGAATCGGTCAGGGTATCGAATTTGACTACTGTTCAGTACACTGTGTATGGGCACTCAAGGAAGAGGGATATGAAGCCGTAATCGCAAATAACAAC